>DAONFX010000036.1:0-18663 GCA_035403825.1 Anaerolineaceae bacterium
CAGGGCGCGGGCAAGGCCGAGCTTGACTGCGTCGCGCTGACCGCTGACGCCGCCGCCTTCCACCTTGACCGTTACATCGGTCAGGGAGGGGTTTTGCCCGGCTGCTTCCAGCGCCTTCAGAATCATGGGAGCGTCGCCGGTGCGGGGGAAGTACGCATCCAGTGGCTTCTCGTTGACGGTGAACACGCCGCTGCCTGCGGTTATGCGGACGCGGGCGGTGCTTTCTTTTCGTCGTCCAACAGCTTCAAAATATTGTGCCATAATACCTCTTTAATTATTCCGAAATCGGTTTGGGGTCCTGCGCCTCGTGCGGGTGCTCGGGACCGGCATAGATTTTCAGGTTGGCCAGATAGCGCACCGTCAGGCGGTTCTTGGGCAGCATACCGCGCACTGCCGCGCGAATGACCGCCTCCGGCTTTACTTCCATCTGACGCTTGATCGTGACAGACTTCAGACCGCCCGGGTAGAGCGAATGACGATAGTACTTCTTTTCTTCAGCACGGGTCTGATTAAAAGTAATCTGCGCGGCATTGATTACCACCACATGGTCATTCAGAACCACACCGGGGGTATAGTCCGCGCGGTGCTTGCCCGTCAACAACACGGCGATGCGGGTCGCGAGTCTGCCCAACGTTTCGCCGGCAGCATCCACGAGATACCACTCACCGACAGTTTGTCCTTTAGGAACGTATGTTTTTTCCACTGTTACTTTCTCCGTTTTATCAAATCCACACTCTGGCGTTTCACGCCGGAGCTTATTTCCGACCATCCTCCGGATAAGCGACTTCCCACAGGGTCAATCCCCGGGCAGGCGCCAGGCTGACAATCCCTGTTTCGCCGCTTTCCAGACCTCGGCTTACGATTTCCTCGGGCAGGTTCCCCAGCCCGATTTGCACGACGATGAACACAATTCGGCGCACCATATGGTACAAAAAAGCGTTACCGCAGATGTCAAAGGCTGCCTCCTGGCTGCCGCCCTGCCACTCCGCGCTGAAAACCTTACGCATGGTGGTGGCATCCTCCTTCAGCGCCTTACCAAATGCCCGGAAGTCGTGTTCACCGACCAAAAGCCCGGCTGCGCGGTTCATCTTCTCCAGGTCCGGCATGCAATTCAAGCGCCAGCTAAAGCGGTCCACCAGCGGGTTACGCGCGCGCTGCGCGTAAACCTGGTAGCGGTACGTGCGGCTCAGTGCGTCGTACCGCGGATGGAAAGCCAGCGGCACTTCTTCGGCGGCCTGCACAGCGATATCCGCGGGCAGGTGAGCGTTCAGCGCGGTAACCAGCGTTTCCGTGCCGTGCTTCCAGTCCAGGGAAAAGCTGATAACCTGCCCCCGGGCGTGGACGCCGCTGTCGGTTCGGCCGGCGGGCATGACTGCCCGGCCCTGCCATCCCAACTTGCGCAGGGCGCTTTCAAACTCGGCCTGCACGCTGTGCCTGTTCTGCTGCCGCTGAAAGCCGTGGTATGCGCTGCCTTCGTAAGCGAGAATAAGTTTGTAATGTGCCATGCCTTTCAACTTCCAGGGCCTGAAAGGCGAAAACCCTTCATGCCGCGTTACTCGGAAACGAGTTCAAGCAGGACCATTTCCGCATTGTCGCCGAGGCGGGGCCCAAGTTTAAGCAGGCGGGTATAGCCGCCCGGGCGGGTCTTGAAACGCGGAGCGATGTCGTCAAACAGCTTCTTCACGGTGTCTGCGCTGGCATTTCCAAGTTCAGCCGAAATCTGGCGGCGGGCGTTCAGCTTTTCAACTTCGCTCGCGCTCAGGCTGTTGCGGGCAAGGGTAATCATCTTTTCAGCGTCGGGCTGAATGGACTTTGCTTTTGCCAGCGTGGTCTGAATCTTTTCGTGTTCAAATAATTGCATAATCATCGTCTTGCGCATGGCTGTGCGGTGCCCGCCGCTTCTGCCAAGGCGATATCCTTTTACCTGATGTCGCATAACTAACTACTCCGCTTTTTCTTCTTTTAGGTAGCCTTTTTCGATCATTTTGGCTCTTAATTCGACCAGGCTCTTCTCGCCAAAGTTTCGGATGGAGAGCATGTGGTTTTCGCCTTTGGCAAGCATCTCACGCACATCGCGTACGGAGGAGACGCCGGTGCGCTTCAGGGCGTTGTACACGCGCACGGTCAAATCAAGTGCCTCGATGGGGGTCTCGGCTGCTTCAATGCCGCCCATATGGTCGGCTTCTTCAACTTCGACTTCGCTTTCCAGCATATCCCCGCTGGTGCCGCTAATGAAGCTGAACTGACGGATCAGCAGGTCCACCGCGCTCTGCAGAGCCACTTCCGGAGGAACTGTGCCGTCGGTATGGATTTCCAGGTTCAGCTTGTCGTAATTGGTGTTGTGACCAACGCGCGCGTTGGTGACGGACCAATTGACGCGCCGCACCGGGGAGAAAATCGCGTCTACCGGCAAAACGCCGATAGGCAGGCGCTCCGCGCGTTCGCCAGCGGGCATGTACCCGCGTCCGCGTTCGACCGTGAATTCCATTTCCACATGCGCCGCGTTGTCGGTGATGCTGAAAAGGTACAGGTCCGGGTTGATAATTTCAACTTCCGGCGGGCAGATAATATCTGCGGCGGTGTAGGTGCCTTCTCCGCGCACGTCCAACTGGAGGTGCGCCGTATCCACATCGTAAAGCTTCATGCGGATCTGCTTCAGGTTCAGCATCACCTGGATAACGTCTTCGCGGACGCCGGGAATCGTGCTGAACTCATGCATCACATCCGTAATGCGCACAGCGGTGATTGCCGCGCCTTCCAAGGAGGAAAGCAAAACGCGGCGAATTGCGTTTCCAAGGGTAATTCCGAAACCGCGTTCCAGCGGGCTGATCGTGAACTGCCCGGTCTCACGGCTCTGTTTTTTACCTTCTACTTTTGGTGTTACCATATCATTTCTTCCACTCACGGTTAGCCCCTCCGCCAGTCTCTTGATTCGAGAGACTGAATAAATCGGTGATTAGCGCGAATAATATTCAACGATCAGCTGTTCGTTGAGGTTACCGTCAATTTCAACACGCTCAGGCAAGCGCAGCATTCTGCCGCTCAGGTTGGTCATATCACGCGCCAGCCAACCCGGTACAGTTCTGCCTTCCGCTTCTTCCCGCAGGTTTTTGAAATAGATGGTATCACGGGACTTTTCTCGTACAGAGATGACATCATCAACGGAAACTCCATAGGACGGAATGTCCGCGCGTTCGCCGTTCACCAAAAAGTGACCGTGGGACACCAGAATACGGGCCTGCGGACGGCTGGCGGCAAAACCAAGACGGTAGACTACGTTGGAGAGACGTGTTTCCAGAATCTGCAGCAGGTTGTTCCCGGTCAGCCCGCGCATTTTCAGGGCCTGGCCGTAGAAGCGGCGGAACTGGCGTTCATAGATGCCGTACACCCGGCGTGCCTTCTGTTTGGCACGCAGCTGCTTGGCATAGTCGGATTCGCGGCCGGGCCGCGCGGAGCTCATTTTTCCATGCATTCCAGGCGGATAACCGCGTTTTTCAAAAGCGCATTTCGGTGAGAAGCAGCGTTCCCCTTTCAGGAACAACTTCTCGCCCTCGCGCCGACACAAACGACATACTGGATCAGTGTATCTTGCCATAATCAATTTTCCTTTTTCAAATACTACACGCGGCGGCGTTTTGGCGGCCGGCAGCCGTTATGCGGAACCGGCGTCAGATCGGATATCAGGCGAACCTTGATACCCAGGGATTGGACAGCACGAATGGCGGCTTCGCGGCCGGGACCAGGACCTTTCACAAACAGCTCCACCTCCTGCACGCCCATGGTTTGAGCGGTCTTGATGGTCTGTTCCGTAGCCATTCTGGCAGCGAAAGGCGTGCTCTTGCGCGAACCTTTAAACCCAGCGCTTCCGGAGCTCCCCCAGCACAGGGTGTTGCCCTGCAGGTCGGTCACCGTTACGATGGTGTTATTAAAAGACGCGTAGACATGCACCTGCGCCGTCGATACCTGGCGTTTTACTTTGCGGGCACTGGTCGTTCGTCGTGCTGTGCGTGCTTGTTTAGCCATAATTCTTCCTCACTCAATCTCTTCTTGTCCGGCAAGCCAAAAGCCTGAAGTAGCCGCAGGGGAGAAAGGAAACCCTTCTCCAGGCTCAGGCTGCCAGTTCAATGCTACTTCTTGGTCGCTCCACGGCGGCGGCCGCGGCCGGCAACGGTCTTCTTGGGACCCTTACGGGTGCGCGCGTTGGTACGCGTGCGCTGACCGCGAGTCGGCAGATTTCGGCGGTGGCGCAGACCGCGGTAACAACCGATTTCCACCAGACGTTTAATATTCATCTGAACCTCGCGGCGCAGATCGCCTTCAACCTTCAGGTTCTGGGAAATATAATCACGCAGCTTGGACACTTCGTTCTCGGGCAGGTCCTTGACACGGATGTCAGGATCCACCCCGGTCGCTGCCAGGATTTCATCGGCGGTTTTTGGGCCGATACCATAAATGTAGCGCAAACCAATCTGAATGCGTTTATTACGCGGGAGGTCAACACCTTCTATACGAGCCATTGTATGATTCCTTATCCTTGTCGCTGTTTGTGTCTTGGGTTGGTACAAATAACATAGAGCCGACCGTCGCGTTTGACGATCTTGCACTTTCCACAGCGCTTTTTAATTGAAGCTGACACTTTCATCAGTAACTCCTTATGCTTATCCGCAAAGATTCTATTATATCTTCTCTTCAGTCTCTTGGCAAGACCTGTTTTTTCATAAACGCGTCAAAATTTCCGGCCCGTTCGCCGTAATTGCCACCGTGTGTTCCTGGTGCGCAGTCAGCGAGCGGTCCCGCGAAATCACTGTCCACTGATTCTTCAGTTCGCGCGTATAACGCGTCCCGACCAGAACCATCGGCTCAATCGCCAGCGTCATCCCTTCCCGCAGCAGCATGCCCTGCCCGGGTTGGCCGTAATTCGGCACCAGCGGACTCTCGTGCATCTCCCGACCCACTCCGTGCCCCGTGTACAAATGGGTCACGTGGAAGCCGTGCTTCAGCACCAGGCTTTCCACAGCCGCGCCGATATCCCCGAGATGATTGCCGGGCACCATCTGGGCAATCCCCGCGTCCAGGGCTTGTTTTGTGACCTCTATCAGCCGCTGGGCTTGCGAGGAAATTTCTCCTACGCCGACCGTAAAAGCTGAATCGCCCACAAACCCCTGATAAACCGTGCCGCAGTCAATCGAGATGATATCGCCCTCTTTCAACTTGCGTTTGTCCGGAATGCCGTGCACCATCTCTTCGTTCACGCTGGCGCAGATGCTGGCCGGAAACGGGTAGGGACCCGGGTAATTTTTAAAGGGCGAATACACTCCATATCTGCGCTGGACAGCTTCGACGACTTCGTTCAGTTCCGCCGTTGTCACTCCCGGCGCGATGGCTGCTTTCGCGGCTTCGAGCGCCTCTGCGTTAATCCGGCCGGCTTCGCGCATAATCGCGATTTCCGCCGCAGATTTGATGTTAAGACTTCCTTCCATCAGCAGCCCGAACCAATCGCGTTCAGGATATCTTCGGTAACCCTGTCAATATCCTGTGTCCCATCCACTTCAACCAGAACGCCGGCCGCCTGGAAGAAATCAATCAGCGGGGCGGTTTGCGCTTTGTACACGTCAATGCGGTGCTGCACCGTTTCCGGTTTGTCGTCATCGCGCTGATAAAGCGGGCTGCCGTCCACATCATCAAGCCATTGAACCTTGGGCGGGTTGTAAAGCGCGTGGTAAACGCGCCCGCTGGGGCTCATCCATCTGCCGCTCAGGCGCTCAACCAGGACTTGGTCGGGCACATTAATCAAGGGCACAAGGTCAATTTTTCCGTTCATTTCCGCCAGAATGCCGTTCAAGGCTTCGGCTTGCGCGGGCGTACGGGGGAAACCGTCCAGCACCGCGCCTGAAGCACAGTCCGGTCGGGAGAGGCGTTCTTTGACCATCGCGATGGTAACGTCATCCGGCACCAATTCGCCCTTGGTCATGTAGGTCTGCGCCAGTTTGCCCAGATCGGTTTGCCGGCTCAAATTCTCGCGGAACAAATCCCCGCTGGAGACGTGCACCAGGCCGAGCTTTTCAGCAATCACCTTAGCCTGGGTGCCTTTGCCGGCCCCGGGAGGACCTAACATGACGATGTAAGTCGCCTTCTCATTCATCTCAACCTCAGCTATTAATCAGCCTGTCGTCATAACCGTGCATGCGCAGTTCAGTTTCAATCAGTTGGACGGTTTCACGTACGGTACCAACCACAATCAGCAGACCGGAGGAGGAAAGCAGCAGCGTCGCTGAGCTTCCTGCCGGAACGACGGCGCTGAACAAATAAGGCATCACCGCGACGAAACCAAGGAAGAAGGCACCGGGCAGCGTAATTCTGCGCTGCACGCGGGTCAGGTAGTCCTGCGTGGGTTTTCCGCGCACGACGCCCGGAATTTGCGCGCCTTGTTTCTTCAGGTTATCGCCGTAGTTTTGCTGTGTGAACATCACGTCCGTATAGAAATAGGTAAACAACACCACCAGCACAAAGAACATTACCGGATACCAGGCGGCTTCCGCGCCAAAAGCACCCGTCACCCAATTCGCCGACTTGGCCAGCCAGGCTGTTTTTGAGTTCAAAAAGAACGAAGCCAGAATCGCCGGAAACGTCAGGAAGGACTGGGCAAAGATAATCGGGATCATGCCGGCCATGTTCACCATCAGCGGCAGGTTGCTGCGCACCGGCATAGACATGCGGTTTCCAATTCTGCGTCCGGGGAACATCACCGGAACGTTGCGCCGCCCCTGCTGGACGTACACAATCGCGAAGATGGTGATGATCAGGATAATGACCACGATGAAGATCATCCACCAGGATTCCTTGCTGGAAATCATCTTAAGTAAAGACTGCGGCAATCGGGAAACGATACCGCTGAAAATAATCAGCGATAAGCCTTGGTTGCGCAGACCAAACTCGGAGATAAGCTGGCCAATCCACACGCCAAGCATGGTGCCAGCCACCATCGCGAAAATCGCGGTAAGCGTGGGCATGAGCTTTCCGGCGGTGAAACCCCAGTTGGTAATAATGGAGCTGCCGAGCATCTGATTGAAGATGTTAATCTGGCCAAAGGCGGAGAGCAGCGCCATAGGGATAGTCAGAATGACCGTCCATTTTTCCATCCAGATACGGCCTTCGCGGGGATCATCCTGCATTTTCTTTTCCAGCGCAGGGATAACCGGCTGGAGAAGCTGCAAAATAATCTGAGCGGTAATATAAGGATAGACGCCCATCGCCAGGATCGAGAAATTGGAGACCGCGCCGCCGCTCAACATATCCAGCAGATTGATCAGGTTGCCTTGCGTGCCTTTCAGAGTGGTTAACGCCGCTACCGTAGCCCTGTCGATACCGGGTACGGGGATATTTGCCGCCAGGCGGTAAATCGCCAGCAGCAGCAGCGTAATCAACAGCTTATTGCGAATATCTTCAGATTTCCACAGAAAGCGCCATGACGACCGTTTCATGAGGTTTTGCTCCTTTTGGCCTATGCCAACGCGATCGTTTCCACGCTGCCGCCTGCTTTTTCAATCTTCTGGCGGGCGCCATCGGTCACTTTGTGCACTTTGATTCTCAGGGCAACATTCACATCGCCCCGTCCCATCAGCTTGATAGGTTTGTTCTTATCCTTAAGCAGGCCGGCTTCTGCCAGCGCTTCGGGGGTCACTTCAGCGCCCGCGGCAAAGCCGTGCAGGGCGTCCAGGTTCACCTCGGCATAGCGCACGCGGTTCAGCGGGCTGAAACCCTCACCGCGCAGGAAAGGCAGTTTGCGGAACAGAGGCAGGTTGCCGCCTTGGTGATACAGACGGACACCGCCGCCGTTGCGGGAGTTTTGGCCTTTGATGCCGCGCCCGGAAGTTTTTCCGGAGCCGCTGCCGTGGCCGCGCCCAACGCGTTTGCGCAGTTTCTTGGAACCCTCATTGGGTTTTAAGTCATGTAGTTGCATTACTTCTCCTCATTCACTGTTTCAATCTCAACCAGATGGGAGACCTTCGTGAGCATCCCACGCAGCGCGGGAGAATCCTCATGTTCCACAACCTGGTTCACATGATGGAAACCCAGCGCCTTGAGGGTCGCTTTCTGGCGGACAGGATAGCCCGTGCCGCTCTTCTTCAGAGTGACGCGCACTCTGCTGCTTTTTTTGGTTTGTTTAGCCATGCTTCCTCCGCTCCCAGAAAGGTGTCACGTCCGCGACATCCTTGCCGCGTTCAGCGGCCACAGTCTGGGGGGACTTTAGTTGACCGAGCGCATCGAAGGTAGCCTGAACGATATTGAGCATATTGTTGCTGCCCATGGATTTGGTCAGAATGTCCTTAATGCCTGCGGCTTCGCAAACAGCGCGCACGCCGCCAGCCGCAATCACGCCGGTCCCGGGGGAAGCGGGCTTGAGCAAAACTTTGGCGCCGCTTTGGGTGCCGGTAACTTCGTGGGCAATGGTCGTACCCAGCAAGCTGACCTCATGCATATTCTTGCGGGCATGCTCCGTCGCTTTGCGCATCGCGTCCGAGACTGCGCCAGCTTTGCCGATGCCCAGGCCAACTTTTCCGTTGTTATCGCCCACCACGAGCGTAACGCGGAAGGAGAACCTGCGACCGCCTTTAACAACCTTGGCAACCCGGGCGATGTCGATTACGCGTTCATCGAGAGTAGTTTCTTCGTTTTGATAATCTTCCATCATTTCCTCAGCTTAAAATTCCAGACCGCCCTTGCGCGCGCCGTCAGCCAGAGCCTTTACGCGGCCGGTATAGTAATAACCACCGCGATCCATCACGACGGACTTAATGCCTTTGGCAAGCGCCCGCCTGGCAATTTCCTCGCCTACCAGTACAGCCTGTTCGGCCTTGGGCTTGCCTTTGACCGCGTCCCGCAGAAGGGTGTCTACAGTTGAGGCGGAGACCAGGGTCGTCCCGCTGTGATCATCAATCACCTGCGCGTAAATCTCAGTAATGCTGCGGTACACATTCAAGCGTGGGCGTTCCGGAGTTCCGAAAACCTTCTTGCGGACCCGCGTGTGACGGCGTAATCGAGCTGCGTTTCTTGATTTATTTGCCATAGTCTTTACCTCTACTTACCGGTCTTTCCAGCCTTGCCAGCCTTCAGTTTCACAACCTCACCCTGATAGCGGATCCCTGTACCTTTGTAATGCTCAGGCGGACGAATCTCGCGCAGGTTCGATGCAACTTGCCCCACCTGCTGTCGGTCCCGACCTTTCACCTTCACCAGGCGGGTTTTGGTCTCCACCTCAAAGGTAATGCCTTCCGGCGCGGGATACGTGACGGGATGGGAATAACCCACGTTGAGGACCAGGTCCTTCCCGTTCAGTTCCGCGCGGTAGCCAACACCGTTGACTTCCAGGACGCGTTCGAAACCTTTGGAAACGCCGTTGACCATATTGTTCAGCAGCGCGCGCGTGGTGCCGTGCAAAGCGCGCACGCGCGGTTCATCATTAGGTCGTTCAATAATCAAATGGCCATCTTCCAGCTTGATGCCAATTTCTGAAGAAAATTCCTGCTCCAATTGTCCGAGCGGACCCTTAACAGAAACTTTATTTCCTTCAATTTTGACCTCAACGCCGGCAGGAATGGCGATGGGTAATCTACCGATTCGCGACATTTTATGCTCCTACCAAATCTTGCAGAGGATCTCGCCGCCGACCCCAACCTTGCGGGCGCGCTGACCGGTCATGATCCCCTTGGGGGTTGACAAAATCGCGATACCGATGCCGGAAAGTACCCACGGGATTTCGTCCCGGGAGGTGTACACGCGGCAGCCGGGAGTGCTTACCCGCTGCAGGCCGGTAATAATCGGACGGCGGTGGCGGCGTTCGCCGATGTACTTCAGCTTCAGGCGCAAAACCTTGCTGCCGTTGGCTTTTCCATCGACAACTTCATAGCTCTCAAGGTAGCCTTCTTCCTGCAAAATGCGGGCGACTTCTTCCTTGATTTTGGAATTCGGCATCACCACCAGGCTTTGTCCGGCCATGGCGATATTGCGGATTCTGGTTAACATATCGGCAATTGGATCTGAAATAGTCATGTTACTCCCTCCAGGCCAAATTACCAGGATGATTTCTTAACACCAGGGATTTTTCCCTGAAGTGCCAGTTCTCTGAAACAAATTCGGCAAAGACCAAACTTGCGCATATATCCGCGCGGTCTCCCACAAATCCGGCAGCGGTTGACCACCTGATTGGGGTATTCGCGTCGCATTTCGCGGTACTTCATACACTTTTTAGCCATTAGTTTCCTTTCCTGAAGGGCATGCCGAACTTGCTGAGCAGCTGCCGCGCGTGATCGTCATTCTCAGCCGTTGTCACGATGCTTACTTCCATCCCACGGACTTTGTCAATCTTGTCATATTGAATCTCAGGGAAAATCAACTGTTCCTGCAGACCCAAGGTGTAGTTGCCGCGTCCATCAAACGCATCCGCGGAAATTCCGCGGAAGTCGCGGACGCGCGGCAGCGCGATGTTGATCAAACGATCCAGAAAAGCCCACATCTTCTCACCGCGCAGGGTAACTTTCACGCCAATCTGGCGCCCTTCGCGCAGCTTGAAGTTGGAAATCGCTTTCTTGGCTGCGATTACAACCGGCTTCTGACCGGTGATGGCCGTCATGTCGCTCACGGCGGCTTCCAGCGCTTTCGGATTGTCCAGCGCTTCCCCGACGCCGATGTTGACCACCACTTTAACGATCTTGGGTGTCTGCATCACGTTCTTCAACCCCAGTTCCTTGAACAGAGCCGGCGCGATTTCGTTCTTGTATTGTTCCTGTAGTTTATTCATTGCTTCTCACCTGCGCCTTATTTGCCTGAGCCGCTGTTATCGTCGGCGGGCTTGTCGGCTGCGCGCTTCCTGGCGGCGGGTTTTGCTTCTTTCCTGACAGCCTTGGCGGGTGCCTTCCTGGCCCCAGTTTTGGTAGGCCTGCCGGGCTTTTCCGCTTTGCCATCGGCTTTTTCCGCGCCTTGCTTCACAAGTTCCACGTTGGAAATGTGAATCGGAGCTTCAAATTCGCGAATCCCTGCCGGGATGGTTTTGCTGCCGGACTGCGTCTGCTTCTGATGCTTCTTCACCAGGTTTACGCCCTGCACGACCACGCGCTCTTCTTTGGGCAAAACACGAATGACCTCGCCGGTCTTTCCTTTGTCACTTTCATCACCGCGGGTGACCTTGACCTGATCACCTTTTCGTATTTTCATTTTCATCTGAACACTCCTACTCAATGGCTACAGCACTTCCGGAGCCAATGAAACAATTTTCATAAAGCCTTTTTCACGCAGTTCGCGTGCGACCGGGCCGAAAATACGGGTTCCGCGCGGATTCACTCCGTCGTTATCCAAAATCACGGCGGCGTTGTCATCAAAACAGATGCTCGAACCGTCCGGACGGCGGTATTCTTTGCTGACGCGCACAATCACGGCTTTGACAATTTCGCTTTTCTTGACAGACGCCTGCGGAGAAGCGCTCTTGACCGTGCCAATGACGATATCGCCCACATAGGCATAGTGCCGGCGGGTTCCGCCAACCACATGGATAACCAGAAGTTCTTTGGCGCCGGTGTTATCTGCAATTGTTAACCGAGCCTCTTGCTGAATCATGCCGCCTCCCCTTCGGAAATATCATCAAGCTCGCCCGCTTCGCGGACTTCGACTCTGATGATCTTCTCAACAATCCAATGTTTGGTCGCAGAAAGCGGAGCGCATTCCACAATGCTGACCTTATCGCCAACGCTGCAGTTCAACTCATCATGCGCTTTGTAAACTTTGCTGCCGCGCACCACTTTGTGGTAGAGCGGATGCTGATACGTGCGGGAAACCTCCACGCTGACGGTCTTGGCCGTTTTGGCGCTGGTAACCGTACCGATTAGACGGCGACGTTTGTTCATCTTAACCTTCCTTCCCTTTACGTTCTCGCTGCGCAAGGATAGTTTCAAAACGCGCGATCTGACGGCGGGTAACCTTAAAACGGCTGGTGTCGGTCAGCTGACCGGTCACCATCTGGAACCGCATATTCATCAGCTCCTGCCGGGAATCCATCAACTTACTCTTAATTTCTTCCGTAGAAAGTTCTCTTATTTCCTTGGTGTTCATGAACCTTCTCCTACCAATTCTTTCGTAACAATCTTGGTGCGGAACCCAAGCTTATAGCGCGCGCGCTGCAGGGCTTTTAACGCGGATTCCTCGTCCGTGCCGCCTACCTCGAACATCACTCTGCCCGGGCGGATTACGGCTACCCAATGGTCCACGGAACCTTTGCCTTTGCCCATGCGGGTTTCGGCGGCGCGCTTGGTGTAAGGTTTATCCGGGAAAACACGGATCCACACCTTGCCGCGGCGCTTAAGTTCGTGCACGATGGCCCGGCGGGCGGCTTCAATCTGGCGCGCGGTCAGGTATCCGCATTCCAGCGACTTCAAACCATAATCACCGAAGCTGACTTCCACGCCGCGCTGGGCTTTGCCCTTCATGCGGCCGCGCATCTGCTTGCGGTACTTTACTCTCTTTGGCATCAACATAGTCCACTACCTCACAATTACCTAATAATTACTCGCTGATATACACGCCTTCGGTGGCTTCGATTTTCTCCTCAGCCAGGCCCATGACGATGCCGCGATAGATCCAGACCTTGATACCAATCTGACCGTAAGTGGTGGAGGCTTCCGCTCGGGCGAAATCGATGTCCGCGCGCAGAGTCTGCAGCGGAACACGGCCTTCGCGCAGGGTAACCCGCCGCGCCATTTCAGCGCCGGAAAGACGCCCGGAAACGGAGACCTTAATCCCGCCGGCGCCCTGGCGCAGCGCCTGTTGAATGGCGCGTTTCATGGCCCTGCGGTAGCTGATGCGGCGTTCCAACTGTCCGGCAATATTCTGGGCGACCAGATACGCGTCGGTGTCGGGGTTCTTGATTTCCTTTACGTCCAGGTCTACCTTCTTGCCGGTCAGAGCTTCCAGCTCCTGACGCAGAATTTTGACGCTTTCGCCCTTCTTACCGATGAGCACGCCGGGTTTAGCGGTGTGAAGCGATACCTTCACCTTGCCGGGATAGCGCTCAATTTCCACGCCGGAAACGCCCGCACGTTCGGCGCCTTTCAGCACCAGCTCGCGGATGCGCAGGTCCTGATGCAGCTGTTCAGTATAATCGCTGCCTTCAGCATACCAGCGGCCTAACCAGGGTTTGTTGATACCCAGGCGAAAACCAATTGGATGTACTTTACGACCCATAATTTCTCCTTAACTCTCTCTCCGGTCCTACTCGATCTCACGCAGAACCACGGTCACGTGGGAACTGCGGCGCAGCTGGGGCTTGAAACGGCCGCGGGCGCCAAAGGATCTCCATTTACGGGTAGGAGCTTCATCTGCGAAAATCTTGTAGACGACCAGGTCTTCCCGGCTGACGCCAAAATTCTCTTCGGCGTTAGACATCGCGGAGTAAAGCAGTTTGCGAACAGGTTCGGCTGCTTTATTCGGCGTCAGGCTCAGAATGCCCAGGGCATCGACGACCTTTTTACCGCGGACCAGATCCACAACCAGACGGGCTTTCTGGGCGGAAGTTGAGAGGTTGGATAAGCTTGCTTTTATTTCCTGTGCCATCCCTGCCTCACTTGGTAGACTTTTCCTGAACATGCCCGCGGAACCATCGGGTCGGGGCAAATTCGCCAAGGCGGTGGCCCACCATGTTGTCCGTCACATAGATCGGAACATGACGGTGCCCGTCGTGCACAGCGATGGTGTGACCGACCATCTGGGGAAAGATGGTGCTGGCGCGGCTCCAGGTGCGGATGACCTTTTTGTCGCCTTTGGCGTTCATCTCTTCAATACGTTTCAAAAGTTTCGGGTCTACGAAAGGCCCTTTTTTCAATGATCGAGACATCTTATCGTCCTTTTCTGCTTCTCATCCACTACTAACGGCGCTTGGCCTTGGAGCGGTGGCGAATGATCATTTGGTCTGTCCGCTTGTTCGTGCGGGTCTTGTATCCCAGGGTCGGTTTGCCCCACGGCGTCTTTGGACCGGGCATGCCAATCGAGGAACGTCCTTCACCGCCGCCGTGCGGATGGTCCCGGGGGGACATCGCAGTACCGCGGACTTCCGGACGCAGGCCCATATGGCGGGCGCGGCCGGCCTTGCCAAGCTTCACGTTGCTGTGGTCCACATTGCCAACCTGACCGATAGACGCGCTGCATTCCTGCAGAACCAGACGCACCTCCCCGGAGGGCATGCGCACATGCGCGTACTTGCCTTCCTTGGCCAGCAGCTGGGCGGAAGTGCCCGCAGAACGGCCAATCTGGGCGCCCTTCCCGGGCTGCAGTTCAATCGCGTGGATGGTCGTGCCAACCGGGATGTTCGCCAGGGGCAGGTTATTGCCGGGCTTAATTTCGGCCTGCGTGCCCGAAACGAGCACATCGCCAACCTTCACGCCCAAAGGAGCCAGGATGTAGCGTTTCTCGCCGTCAGCGTAGACCAGCAGCGCCAGGCGGGCGGTGCGGTTGGGATCATACTCAATCGCGCTCACCTTGGCGGGGATGCCGGATTTATCGCGCAAAAAGTCGACCATGCGCAGTTGGCGCTTGGAGCCGCCGCCGCGATGGCGGACGGTAATCCGACCAAGGGAGTTGCGGCCGGCAGTCTTCTTCCCGGAAACAATCAGGCTGCGCTCGGGACGGTCCTTCGTAATCTCTTCGAAAGTGTAGCTGGTGCGGTGGCGCTGACCAGGAGTCTTGGGTTTGTAAATTTTTACGGCCATTATTCCACCCCTTCAAACACAGGAATGCTGTCTTCCGCGGCCAAAGTCACAATGGCTTTCTTGTACCCACCGGTGCGCAGCGCCAGGCGGCGGGTGCGCGAGTTGCGGTGAGACTTGGCGGGGAGATTGATGATATTGACGCGCAGGACGTTCACATCAAACGCGGTTTCCACGGCGGTCTTCACCATCTCGCGGGTCGCGTCGCTGGCGACTTCAAACACATATTGGTGCAGCTTGCCAGCCTGGTAATGCGATTTTTCTGTCACCACAGGGCGCCGCAGGATATCAAATACGGAGTTGCTCATTCTGCTTCACCTTCCTATCCCAAAAAGCTCTTAATCACTTCAAGTGAAGCGAGCGGGATAATAACTTTTTCATACTGCAGCAAATCGCGGATATTCAGGTAATTCGCAAGCAGCAGTTTGGATTCCGCCAGGTTGCGTCCGGATTTGAGGACGTTTGTGTAGGTTTCACTTTTATCGGGCACCAAAACGAGCGTGCGCGCGTCGCCAGCCAGGGCTTTGATGGCCTTGGAGAACACGCTGGCTTTCGGCTCGGCCAGCGCCAGGTCGCTCACCAGCACCAAACCGTTTTCACTCGCTTTTACGGTCAGAGCGGAGCGCAGCGCGGCACGGCGCATTTTCTTGGGCATCAGCTGGCTGTAATCACGCGGCTTCGGGGTGTGAATGCGTCCGCCTCCAACCCACTGGGCGGAAATCGTGCTGCCCTGACGGGCACGGCCGGTACCTTTTTGACGCCAGGGCTTGGCGCCGCCGCCGGCGACTTCACCGCGGCGTTTGGTGCTGTGCGTGCCAAGACGGGCATTGGCCAGTTGGCGCAGGTATGCCTGGTTCATCAAATCCACGTTAACTTTTGCCGCGAAGATTTCGTCGGGCAGTTCAACCGTGCTGGATTTTTCTCCTTGTAAGTTATAAACATCTGCTTTCATGATAACTTTCTCCATTCATCACAAGCCGGCTACTGCTTGCGAGCCTCTTTGATGATTACGGTTCCACCTTTGGGACCCGGAACAGAGCCGTGCACTGCGATCAAATTGCGTTCGGGGTCAACCAGCGCCACGAGCACATTTGAGGAAGTGACCTGAACATCACCCATGTGACCAGGACCACGTTTTCCTTTGAAGACACGTCCGGGGGTTGTCGTCGAGCCTGAGGAGCCAGGCGCGCGCAGGCGGTCGGATTGACCGTGCGTGCGCGGACCGCCGGCAAAGCCGTGCCGTTTCACCGCGCCTGCAAAACCTTTTCCCTTGCTGATACCGATGACATCCACATGTTCGCCTTCAGCAAACACCGAAGCGTCCAGCTTGTCGCCGGCGTTGACGCCGTCCAACTTCTTGGTGCGAAACTCACGCAGAACGCGGACCGGAGGCAGGTTATTGGTTTTGAGATGCCCGAGGTGCGCCTTGGTCAGACGCTTGGGTTTGGCCTCGCCAAAAGCCAGCTGTACAGCATTGTAACCGTCCGTTTCCTCGGTCTTCACCTGGGAAACAAAACAAGGCCCAGCTTCGAGCAGCGTTACCGGCACCGCAGCGCCGTCCGCATCGAAGATCTGGGTCATACCGATCTTTCTTCCAATAAGCCCTTTGAACATACTATTCTCCTGTTAGGTTTCATTCTTTGCGAGACTGTCAGCATGGGCAAGCTGCATCATCTCCGCGCAATTCAGTCAATGGACCCTGTGTAGCGGTTCTGCCCACGCGGGTGCGCATTCTTAAATTGCCTGTTAAGGTCGCCGTAAGGGCAACCTTATATTTTTACCACAACCCTGCATTCTCTGCAAGGGCTGAAGTGGTCTTCTTTTGTAACGATTCCCGCGGCGCGCTTGCGCGCCCTTGGCAACCCTAAATCTTGATTTCGATATCCACACCCGCGGGCAGGTTCAGGCGCATCAGCATGTCAATCGTCTTGGAATCGGGTTCCAGCACGTCAATCAGGCGGTTGTGCGTCCGAATTTCAAAATGCTCCTGTGAGTCTTTGTCAATGAAGGTGGAACGGCGCACGGTGTAGCGTTCGAGCTTGGTCGGCAGCGGGATGGGGCCGAGAACTTTCGCGCCGCTGCGTTCCGCCGTCTCCACAATCCTTTTGGCAGACTGGTCGAGGATGCGGTGGTCGTATGCTTTCAAACGAATTCGTATTTTTTGCTTTGCCATAATCTTCCTAATCAATTCTTAGTGTGTTGCTTCGATTTAGAACCTGCGCCGGGGCGCCGGTTTTGATCTTCTGGTTGGATTCGCGCTTCCGGGGCTACGTCAGTCCGAGGATCTTCTTGCGCACGCTTTCGGACACCTGGGCATAGTGCTTGAACTCCATGGTAAAGACCCCGCGTCCTTGCGTGGCGGAGCGCAGTTCCGTGGCGTACCCGAACATCTCCGCAAGCGGAATTTCCGCGTGAATCATCTGGGCGTTACCAAACTGGGATTCCATCCCAAGCACATTGCCAACCCGCGCGTTCACCTGACCGATAACATCGCCAGTGTACTCTTCGGGAACCGTGATTTCCACTTTCATGATGGGTTCCAGCAGCACGGGAGCTGCCTTTTCGGTAGCCTCGCGGAAGGCGAAAATGGCCGCCATGCGAAAGGCCAATTCGCTCGAGTCAACCTCATGGAAGGAACCATCGATCAGGGAGACCTTGAAATCGGTCATCGGGAAACCCGCCAAAGGTCCGCTTTCCGCGGCTTCGTAGATACCCTTTTCAATCGCGGGGATATATTCCTTGGGAATAGCGCCGCCGCGGATCAGGTTCTCGAAGACGATTCCGCTGCCATTTTCCATCGGCTCGAGGTTGATGACGACATGACCGTATTGCCCGTGGCCGCCGGTCTGTTTGGTATACTTGTAACTCACGTTGGACACCGGGCGGGTGATCGCTTCCCGATAAGCCACTTTGGGCTTGCCAACGTTTGCCTGCACCTTGAACTCGCGCAGCAAACGGTCCACCAGCACGTCGAGATGAAGCTCTCCCATGCCGGAGATGACAGTTTGTCCGGTGTTTTCGTCCTGACGAATCTTGAAAGTCGGGTCTTCTTCCGCCAGTTTCACCAGCGAATCGGACATTTTTTCCTGGTCGGCTTTGGTCTTGGGTTCAATTGCCACGGAAATCACCGGGTCCGGGAAGCTGATGCTCTCCAGCACTACCGGCGCGGAGGAGTCGCTGAGGGTATCTCCAGTGAAACTGAATTTGAGGCCCAGGATGGCGCCAATGTCGCCGGCTCCCAGCTCTTCAATGTCCTCACGCCGGTCCGCGTACATGCGCAGCAGGCGTCCGACGCGTTCTTTTTTGCCTTTGGAGGAGTTATAGACTGCCTCGCCCTGCCTCACCTTGCCGGAATACACGCGGATATATGCCAGGCGCCCCATATAGGGGTCGGTCACAATTTTGAAGACCAGCGCGGAGAGCGGTTCCGTCGGGTCCGGGCTGCGCTGGACGATGCTGTCATCGCGCAGGAGCGTGGCTTTCACAGCCGGCACATCCAGCGGCGAGGGCAGGTAATCCACCACGGCATCCAGCAGTGGCTGCACGCCTTTGTTGCGCAGGCTCGTCCCGCAAAAAACAGGGGTCACGCGCGCGTCGAGCACGCCCTGGCGCAGCGCGGCTTTAAGCTCTGCGATGCTGATGCTTTCCCCTTCCAGGAACTTTTCAATCAGCGCGTCGTCCAGTTCGGCGATTTTTTCCACCAATTGGGCGCGCTTCCGCGCGGCTTTTTCGCGGTATTCCGCAGGGATAGGTTCCACGCGCGGATCTTTCCCGCCGTTGTCGTCAAAGTAGACGGCTTCTTCTTCCAGCAGGTTGATGACACCGGAAAAAGCGGCTTCTTCGCCAATCGGGATTTGCATCGCGAGCGCGGTCGCGCCGAGCCGGCGCTTGATACTCTCGATGGTGCGCGAATACG
>DAONFX010000037.1:0-18663 GCA_035403825.1 Anaerolineaceae bacterium
GAAAGGTTCGCGAGCATGCGGATGAAGAGAGGAATTCATCCCGGAATGTACTTCTTCAAGCGAACGGATTTGCACAACATTGGTGGAACGCAGCAGCGAGTAGATTGTGCGTAAATAGAGATCGATTTCCTCTGAGGAACTAATCGGAACTTGTCTTTCCATAAAGCTTTGCATGTCCTTTGCTGTTAGGTGCGCGTCAACTGATTTTATCATGCCGGCCTTCCGCTTGCCGGCATACCTTATAATAGGGGCACGAAGGAGCTGCGCATGCCGATTGACACGGTTATTTTTGATTTTGGAGGCGTAATTCTGCGCTACCTGGACCCGCAATGGCTCAGGGAGAACATGCCTTACGGCGCGGAAATTCAGGAAGCGATTTATGAATATCTGGTCTCGGATGTTCTCTGGGAGGTGATGCGCGGCAGACTTAAGGAAATGGACTTCTGGACCAGGAAAGCCCGTGAAAAAGGGATCCCCGTCCAAGCCGTACAGAGCTACCTGCAAGCTCAAAACGCCCGGGCGCAGCTGGACCAACAGGTGCTCCATCATATGGCTCGTTTGAAAGGCAGGTACAGGCTCGGGATACTCAGCAACGCCAGCGATACAACCCGGGCTTTGTTGGAACGGGAATACCGCCTGCATGAATTGGTCGACGACATCGTCATTTCCGCGGAGGAAGGGCTGGTGAAGCCTGAGCCTGAAATCTACCTGCTGGCTGCGCAGCGCCTGGGTACGCAGCCGGAGCGCTGCGTCTTCGTGGACGACCTGCCGGAGAATATCCAGACGGCGGAAAAGCTGGGTATGCTTGGGGTACTGTTCAAAGACACAGCCAACTCCCTGGCCCGTTTGGATGCGCTGCTGAAGCAAGGCGGTGCCTGATGCTCTACCTGGTCGCGACTCCGATTGGAAACCTTGGCGATATGAGCTACCGCGCCGTGGAAACCTTGCAGTTGGTGGATTTAATCGCCAGCGAAGACACCCGCAAGACCAGCATCCTTTTGAAGCATTACGGGATCTCCAAACCGCAGGTCGCCTTCCACACCATGAACGAAGCCAAAATGACGCCAAAACTGCTGGAACGTCTGCTGGCGGGGGAAAACATAGCGCTCGTCACCAACGCGGGCACACCCGGCATCTCTGACCCGGGTTACTCGCTCACGCATGCCGCTGTCCAGGCGGGAGTTCCGGTTACTTCCATCCCCGGCGCTTCCGCGGTCATTACTGCGCTTACCCTGGCGGATCTGCCGCTGCACAGTTTCACCTTCAAAGGTTTCCCGCCGCACAAAGAAGGGCCGCGCAAGCGTTTTCTGGAGCAGGAAAAGGACTCCCCGCACACTCTGGTATTCTACGAGAGCCCCTACCGCCTGAACGCCTTCCTTAAGAACGCTTTAGAGGTCTTTGGGGACCGCCGCGCGGTTATAGCCAATGACCTGACCAAGAAATTCGAGACGATTTGGCGCGGGAATTTGAGCGAACTCCAGGAAACCATACAAAATACAGCCATCAAAGGCGAGTTTTGTATTTGTATTGAGGGGCGCGGGGAAGAAAAGCCTAAAACGCCAGAGGGGTAAGGTCTGAAAGGTCCGAGTAGGTATCCAGGTTTTCCGCTTTTTTCAGGCGGCTGGTAACCCAATACGTGGCGGGGGTCATGATAACTTCGATACCAACTTTAAAGAGGTAATTGGTGAGGGTGAGCGTAAGGTACAGCTCCCAGGGGAAAACCCGCGTGAGCGATCCTACCGCGATAAAGACCGCCGTGTCCACCAGTTCCCCTACGATGGTGGAGCTGATGGTCCGCAGCCACAGCCATTTGCCTCTGGTGGTATGTTTCAGTATTGCCATAATGACCGCGTTGGAAAAGCTGCCGCTCAGATAGCCAAGGAAGCTTGCCAGAACAATCCCGCCGGAGCTGACACCCCCCAGAATTTTGTCATAGGAGGTTTGACCCACCGTGTTCAACCAGGTGCTCTCCCCCGGTAGTCTCTGGATGAGCAGGAACATCAGGGCAGTGAACGCCAAACCCAGAAAGCCAATCCAAATGACCCGCCGGGAGGTTTTGTAGCCGTAAACTTCCGTCAGAATGTCTCCGAAAATGTAAGCGACCGGAAAAAAGAGCGTGCCGGCGTCGAAGGCCAGAGGGACGCCGCCCAGCGAGATACCCCAGTCAATCAGCTTGGCAGAGGAGGCGATGTTGCTGAGCGCCAGCACCAGCGTGAAAACGACCGTGACGATATCCAGGTATCGGTAGGTGCGCGCGGGGGGGCTTGGCGGGGTGGTACGGTTCATCACGGGGAAGTATACCCTTTTTTGAAGGTATACTTATTCCCGCGATGCAGAGATTTTTTGTGGACCCCGAAGAGATACAGAACGGTCTGGTGCGCTTCCCGGAGGGAGCAGCACGCCAGATAGAAAAAGTGCTGCGGCTGGACCTGCACAACGGCGAGGTGCAAGTGCTCGACAACAGCGGAAGAAGCTATCGCGTGCGCTTGCGCGGCAGGCATGCCGGTGCTTTGTATGGCGAGATTGTGCAGGTTCTGGAAGCGGATCCGCGGGTGGAACTGCGGCTTGAACTCGGCTTCAGCCTGACGAAACGCGAAAAAGTGGAGTGGATTCTGCAGAAAGGGACGGAATTGGGGGTCAGCGCTTTCAGACCTTTCGTCTCAGAGCGCAGCCTGGACCGCAGCCTGAGGCTGGATCCCGCGAAACAGGAACGGTGGAGAGCGATCCTCCGCGAGGCCGCGGAGCAATCCCAGCGCACGCGCCTGCCTTCGCTTTTTGCCCCGCGAAATTTCGGCGAGGGGCTAGGCGATTTTCCGCGGGAAAGCGTGCGCCTGATTGCCTGGGAAGGCAGCAAGCCGGAGCTTCAGTTGAAACCGGATTGGTTTGGCAAAAGCAAAGGGCAGCCCGGCATGGGGGCGAACCTGCTAATCGGTCCGGAGGGCGGTTTCAGCGCTGAAGAGGTAGGTCTGGCAGAAAGAGAGGGCTTCAGGCAGTTTTCGCTCGGGCGGAATGTACTGCGAATGGAGACAGCCTGCCTGGCGGCCTGCGTTTTGTGCGCTCACTATCTTGACAACGCCCTTTAAGGCGTGAGGATCGCGCGCGAAGGCAGCAGGTTGCGCAGTCTGCCCGGGAGGTTTTTACCGGCGCCCAGGTTTCTGCCTTCAGCGTCCCGCAGGGCGATGATGCTGCTTTTCCGGCAGCCGCTCACTTCGACCCCGCGGATATCCGAGCCCTGCAGCCACTGGCGCGCTAGCTCTTCAGGGATAACCCACACATTGCTGCCAAAACGGTCCCCGTAGCGGCTGATCATTTCAGGGGACAGGTCAAAATTCGCTCCGCTCCACTTGCCAAAGGGGAAACCAAACGCGTAATAGGGCAGATCTGAAAAACGGCGCAGGTACTGCTCCGGAAGCAGAGAAAGCTGCTGGTCCCGGCGGTAGAGCAGGAGTTGGCGTTTTTCGGCCTCAGCGCGGAAATCAAAACTGTACAGATCCAGCAGGCTGGCAAACAGGGCCGTCTGGTCTTTGGCATCCAGGGGCTCCAAACCGGTTTTGCCGAAGGGGCGGGAGGGCGGCGTCTGGCGGGGCAAGTCGAGCGGGGCAGTCTTGAGGAGTTTCGCCGCGAAAAAGCCGTTCGTGCCAGCCAGGTGCGGCCACAGGCGCAGGCTCCGGGCGGTCTGGTGATCGAACTCGCGGCCTTCAAAGCGCGTAAGCCCGGGTGCGTTCAGCCCAGCGAGCGGGCTGGGTAGCAGGCGCGCGCTGCCCGGGTGTTTTTCCAAAAAAGCGCTCAAAACTGCTTCATCTTCTTCGGGGGCGAGCGTGCAGGTCGAATAGACAATCTCCCCGCCGATGCGCGCCGCACTGACGGCTGATTCGAGCAAGGCATACTGGCGCGCGGCCAAACGCTCGCGTTCTCCGGGCGTAATCGCGCGGAAGGGGTGACTGGCGGATACTCTCAGGCCCTCCATGCTGCAGGGCGCGTCCAACAACACCCGGTCAAATGTTTCAGGGAACCAGGCTCCCAACCTTTCACCGGGAAAGTTGGTGACGGCGCTGTTGGCGGCTCCCCAGGTAAGCAGCACTACTCGCAGGGCTTGCAGGCGGCTGGCGCTGGAATCATTGGCCAGCAGCAGGCTGGCGTCGTCAGCGCTTTCCACCAGTTGGGTGGATTTCCCACCGGGCGAGGCAGCCATATCCAGCGTAAGCCCATCCTTCGGGAGCGCGGAAAACAGCGCCACCGGCAAAATCGAAGCTGCGTCCTGGATGTAGTAGTAGCCGAAGCGGTGTTCGATGGTCTGCCCGGGCGGGTTTTGCGCGGAGGAAATTTGCCAGGCGTCAGGCGCGAAAGAGATGGGTTTGGCTTGCCAGCCGTAGCGCCCGCTCCAGCGGGAGAAGGCTGCCTGTGGGTTGGCGCTCTTGAGCAGGTTTACGCGCACAGCAATGTCGGCGGGCTGACTGATGACTTTGAGAAGCTGCGCGTAATCCTCCGAAGAGAGGCAGTCTTTGTAGCGTTCCACGGCGCTGAGGGTGAGGTCATTCACGAGGCTCGTCACTACATTTCCCCTTTTCGGATGACGAAGAGCAGTTCATCCGCCACTTGCCGGCGTTCAACTTCCCAACCGCGGCCGTCGCAAGCCTTGTTGATGAGTTGGGTATGATAATCGGCGAGCGAATGATGCCCGCTCAGGTCAGCGGCAGGCAGGCTGACGAGCAGCAGCGGCGCGCGCAAGGCCGCGAAGAAAGCTCCGTTGCAGCCGGGCTGGCGTTTTTCAAAACGATGGGCTTCCTTGAAGAAAAAGGCGCAATCCGCAGCGAGCTCGGGCGGTTCAGTCAGGATATCCTGATGGATTGCGCGCGCGTTTGGAAAGCGAAGCGCAAAGAATTGGCTGAGGAAGTCCAGGCGCGGTTTGTGGATGTCGTACGCGTAAAAATTCACTGTTTCGGGCAGGTTCAGCCACAAGAGCATCAGCGGGTCCAGCGCGCAAGCCAGGTCCAGAACCGTGTGGGGTGAGCCAATGATTTCGCGCAATACGCCGCAAAACCCGTCCAGATGGTCGAGCCGCTCGCGCGTGGAGGCATGCCTGGCCATTACGCCGGCTGCCCACTGCTTTTCCTGCGCTTCGCTCGGATTGGCTCCGAAAAACGCAATCATCTTTTCGGTCTCAGCCGGGTAGTCGATCAGCTCCAGATACGGCGCGACGATGTTATGCAATTTTTTACGAAAGCCTGCGGTGATTTCAGCAGCGCTGCCGCCTTTGGCGGCCTGCTCCGCAAGGAGCTGGCGCAGCATGTTCTCGGGCAGGTCCAACTCACGATATTTTCGTGAAGTCCGCACTTCGGCAATGATTTTTGCATTCAGGCTCTCATCCATATTGCTCACCGGGAGAGCAGAAAGACCATTTCGTTGGGGAAGTCGAAGGCGCGTACGCGGAAGGCCGTACCTTCAATCAGCCGGGCGAACTGCTGCGCGTAAGTCAGGCGCATGCCCTTTTCACGTCCGCCCAGGCTTTTGGCAGGGTAGGAAACCAGGATATGCTCAGCGTTCAATTCTGCAAGCAGGCGCGGAGCTAAGGACTTATCCAGTTGCTCCAGGCAGGGCAGGGTTTTGAGCAGAATCGCCAGCTGTACTTTTTGCTTCGGGACGCAAGCGCTCAGGTCGCAAGGAAATGCTTCAGCATGGATGCCAACTGTCGAAAAGAATTGGTTCAGGAATGTCAGCATCGGCAGGACAACGTCGCAGGCGGAATACGTACCGTTGGCAGATAAAGGCATCCAGGGCAGCGCCAGCGGATTAAGACCGCAAGCCAGGTCCAGGACAGATTGTATCGGAGAGATGTCCGCCAGACAGGTCGTGAAGAATTGTTCGATGTACGGCAGGCGTTCCGCGGTGGAGTTGTGCAGGCGCATCATCCGCCGGCAAAAAACCTGCAGCTCCTCAGCGTTTTCAGGCGGTAAGACCTTTAATCTATCCGTCCACTTCGCGTAGTTGATATCTGGGGCAAGGAATGCGCCGGTGATTTGATGCAGGCGTGTGCGTGCAGCTTTTAGCGCGCTCTTGCTTTCCCCACGCTTTTCCAACTCTTCGGCAGCAACGCGCGCAACCAAGCTGGGGGTAAGCTGCGCGTATTTCTCGCTCGCACGAATCGCCTGAATCAGCGTTTCGAGTTCCTCAGGGGAGTAGGGGCTCATCGCGCAGCTGCTCCATCAGGCGGGTCATGAAACGCAGGTTGTGTTGGGTGGCCAGGCGGAAGTAAGCGCTGTCCTGCATGCGGTAGAGATGGCTGAGGTAGGCCAGGCTGTAGTGCTGGCAGGCAGGGCAGTCGCAACCGGGGGAAACGGGTTCCTGGCTGCGGATATATTTCTCGTCGTTGATATAGCGGAAAGCAAACCAATCCTGGCCCCGGCCGGGAATTGCCCGGGAGGAGCTGAGCGTGTACAGCCGGCCGTGGCGCGCGTCGCGGGTGGGCATGGCGCAGTCAAACATTTCATAGCCCAGGCGGTAGCTGGCAGCCACGCTGACCGGATGACCGATACCCAACGCGTGGAGGGGGAACTCCCGCGGGACCACCGAGCGGGTGTATTCGAGGATGTCCGTGAGCAGATTGGACTGGTCGTCCAGCGGCCAGCCGCCGAAACCGTAGCCGTCAAACCCGATTTCGAGCAGCGCTTCGGCGCAGGTTTTGCGCAGTTCCGGGTAACCGCCGCCCTGAATCACGCCGAAGATGAGCGGCTTGTGCTCGAGGTCCAGTTTACGGGAGGACAGCTGGCTTTGGAAAGCGGCTTTGGCGCGCTTGGCCCACTGGATAGTGCGGCTCACCGAGAGCTGCTGTTCCGCGAGTGGGGCATCCACGTGCGTGCAGTCATCCAGGCAGATGAGAATATCCGCGCCGTAGCCGAACTGGAGCTGGATGCTCTTTTCGGGCGTCAGAATCAGCTTGCGCTGCGAGGATTCCGGACGGAAGATGATGCCGTTTTCGCCCAGGCTGCCGAATTTGGCGTTCTGGCGGATGAGGGAATAGGCCTGAAAGCCGCCGGAGTCGGTCATGATGAGGCCGTCCCAGGCTGCCAGGTTGTGCAGACCGCCCAGCGACTGAATGACGGATGAGCCGGGCTTTTGCATCAGATGGAAAGCGTTCATCATTACGGCTTGGACGCCCACCTCGCGCAAATCCGCGCTGGTGAGGCTGCGCACATAACCGTAGGTCGCGTCCGGCAGGAAAGCGGGCAGCGGCAAAGCGCAGCCGCGAACTTGAAGGGTGCTCATGGTCCGCCGAACTGCTTTCTCTGCGGCCGGTCCAGAATCAGGATGAATTCCGCCTTGCGGTTGTTGGCTTGGCGGATAACCTCCTCGACTGTCCCGTTGTACAGTTTTTCCCCGGGCAGGGTCAGGTCGCAAGCCAGAAAGACGCGCTGTTTTTTCCCGAAAGCCTGCTGTACCTCTAAAAGGAGCTTTCCAAGCCGGTAGGGCGTATCCATCAGGATGATAGGTTGGTCCGCTCGGCTCAGGCGGGTGAGCGCGCTCTGGCGCTGTTCGGTTTTTGGCGGCAGGAAACCCGCGAATTGAAATTGCTCCAGGTTAAACGGGCAAACCGACATGGCGGCAATCAGGGAGGAGGCGCCAGGAATCGGCACGACCTGAACCTTCATTTCGTCAAGTAAAATCAGCAGCTGCCGCCCCGGGTCGGAGAAAACCGGGGTGCCGCAATCCGATATGAGCGCCAGCGACTGCCCCTGCATCAACAAAACCAGGACCTCCTGGATTAGGCTGCTTTCGTTGTGCTCGTTCAGCTCAATCAACGGCTTTTCCAGGCCAAGCTCTTTCAGCAGGCGCGCGCCGTTCTTCCGTTCTTCGCAGACGACCGCGTCCACGTTGGAAAGCAGTTCTACGGCACGGCGGGTGATATCCGCGGAATTGCCAATGGGGGTGGCGACCACATAGAGCTTTCCGGCAGCGGGTTTAGCGGTCATGGATGTGAACCTCTCTCATAAATATTAATTATATAACATGCGCCGGGCTGTGGGCGCAAAGCAAATATGGCATAATACTTGAAAGTTTTCTGGATATGTATTGAGAGCTTTCGATACCAATCCGGGAATAAACAAAGCGAGGATATTGCGGTTCATCAGAATGGCTAATTCCATACGGCTGAATCGGTCCTGTGTCCTTTGCACAGCGAGGTTTCATGAAAAAAATCAGTCGGCTGACCAAAGTTTCCCTGCTCCTGGCAGTGCTCTTTTCACTGGATAAACTGCTGGGGGTTGCGCGCCAAATGCTCGTCTCACGCCAGTTCGGGCTTTCCGCCGAGCTGGATGTGTTCAACGCCGCGAATAACCTGCCGGATATGCTCTTCATGCTCATCTCGGGCGGCGCGTTGGCGATTGCCTTCATCCCAGTACTCACGGAGGTCCTTACCAAGGATGGGCGGGAGAAAGCCTGGGCGCTTTTTTCCAATATTCTTAACCTTGCCTTTCTGATTACCGCGGTTTTGGCGCTGCTTATCGCGGTCTTTGCCAGGCCGTTGGTAAGCGGCAATCTGGGCATCGCGCCGGGTTTCAGCGGTACGCAAATCGCGCTGACCACCAAATTACTGCGGCTCAACCTGATCGCAACGCTGGTTTTCTCGCTGAGCGGCCTGGTGATGGCGGGTTTGCAAGCGAATCAACACTTTCTATTGCCCGCGCTTGCCCCTATTTTCTATGATTTCGGGCAAATTCTGGGGGTTCTAATTCTTGCGCCGAGTGAATCCTATCAGATAGGTCCGCTGAGGCTGCCAGCCCTGGGACTGGGGATTGAGGGGATGGTTTATGGGGTCATCCTGGGGGCGGTCCTGCATCTGCTCATCCAGATACCCGGCCTGAAAAAGTATCATTTTCGCTGGCAGCCGCGCGCCGACCTGAAAGACCCCGAGACGCGGAAAGTCCTGCGCCTGATGGCCCCGCGCATGCTGAGTATGCTTTTTATCCAGCTCATTTTCCTGGCGCAGGATAATTTCGCCTCGCGCCTTGCGACCGGTTCCGTCACAGCGCTGACATACGGCTGGTGGATTATGCAGGTGCCGGAGACCTTGATTGGCACGGCGATAGCGACCGCGATATTGCCGACCCTGGCAGAATTGTTCAGTCAGCAGGCATTCCCGCAGCTGAAAACCAAGGTTGAGCGCGCCGGGCAGGTGATGCTGGCGCTGACCATCCCGATCGCGGTCATTGCCGGCCTCGTCATCCAACCGCTCATCCAGCTGCTGCTGGGGCTTGGACCCGCGGATACAGCCCGGGTGGTGCTGGTGACCAGGGTGTTCCTGCTTGGCATCAGCGGGCACGCCCTGGTGGAATTGTTTGTCAGGTCTTTTTACGCCATGCAGAAGCCGAAGGTTCCGCTCATGCTTTCAGCTTTCACGCTGTTGGTTTACCTCGGGTCGGGCCTGCTGCTTTCCGCGCGTTATGAAGCAGCAGGAATTGCAGCCGCGAACACGCTGGCATACACGCTGCAGGCGCTGGTGCTCTTTATTCTGCTGAGTAAAGTTTTGGCGGAGAAGTTGGAGCTGCTGCCCACGCTGGCGCGGGCCGTAATCGCAGCGCTTTTGGGCGGAGCGGCGGCGTGGCTGGTGATGCGCTTTGCACCCATCCCGGGCGGCGCGCTGGCCGCTTCAATTGCCGCCGGGCTGCTGAGCTTGCTGCCCGCAGCGTTGGTACTGCGCAAGGAATTACGCGCTCTGACCAGCCTGTAAGCATGGAGTATAATTTTCTCATTATGGACGAAAACAACGAAAACAACACACAAGAAGCCCCTTTGGCTGCTGAACAGGAAACGCCAATCGCTGCGGCTGAATTCGATACAGCTGCCGAAACTGAAGCAGAAGGCGCGCCTGTACGCAAACGCCGCGTGCCTTGGATTTGGCTGGGCGTGCTCTTTCTCATTCTTATGTTAGCCTTAGGCACGTTCCTGGGCTACCGCAAGGGAATCGCAAGGCGGCTCGCCCGCGAACAGACCACCGTGGTGGAAGTCGCCGCGGAGCAGTACCAGATGGCGTTCCAGGACATGGCCGCGGGCAACTACCAGAATGCCAAAGCACGCATAGAGTATGTCATCAGGATTTATCCGCAGTTCCCTGGCGCGCCCGAGCTTCTGCGCAGCATCCTGATGAACATAGAGCAGCCGAAGCCCACGCCCACACTGGCGGCCATCGCGCAGCTGACGCCCATCCCCAGCGGAACGCCGGATACGCGCAGCGCGGAGGAAGCCTTCAATGCCATTGCCGCCGCTGCCGCCGCCAAAAATTGGCAGGCCGTAGTGGACAATGTGATTGCTATCCAGCAGATCAACTACGACTACCGGACTGTGGACGTGGCTGGTTATTATTACATCGCCCTGCGCAACCTCGGCATACAGAAAATTCAAGCGGGCGAACTTGAGCAAGGGCTGTTTGACCTCTCATCCGCGGAACAAATCGGACCGCTGGACGGAGAGGCGGAAGGTGTGCGTTCCTGGGCGGCGCTTTACCTCAGCGGCGCCAGCTATTGGGATGTAAACTGGCAGCGCGCCATCGAAA
This sequence comes from Anaerolineaceae bacterium, assembly GCA_035403825.1. Classification (GTDB taxonomy): domain Bacteria; phylum Chloroflexota; class Anaerolineae; order Anaerolineales; family Anaerolineaceae; genus Mesolinea. The sequence continues at coordinate 10,547 of DAONFX010000037.1, forward strand.
TTTTCCAGCAGATTAAAGAAGCTTATCCCTACATGATGGACTCCTCGGGGATGACCGCGATCGAACGCTACCGGGTGGCACTGTACCGCTACGGGGACCAAATCGCCGCAGCCGGAGATTACTGCACGGCTTACCAGTATTATTTGCGTTCACTGGCAGTCGCGCAAGACCCTAACGTCCAGCAGACGGCTGACCTGTACAAGCAGAACTGCGAATCCTCACGCCCGACAGAAGTAACGCCGACCGAACCAACCCCGCCGGATGAGACGCTTGTTCCGCCGACGGAAGTCACGCCTTCTCCTCCCCCGACGGACAATCCGACCCCGTAGAATCTGAGGGTAAAAAATCAGCCCGGTGAACACTTATCGCCGGGCTGTTGTGTTAACTCAGGGATTACTGTTAAGCGGCAGATGTGGGAACGACTTCCCCATACAGGTCGTGCTGCATGGCGGCTTTTACGCGCACCGAAAGCATCTCCCCGACCTGTGCTTTGCCTTCCGCAATCATCAGACCGTCTATCTCTGGCGCGTCGCGGTAAGTCCTGCCGACCACGATGTTGTGTTCCGGGTCGGTGCCTTCCACCAACATGCTGAACACCTTGTTCTTCAGTTGCTGGTTCTTGCGCATGGAGATGCCGGCCTGGAGTGTCATCAGTTCTTCCCGGTGGGATTCTTTCACAGCTTGGGGGATGGGATCCCCGAGCGCCTCGGCGGGGGTGCCTTCTTCCGGTGAATATGTGAAAACCCCCACATGGTCAAATTGCATTTCCCGCAGGAAGTTGAGCAAAGCGCTAAAGCGCTGCTCGGTTTCATTGGGGAAGCCGACAATCAATGTTGTCCGGAGGACAAGCGCAGGGATACGCGCGCGCATTTCAGTAACTGTCCGGCGCACCCAGTCTACATCCGACGGGCGGCGCATTGCGCGCAGCACTTCGGGATCGGCGTGCTGCAGCGGGATATCGAGGTAGGGCAGCAGCTGACGGGAGCTGGCCATCAGGTCGATGAGGCGCCCGGAGATAAAACCCGGGAAGGTGTAGAGCAGCCGCACCCACGGCACCCTGGGAATGGCTGGCAGCAGCGCTTCAAGCAGGTCCGGAAGCCCATCCTGAATGCCCAAATCCTGGGCGTAATCTGTTACATCCTGCGCAATCAAGTTAATTTCCTGGATGCCGGCTTCCTGCAGTGCGAGCGCGTCGGACAGGATATCTTCCTTCTGTCGGCTGACCAGGGAACCTTTGATCCCGGGGATGGCGCAAAAAGCACAGGAGCGCCGGCAGCCGTCTGCGATTTTCAGGTAGCTGCTGCGCCCCTGGACGGTGTAGCCCGGCAGGCCTGAAATGAAGCGGATGCGTTCGTGCTCGGGGATGGATACGCGGGCTTGTGGCACGGTTTTGGCGCTCAAACGGGCAAGCATAGGCAGGATGTCCCCAAGGTCGCGGGTTCCTACCATACCGTCAATTCCCGGCACCTGCTCCAACAGCTTCTGTTGGTAGCGTTGGGAGAGGCAGCCGGCGGCGATTAGTTTTTGGCCGCGTTTCTTACGGCGGGCAAATGCTTCCAGCTCGCGGATGGATTCCTCACGGGCGTCGTGGATGAAAGCGCAGGTATTGACGATGAGGAATTCCGCCCTTGAGGCTTCAACGCAGGTCAGGGAAGCCTGATTGATGAGCAAATGCTCCATGCTGCTGGAGTCCACCAGGTTCTTGGCGCAGCCCATAGTGCTGATGGAAAATGTTCCGGGTTCGATTTTCATGGTTTTGGAGTGGGTGAGGGGGTCAGCAAATACGTAGGCATGGACGAGAGGTCGGTCATACCGGTGGGGTCAAAGCGCAGCCGGCCGACCTCCCCGACGCGGTTGATGGGTTCCAGGGCGGCGCCGTTGAACACAAATGAAAGCGCGGCAATATTCCCGGCCTCCAGTTCGATGTACTCGTCAGCGCTGTAGGCGGCAGCGCTGCCGGCCATCATCCTGCCGCGAAAGACCTCTTCTCCGTCAGCGCTCACGCGCACCCAAACAGTCTGACGCGCCTGAACGACCACCTGGACCGAAGCCGTGGTGTCCGTTGGAAGAATCAGCGGGGTCGGGGAAGGGAGCAGCACAACCTGTTCAGTAATCTCGGGGGTTGGGGTTGGCATGATCGCCGCGGGGGTTTGAGAACCTATCAGCACTTCCATCATTTCCGGCAGCTGGGTGGCATTTACGCGGGTATCCGGGCGATTCAGCAAGTCTGCCGCACCCCACAACAGGAAAATAAGGATCCCGCCAACCAGAATCGTCCCAAAAAAGAGGTCCAGGGTAAAAAAGCGCCGCAGGGCCAGCAGGAATGGCGGAAGCCTGCGGGCAGTTTTTCTCTTTTTGGATTCAGGCGCGGCTTTTTCCAGCCGGCGCTCCTGCAGGGCGTCCGCGAAGCGGAGCATTAAAAGGTCCGTGTCCAGGTTCAAGAAGCGTGCATAGGTCTGCAGCAGCCCTTTGGCTTCGGATAGGCTGGCGAAGCTGTCCAGCAGCCCTTGTTCAAGTGCTACAAGCTGCTTTCTGGGGATATGGGTGTGTTCTACCAGTATTTCCCAGGGGATATCAAGGTACTTGCGGCGCGCTTGCAGTTCCCGCCCGATGTCATCCAGAATTTGCTGGGAGCGCGTGGTGGATATGGGCAATACAGGCGGCTGTTCAACGGGCTGTTTTGCTGCCTTGCCCGGGCGCGGGATGCGGACATGCCTGGCTTTGGGGCTTTTTGCCGGGGCAGCAGGTTGGGGCGCGGTTTCCGCAGGTTCCGCCGGGCTTGCAGGTTGGGTTGGGGTTTGCGCGTCGGCTTGGGAAGCGGCTGGCTGTGGGAGGTCGGGGGCCGAATTTTCAGCCTGGACTTCGAGCGGCACACCCAGAAAATCCGCGTAGAGCTTTAAGAAACCGCGCGCCTGCGTGCGAGAACCGAGCTCGGCATACTCATCCGCCTCGAGAGCTTCCAGCAAAGCGAGGCGAATGCGCGTCGCGTTTGCAACCTGTTCGAGCGGGATGCGCCTTTCTTCGCGGATGGATTTCAGCTGAGAGCCGGTCAGGTCAGACATAAGGTGATTTTAACAAAACCAGCCTGTTCTGCCAAATCGGAAACAGGCTGGCTTACATAAAAGAGATTTGAACAAATTTACGCTTCAGCGTCTTCTTTGGCTTCCACAGCGGCTGCTTCCTCAACAGCCGGGGCAGCCGCTTCGACAGCCTTGGCAGGGCGCGCCTTGACGGTTTCGCCTTCGCGGTGGACGATAACCTGGAGCAGCGGGACCAAATCGATGGTCAGGTGCACAGGCACTTCGTATTCGCCCAGCGTGCGGATCGGTTCCAGTACAATCTGGTGGCGGTCAAGCTCGATGCCCTTCAGCTCTTTCACCCGGTCGGCAACCATCTGGCTGGAAACAGAACCGTAGAGTTTGCCAGTTTCGCTGGCTTTCACGGGGAATTCAAGTTTGAGGCCGGAGAGAATTTCCGCTACGCCCTTGAGCTCATTGTTCAGTACTGCGCGCTTTTCGCTTGCCTTATGACCGATTGATTCTGCCAGTTTGATGGAATTCTCAGTGGCCGGCAGCGCCAGACCCTGCGGAATGAGGTAGTTTCTGCCGTATCCATCCGCAACCTTCTTGATGTCCCCCGCACGACCTAACTTATAAACGTCCTTAATCAACAATACTTTCATTTCAAGCCCTTTCTAAAGCTTATCGTTGTTTTCGCCCGGAATGAAGGGTACAACACCCGAGCCGCAATATTCTATCATATTTCAAAACTGTCAAACCGAAAGTGCTGCTGGCGCCCACCCGCGGGATGAATAGATTATACTTACAGAGGTTAAGCGACTATTGAAACTGAGGATTGATATGACTGATCAAGAGAGTTTTGAGAAATGGCGGACGGACCTTTACGAAAAATCCGTCAGCAAGTACCCCGAACGCAAAGCCTCGTTTAAAACATCGTCCGAAATCCCGCTTCATCCCATCGTTCCGCCCGAGGATATTCATCCTGAACGATTTTCCGAGCTTGGCTTCCCGGGTCAGTATCCATTCACGCGCGGCGTCCAGCCCACAATGTACCGCGGACGCTTCTGGACGATGCGCCAATACGCGGGTTATTCCAGCGCGGAAGAATCCAACGCGCGCTACCGCTTTTTGCTGGAGCAGGGGCAAACCGGGCTTTCCGTCGCGTTTGACCTGCCTACGCAGATAGGTTACGACGCGGACGATCCCATCGCCCTGGGCGAAGTGGGCAAGGTGGGGGTGTCCATTTCCTCAATCGAGGACATGGAGACCTTGTTCCGCGAAATTCCCCTGGATAAGGTTTCTACCAGCATGACTATCAACGCTCCGGCTGCCATCTTGTTGGCTGCCTACATCGCCGTTGCGAAAAAACAGGGTGTGGACGCGAGCAAACTGCGCGGTACCATCCAAAACGACATCCTCAAAGAATACATCGCCCGCGGAACCTACATCTTCCCGCCCGCGCCCAGCATGCGGCTCATCACGGATACGATGCGCTACTGCCGGGAAGAAGTCCCCAACTGGAATACCATCAGTATCTCGGGGTATCACATCCGCGAGGCAGGCTCTACCGCTGCGCAGGAGGTCGGTTTTACCCTGGCCAACGCAGTCGCGTACATCGAAGCTGCGCAAGCAGCCGGCATGGTTGTGGATGAATTTGCCCCACAGCTGTCGTTTTTCTTTAACGCACACAACAATTTTCTGGAAGAAATCGCTAAGTTCCGGGCAGCACGGCGGCTCTACGCCCGAATTATGAAGGAGCGCTTCCACGCACAGAAGGCTGAATCGCAGAAGCTGCGCTTTCATACCCAGACTGCCGGTTCAACGCTCACCGCCCAGCAGCCCGAAAACAACGTGGTGCGCGTGACGCTGCAGGCCTTGGCCGCTGTGCTAGGCGGCACGCAGTCCTTGCATACCAACAGCATGGACGAAGCGCTTTGGCTGCCGACCGAAAAGTCTGTGCAGGTGGCGCTGCGCACGCAGCAAATTATCGCCTATGAATCCGGTGTAGCGGACACGATTGACCCCCTGGCAGGGTCTTACCTGATTGAATACCTGACCGACCAGATTGAAACGCAAGCGGCTGAATACATCCGCAAGATTGACGAGCTGGGCGGTGCGCTGAAAGCCATCGAGTACGGTTTCGTCTCCAATGAGATTCAGGATGCCGCGTTCTCAGCCCAGCGCCGCCTGGAAACCGGCGAAGATGTGGTGGTGGGGGTGAACAAATTCCAGCAGCACGAAACGCTCGAATTGGAATCTTTGCGCATCGACCCGGTCATCGAAGCTCAACAGCGGGAACGTCTGGCTAAGTTACGCCGGAGCCGGGACCCTCAGCGCACAGCTGAACTGCTGAGCCAGCTGGAGCAAGCCGCGAAAGGTTCGGAAAACCTGATGCCGCTCTTTATCGAATGCGTCGAAAGCAAATTGACCCTGGGCGAAATCTGCAACCTGCTGCGCAGCGTCTGGGGGGAATACCGCGCCCCAAATTTCATCTGAAGGAAGCCATGAAACCCATCAAAATCAACCATGTTGCTATTGTCGTCAACGATATCGACGCTTCGCTCGATTTCTGGGTGAAAGCCTTTGGCCTGCAATTGGACCATATTGAGGATGTGCCCTCGCAAGCTTCGAAGGTCGCTTTTTTGCCCTTGGGCGAGAGCGAAGTGGAGCTGGTGCAGCCCACCAGCACGGACAGCGGCATGGCAGCTTATCTTGAAAAGCGCGGGGAAGGCATGCACCACCTGTGCATTGAGGTCGAGGACATTGAAGCAGCGCTGGCGCACCTGAAAACTTTGGAAGTCCGGCTGATTAATTCTGAGCCGCAAGTGCTGCCCGGGAGGAAAATGGCATTTATCCACCCCAAAGCTGCCAATGGCGTGTTGATTGAGCTGTATCAACTGACGGACTAAGCCTGACTCACCTGTTCCAGTCTGGCAACGCTCAGGGAAAGCCCTGACCAACGGCGATCACCGGCAGTTCAAAGGAGAGAAAATGCTGATTACCAATGGGAAAATCGTCATCTGGGGGGATAAGCCTGAAATCGTTGAAGGCCAGGCGCTGCATCTGCAGGATGGGTTGATCGAAAGCCTTGCGGATACCAACGCGCTCGTCCAAGCCCATCCTGAAGAGGAAATCCTGGATGCCGGCGGACAGCTGGTGATGGCCGGCAATATCTGCGCGCACACGCACTTTTACGGGGCGTTTTCGCGCGGGATGGCAGTCCCTGGAGAGGCGCCCGCGGATTTTTCTGCCATCCTGAGCAGCCTGTGGTGGAAACTGGATAAAGCGCTGGACGAAGAAGGCGTGCGCTATTCCGCTCTGGTATGCCTGGTGGACGCGATTAAATACGGCACAACCACGTTGTTCGACCACCATGCTTCCCCAAACTGTATCGACGGCTCGCTGGATATCATCGCGGATGCGCTTCGCCAGGCGGGATTGCGCGCTTCGCTGTGCTATGAGGTGACCGACCGCGACGGGGAAGAACGCGCGCTGGCCGGCATCCGGGAAAATGCCCGTTTCATCGATAAAGTTGCCAGAGGGGCGGAGAGCCCGCTGATCAGAGCGCATTTTGGCCTGCACGCCAGCCTGACGGTCTCAGCGGAAACGCTGGAGCGCTGCCTGGCAGCCAACCCGCACCAGGCCGGCTTTCATGTGCATGCCGCAGAGGGACTGGTGGACCAGGAAAACAGCCTGCGGAAGTATGGGAAGCGCGTGATCGAACGCTTTTATGAGCAGGGTATTCTGGGAGAAAAAAGCATCCTGGCGCACGGTGTGCATACGAATTCACGGGAATTCGATTTACTGGCGGAGACCGGCACCTGGCTTTCGCACCAGCCGCGCTCGAATATGAACAACGCCGTCGGGGTTACGCCGGTGCTGGATATGCTTAAACACGAGGTGAACGTCGTGCTCGGCAACGATGGATTCTCCAATGCCATGTGGGAAGAGTGGAAAGCCGCGTACTTCATCCAGAAAGACCATGGTCACGACCCGCGCCTGATGAACGGTTACGACATCATGAAGATTGCGGTTGAGAATAATTCCAGGCTGGCAACTCAAACCTTTGATGGGCTGCGCGTAGGCATAATAGAACCGGGTGCAGCAGCCGACCTGATTCTGGTCGATTACCATCCAATCACCCCGCTGAGCGCAGGAAATCTGCCCTGGCATATCCTGTTCGGTTTCCGCGAGGGCATGGTGACCAGCACAATTGCGGCGGGCAAACTGCTGATGCGCGACCGGAAGCTGCTGGGGCTGGATGAGGCGGAAATCGCCGCAAAAGCCCGCGAAGCAGCCCTGCGTACCTGGAAAAAAATCCAATAGAAAGAGAAACGCAATGGCATACACAATTGGCATTATCGGCGGTACGGGTAAAGAAGGAAAGGGCCTGGCGTACCGCTGGGCAAAAGCCGGGCATAAGGTTCTGATTGGCTCGCGCTTGGAAGAGAAGGCGCGGACGGCGGCAGCCGAGCTCAAGGCGCTGCTGCCGGCAGAAGCGCGCGTGGAAGGTTTTAGCAACGCGGCCGCGGTGGAGCAGTGCGACATCGCTGTTCTGACGGTTCCCTTCGCGGCACACGCTGAGACCTTGCAAGGTCTGAAAGACGCCCTCCAGGGGAAAATCCTGATCGACGTTGTTGTGCCGCTTAACCCGGCCAAAGCCACACGGGTTTCCATTCCTCCGGAAGGTTCCGCCGCGCAGCAAGCCCAGAAAATCCTGGGGGAAGGCGTTCAGGTTGTGGCTGCTTTTCAGAACATTGCTTATGAACACCTCCTGAACGATGAAAGCGTGGCCTGTGATGTTCTTGTCGCCGGAACGGGTAAAGAAGCCCGCCGGACCGTGATTGGTCTGGTCCAGGATGCCGGTTTGCGGGGCTGGGATGCGGGCGTGATTGAAAACTCCGTCGTGATTGAGGGGCTGACCCCAATCCTGATCGGGCTGAATATCCAGCATAAGGTCAGTTCAGCCGGCATTAAAATTACGGGGATTCCTGAGTAGAATGCTGCAGCCCAAAAGCCTGATTCTCTGTACTGTACCGGACCTGCCTGAGATTCATCCTGGCGACGACTTGCCCGAACTGATCATCGGCGCGCTCA
>DAONFX010000038.1:0-17030 GCA_035403825.1 Anaerolineaceae bacterium
CCGCCGGTGCTGTATTACCGCGGTACTATTCTGCCACAGGATGACCTGGCTGTCGCGATTGTCGGCACCCGGAATGTGACCGCCTATGGTAAACAGCTCACCAAGGACACCGCTACTTATCTGTGCGCCAATGGGATTACGCTGGTCAGCGGGCTGGCACGCGGGGTGGATGCGATCGCGCATCAGACTGCGGTAGAGCAGGGCGGCCGTACGCTGGCGGTGCTGGGCTCCGGTGTGGATGTCATCTATCCGCCCGAACACCGCGCTCTGGCGGAAAGCATCATCACGCACGGGGCGTTAATCAGCGATTACCCGCCCGGTACACAGCCGGATGGGGTGAACTTCCCGCCGAGAAACCGGATTATCTCGGGGCTTTCACGCGGGACGGTGGTGATTGAAGCGGGCGAGAAGAGCGGCGCGCTGATTACTGCCAGGTTCAGCATTGACCAGGGCAGGGAAGTGTTTGCCGCGCCCGGGTCTGTGCTTTCGCCGATGAGCCGGGGTACCAACAATTTGCTGGCAGCTGGAGCCGTGCCGCTTACCAGCCCGACTGTCATCCTGAAACACCTGAACATTGCCCAAACCCGCCCGAACCAGGAACAGGCCAAACCTGCCCTGGACCTGGAAGAAGCGCGCATCCTGCGCGCGCTGGGGAACGATACGCTGCATATTGACGACCTATGCAGCAAGTTAGGTACGGGAGTGGAAAAACTGACCGCCCAGCTCACAATGATGGAGCTTAAGGGCTTGGTCGTACGGGCACGGGGGATGGAATATTGTGCCAGCAAGACCTGGATACTGGATTAAAGTCTCTCCACAGACAATAAGAAAGGGTATGCGCCGGCTTGACACAAAACTGAATATGGTATTATAGGTGGGCAATTTTCAGGTATGAATATTCAGGAGCATTCTTTTGGAAGCTTATTGTCTTAAATGTAAAGAAAAACGGGAAATGCTGGCGCCTACTGCCAGTTTTACGGTGAATGGGAGAGCGATTACCAAGGGGACCTGCGCCGTTTGCGGCGGCGTAATGTCCAAACTTGGCATGACGGATGCCCACGCTGGCTTGGAAAAGCCGGTCGTTCAGAGCGCGCCAAAAAAGGAAACCCGGAAACCCGCGAAAAAGGTCGGCGCGGAGAAAAGCGCCTCAAAGAAGAACAGGGCAGGGGGAAAAGCTGCTGTTGCTGGCAGCAGAGCGCAGGGCAAGAACCTTGTCATTGTCGAATCGCCGGCGAAATCCCGAACAATTGGAAAATATCTTGGGGATAAGTATCTTGTTGTGGCTTCCGTCGGTCACATTCGTGATCTCTTGAAGTCCCAGCTGAGCGTGGATGTGGAAAATAATTTCACGCCCAAATACCGCGTCCCAAATGAAAAGAAAGCGCTGGTGCGGGAGATTACAAATCTGGCTGACCAAAGCGATAAAGTTTACCTGGCGACTGACCCCGACCGGGAAGGCGAAGCGATTGCCTGGCATCTGATGGATACGATGGGTATTTCCCCCGAAAGAACGGAACGGGTGGTATTCCATGAAATCACCAAGGACGCCATAAGCGAAGCCTTCGCGCACCCGCGTGAAATTGCCATGGATTTGGTAAACGCGCAGCAAGCCCGCCGTATCCTGGACAGGCTGGTGGGTTACGGCGTCAGCCCGATTTTGTGGGCGAAAGTCCGCGGAGGCCTTACAGCCGGGCGGGTCCAATCCGTCGCGCTGCGCTTGATTGTCGAACGCGAGCGGGAAATTGAAGCGTTTGTGCCGGTGGAATACTGGCTGATTTCGGCTGAGTTCACGCCCGATGGCAGCACGAAACATTACCATGCCAAATTGGTGCGAATTAATCAGGCTGAGCCCATCCTTCCGGATGAAGCGACCACGCTTGGAGTGGTTGAAGACCTGCGCCAGGCCAGCTATCAACTCGATTCGCTGAAGACCACGCAGAAAAATGTGTATCCCAAAGCCCCGCACATTACCAGTACGCTCCAACAGGATGCCTCCCAAAGGCTTGGATTTCCGTCCAGGAAGACGATGCTGATTGCCCAGCAGTTATACGAAGGTATCGACATCGGCAACGGCGGCGAAACAGGCTTAATCACTTACATGCGCACGGATTCTGTCCACGTCGCGCCGCAGGCTGTGCAGGAAGCGCGCAGCTTAATCCTCAGGAAATACGGCGAAGTATTCCTGCCCGAGAAGCCGCCAATCTACAAAACCAGAGCAGCCTCCGCGCAGGAAGCGCATGAAGCCATCCGACCGACCTCGGTTCTGCGCGAACCTGCCTCCATCAAGGACCACCTGACAGCGGACCAATTCAAACTCTATACTCTCATCTGGCAGCGATTTCTCGCTTCACAAATGAGCCCGGCCTTGCTGGAAATAATAACCGCTGAAATTTCAGGGAAAAGCGCTGCAAATACATACCTATTGCGCGCCTCTCACACCAGGACGCTTTTCAAAGGCTATCAAGTTTTGTTTCAGGAAGCGCCCGGGGAAGACGAACAGGACGAAGAAGAGGATGGAGAACTCCCAATCGCAGTTCTGCATGAAGGGCAGACACAGCATCTCGAGGACCTGGAGTATTCCCAGCATTTTACCCAGCCGCCGCCGCGCTTTACTGAAGCTTCACTCATCAAAGTGCTGGAAGAGAACAAAATTGGCAGACCGTCCACTTATTCGCCTATCATCTCCACGATATTGGCGCGCGGGTATGTTACGACTGAAAAGAAGAGCCTCATCCCGACTGAAACAGGTTTCCTGGTGAACGACCTGGTGGTCGAGTTCTTCCCATCGATTGTGGATATTCGTTTTACCTCCGAAATGGAGGATGAGCTGGATAAAATCGCTGACGGAAAACAGGGTTGGGTGGATGTCATCCGCGAGTTTTACCAGCCTTTTGAAGCCAGCCTGAAATTCGCCCAGGAAAATATGCCCGAAAAACGCATAGAGCCGGAAAAACTGGGCCGAGCCTGCCCACAGTGCGGAAGCGAATTGGTTCTGCGCAATGGCAGATTTGGCAAATTCGTCAGCTGCAGTGCGTATCCAAACTGCAAGTACACTGAGAACCACCTGGAAAGGATAGGCGTTGTTTGCCCGACCTGTAAGGAAGGCGATGTGGTGCGCAAACGCACGCGTAAAGGGCGCGTTTTTTACGGCTGTTCCCGTTATCCAGATTGTGACTTTACTTCCTGGGATGAACCGCTAAAACAAAGCTGTCCGCAGTGCGGGGGAGTTTTGGTCGCGAAGAACAAACACTTTGCCCGCTGCCTGGCTTGCTCAGAGGTCTTTACGCTCGAATCCCTCAAATCCGAACCGGATTAATCTGGTATAAATCCTGCAACTCACCAATCAGAGCATTCTTTGACTGTGAGGTGCAGGATTATGGAGAATTTCATCGATTTTTTGAAGCAGAAGCTCAGCGTCCCGAGAAACATGGCTGTAGCCGCGGGACTGTTGGGTATCCTGCTTGGCTTGTTAATTGGATGGGTCGTTTTGCCTGTGCAGTGGACCGATACCAACGCGGAGACCATGCGCGCCGATTTGCAGGTGGATTACCTGCGCATGGTGATTACCAACTACAACCTAACCTTTGATGCTGCCAAAGCCAAACAGCTCTACCAGGAATTGGGCAAAAGCGCCGGCGCAACCCTCACCCTGGTCCAGGCTGACCCGCAGTTCCTGAACGCTGACCAAATCAACCGCTTTATTACTGCCGTTCAGGCGGAACCTGCCGAAGCGCTGCCGCCGGATGAAAACCCGGACCAGACCGGTGCCGACACCGCAGGAAGCCCGCTCAAGGTAGGCTTAATTCTGCTGGGTTTGTTGGTGGTAGGAGCTGCCGGCGTGTATATGTTCTATTTGCGCCCCAGAACCAAACCGGCTGGAACACCGCTGCAGCAAGCCAGGCCGGCTGCCGTACCGCAAGCGGTTCCCCGGGCCTCCGGCGCGACAGCGCAAACCCAGGGGGTGCAAACCAACGGAAAGTCTGCGGCGAATCATGGAAGCGCGGCGCAACCAGAAGTACCTGCCTATGAGAGTCCGGCTTATGTTCGTCCGAATGGGAAAGGCACCCAGACCCTGGAAAAACCTATCGCGCAGTTTATGCCCACCTATATGTTTGGTGATGACCTGTATGACGAGTCCTTCACGTTTGATGCCCCCAACGGCGAATTCCTGGGGGAGTGCGGCGTCAGCATTTCGGACATTATTGGCGTTGGGGAGCCTAAAAAGATATCGGCGTTCGAGGTTTGGCTGTTTGACAAGAATGATATTCAGACCGTCACCAAGGTGATGATGAGCGAGCATGTCTTCCATGACCCGGTGCTCCGCCAGCGTCTGGAAATGAAGGGCGAACCCATTCTGGCTGAAGCCGGCAGGCTGTTTACGCTGCAGACCGCCAGCCTGCGCATGGAAGCCCGCATTGTTGATCTTACCTACGGCGATTTGCCCTTGCCTCCGCAGAGCTACTTCCAACGCGCGACTATCGAACTGGCGGTTTATCGTATTTAGCCGCCCAGGAAAACAAAAAAAGCTGAGGTGCAGTTCGCCCTCAGCTTTTTTGTTGTTTTTTCTTTATTCGATTTTGATAATGGTGAATTCCAGTGTTCCGCCTGGAGTTTGTACTCTCACGGTCTCCCCCGGTCGTTTCTCCAGCAGGGCGGCGCCAATTGGCGACTCGTAAGAAATTTTCCCGAGCATCGTGTTCACTTCACTGATACCCACCAGCTCAAAAACTTCTTCGTCCTCGTTCCCTTCACGGACGGTCACCTTATTCCCGATTTGGACTTTATCGGAACGAACTTTTTCTTCATCGACAACCTCGGCGTTCGCGAGGATGCTCTCAATTTCCAGGATGCGGCCTTCCAGAAAGCCCTGGTCTTCCTTCGCGGCGATATAATCCGCGTTTTCGGAAAGGTCGCCCATCTCGATTGCGCTCTTCAGCCGGCGTGAAATATCCTGTCGGCGGGGTCCTTTCAACTCTGCCAGTTCTGCCTCCAGTTTGGCTTTCCCTGTTTTGGTGATGATGAGTGGATTCTTCATAAAAGTTTGGTTCTGCTTTCTAAGGTAATACGTCCGCTTCAAACAGACGTTTATATTCATCGATGGCAAAGCGATCGGTCATCCCGGCGATGTAATCGCAGATAGTCCTTTCCAGCCCGCGTTCCGGTACCAGGTCCTGAACGCCAGCCGGCAGCGTGGCAGGCATTTTTTGATAGATCCCGAAAAGTTCCGTGATAATCTTTTCCGCTTTCGCGGACATGCGCACCACTCGGAAATGCCGGTAAAGGTTCGCGAACAGGAAATCTTTCAGTTCCCGGTTGCGGCGGTACATATCCTCGCTGAATCCCACCACATTATACGGCAGTTTCTGGATTTCCAGGACGGATTTGACATTGCTCTTGCGCAGATAGCGGTCAATGGATTGGATCAGGTCGGTAACTTCGAAGTTAATCAGGCGGCGGATAATCTGATGGCGGGAGAGTTCGTCCAGGCTCTCCGTTTTGCGGCGTCCGATACTCTCGTTGATAATCTCCCAAATGGCGATACCGTCCAACTGGGTGGGCGTGATCATCCCGGAGCGCAAGCCGTCATCCAGGTCGTGGGAGGTATAGGCCAGTTCGTCCGCTACGTTGGCGATTTGCGCTTCCAGGTGCCCGCGCAGCTCGGGGTTGTAATCTTTTGCGTCCGCGATGTCGTAGTCGGTTTCGTGTTTGACCATGCCTTCCACGACTTCCCAACTCAGATTTAAGCCGGGAAAATCCGGGTAGCGGTTTTCCAGCGTGGTAACGATGCGCAGGGACTGCTGGTTATGGTTAAAACCGCCGTAATCCCGCATCAGACGGGCAAGGGCTGCCTCCCCTGAGTGCCCGAAAGGCGGGTGCCCCAGGTCATGCGCCAGGCAGATCGTTTCCACCAGGTCCTCGTTGGCGCCGAGCGACCGGGCAACTGAGCGTCCAATTTGGGCGACCTCCAGGGAATGCGTCAGGCGCGTGCGGTAATAATCGCCTTCGTGGTTGATAAAAACCTGGGTCTTGTATTCCAGGCGGCGGAAGGCGGTGGTGTGCAGAATGCGTTCCCGGTCCCGCTGGAAACGAGTGCGGAAGTCCGCTTCTTCTTCCGGGTAGACGCGGCCTTTCGAGTCTTTACTGTGCACGGCGTAGGGCGCCAGAGTCTGATTTTCGGTTTCTTCCAGCTGCTGCCGGGTGTAAATCATAGGTCATTATCCGTTTCCGCGCTCAAGCGCATAGCATTGCCACCATTATAGCGGGCAAGCGGAGATAGCATCGTGGAGTCGGTGTACAAAGCGCTCATCAGCCAATTGTGGTTCCGATGATCATTCCATCCAGGCAATCTGCCAGATTGCGGGGCTTCCTTCCGGAGAAAATTACTGCTTTCATGCCGGGCAGCCGCCTGCACAGGCTTTGCATCAACTGCACTTTGCTCAGCATCCCGCCGGTAACGTCCAGGCTGGCGGAACCCTGCAGGAAGTCGGCGTTATCAGCGTCTTTGCTGAGAAAAGGTAGCGGCTGCTGATTAAGCGGAAAGTCCGCGAAAACCGCCTCTTCTTCGCCTGCCAGCAGGATTTTGGCGGGTTTGAGGACAAGCGCGAGGTGAAAGAATAAGTCTTCGGTGGAAAAAATTGTTCCACCAAGCGCCCGGTCGATCACGACGTCGCCGTATACCAGGGGAATCAGCCCGTTGGATAGTGCGCTCCGGAGCGGGGCAAGCTCCCAAGACTGAATTTCGTGCTGGTCTGTCACCACAGACGCGGAGGGTGGGAAAGAAAGTACCGGCAGCTGCGCTTGCAGGCAGGCTTCAACCACGATTTGGTTCAGTCGGCGCGCACTGGCCCACACCTTCTGATAACCCTGCCAGTCCGCGGGGGTAAAGACACCGTTGCGCGTGCCTGCCAGGCGGGCGGCGTGGTGCCCGAATGAACCCGAGCCGTGCCCTAACAGCAGCTTCAGGTTTGGGTGCTTTCCGCGTATCCGGGAGATTTCCGCCAGCAAGTCCGCCAACATCGCAAAGTCAGCGGTCTCGGCGCGGTCTTTATCCGTGATGAGCGACCCGCCCAATTTGATGAAAATCAAATCAGGATTGAGGTTGGTATCAAGCATGCCGGGGCTCCTGCTTGAGCAGGGTTTGGTAGACGTGCGGCGCGCCGGCTTGCAGCAAGGCAGCCCGCACCTGGTCCAGCGCTTCAGGCTGCACCAGGGCAAGCATGTGCCCGCCTTTTCCGCCGCCGGTTAATTTGGCTCCTAAGGCGCCAGCTTTCCGCGCGGCGAAAACCAGCGCATCCAGCTCCGGGCAGGAGAGGTTCAAGCGCGAAAGCAGTTCCTGGTTGGCGTTCAGAGCCTCGCCCAGAGCGGGCAAATCCCCCTGGTTCAGCGCGTACACGCCTTCCATGCTCAGCTGACCTATGTCGCGAAGAATTGGCCCGATACCCCCCGGGTTTTGCGTGTAGTCTTGCGCTAACTGACTGACCGTCTGAGCGGTGGCTTTCTTCACGCCGCTGTCTGCTACCAGGAAATGCAAATCCCCGGCAGGACGGATGACCGCAAAACCGCGGTCCCTGGCAAAAATAATCGGCTGTTCGTAAACGACCACGGTGTTGTCAATGCCGGAGGGCGTGCCGTGCATCAAGGTTTCAGACTTGTAGGCCAGCGCGTTCAACCGTTCCGTATTGAGCGGATGACCAAGAAAGGCAGAAAAAGCGCGCATCACAGCCACAGCCAGCGCGGCGCTGGCGCCTAAGCCGCCTGAAATGGGAATCTCGCAGTTGAGCTGCAATTTACAGGTGGGCAGGCGTTCGATTTCCAGTTCGGTCAGCACCAGGCTGAGCGCGCTGCGGATGAGGTTGTTTTCTGGCAGCGCGGACCATTCATCATCCAGGTCCAGCTCGCGCGCAAAGACGTGAATCCTGCCCGAGGGAGCGCCAATCCAGGCTTCCACTGCGGCGCGGGCCCGTAATCCGGAAAAGGGAATTGCCAGAGCGGGTTCGCCATACACTACAGCGTGCTCGCCTAATAAAATCAATTTCGCGCAAGCGCTTGCAGCAATTGCCGGCATTTGTTCTCCTTAGAAAAAGAAGTAGAGAATAACCACGACGGACAAAGCCCATAACAGAACGGTGATTTGCAGCGGGCGGTCATTCAGGAGTACTTCCTCTGGCGAGGAAGCCAGGCTGCTGTTCTGCAGGATGACCATGTACCGGAAAATCCCGTACAAAACGAATGGGATTGTGAACATCATCAAGGTGTTTGTTCCATCCGGGTGGGATGAAAAGGTATACAGGCAGTAGGTGATGAGGATGCCGCTCAGAATGACCACAAGCAGGTTATTGAGCAGCGGTACTGTGTATCCGTACAAAACCTTGCGGTGTTCGCCAGCTTGATCTTCCAGCAGCTTGATTTCTGACAGGCGCTTGCCAAATCCAAGATATAACGCGAGCAGGGTTGTGAGGACGAACAACCACGGGGAAAAGTAGTTGACCTTGATTACAATCACACCGGCTGCCACCCGCAGCACAAAACCGAGGGCTATGACCATCACGTCAATCAGGATGAACTTCTTCAGCCACTTGGAGTATGAAAGCATTAACGCGGTATAAACCAGGCAGATCATTCCAAATTTCACTGAGAGCGCGAACGCCGCCGGGAAGCTGAGCAGAACCAGAATTACCGCAAAAATGCGGGCGCTGCGCAGGCTCAATCTGCCGCTGGCAATCGGGCGATTCTTCTTCTGAGGATGCAAGCGGTCTGCTTCCACGTCCAGAATGTCGTTGATCGTGTAGGTGAGCCCGGAAACCAGGCAAAACAGGACCACCGCGGCAAGTACACGCAGCAGCGGCTCCAAATCCAGCAGCTGCCGGTCGAAGACCAAACCCGCGAAAATTACCAGGTTCTTGATCCATTGCTTTGGACGCAAGGTTTCCAGATAAGCGTTCACGGGAATTATCTTATCACAAAGCAACAAAAGGCTTTTCGATGTCAGGGCTAAATAGAAATGTCCTAATTCGTGGATGAGTCATCCGGACGGGTTTTTCCTCGTAACGAACCGCTTTGTTTCTTCTTTTCTATCATGTTTTATGCTTTCCCAAACCCTGCCTCTTCCCCGGCGGCAAGCGGATCTATTTTGCCTTGGCCGCGCCGCTGGAGAAGGGAAACGGTTGATGGACGGCGGCTCCCGCTGTCCAAGATCAACTCCCCGTTCCAGCGAGCGTTCCTGAGAAGTATTGGTTAATTTTCGTTCGCTGGGAAGTGGGGGACGAGAGGAATCGCTGCTGCTACCTTGTGTCACGGTATTTTTATTCCTTTGTAAAAACACGGGGGTATCGAATGAAGTTTTCAAAGCTCCCAATCATCACGAGAGCATTTCTATTTTGCTATTTCAAGACAGTCTTGCTTTGTTCTGCTGCCCGGGCTTATCGATTCGCACCGCTGGCATAAGCGGATACAATAGAAGCATGAAGAGGATTAGACTGGACCAACACCTGGTAAACCTGGGGCTGGCGGAAACCCGCACCAGAGCCCAAAGAGCCATCGACGAAGGTCTTATCAAGGTGAACGGCTCAATCGCGGTGAAAGCCTCGCAGCTTGTCCAGCCGGATTGTTCGGTGGCGCTGCTGGCGCAGCCCGAATTTGTTTCCCGGGCGGGGGCAAAACTGAAAGCCGCCCTGGACAGCTTCAAGGTCAGCCCTCTGGCCAAAGTATGCGCGGACGTCGGCACGTCCACGGGAGGGTTTACGGACTGCCTGCTGCAGCGCGGCGCAAGCAAAGTTTTCGCGATTGACGTCGGGCAGGACGAACTGCACACCAGCCTGCGCAACCATCCTCTCATCGTGGTGATGGACCGCACCAACGCCCGCCACCTGAGCCGCCTGCCAAAAATCCCTGAACTGGTCACCATCGATGTATCTTTCATCTCACTGGACTTCATATTGCCTGCGGTCCGGGGCTGGTTTGAGGGGAAACCAGGCGATGTGATTGCGCTGGTAAAGCCGCAGTTTGAGGCCGGCATGGAAGAAGTGAAGAAAAACCGCGGGGTCATCCGGGATAGAGCCATCCACGCCCGCGTACTGCGGCATGTCCTGACGCAAGCGCAGGCGCTGGGCTACGTGCCGGCGGGACTGATAACTTCGCCGATTAACGGTTCGGACGGGAATAAAGAATTTTTGTTGTGGCTGCGATTGGGCTGCGGCGGAGACTGCCTCGATACGGACGAGGCGATTGCGCGGGTAATCCCCTCAGAAATCAGCTGAAGAAATCGATTATACTCAATGCGCCTATGGAAAAAATCCGCAATTTTTGTATCATCGCGCATGTAGATCACGGCAAATCCACTCTGGCGGATCGGATGCTGCAGCTTACCGGCACTATTTCGGACCGCGATATGACCGAGCAAGTGCTCGATACAATGGATTTAGAGCGGGAAAAAGGCGTTACCATCAAAGCCTCCGCGGTCAGGATGATTTACCACAGCCGCGACGCCCAGGATTACGAATTCAACTTGATTGATACCCCGGGGCACGTGGATTTTAACTATGAAGTCAGCCGCGCGCTGTATGCTTGCGAAGGCGCGGTGTTGGTGGTGGATGCCACCCAGGGCATCGAAGCCCAAACGCTCGCCAACCTCTACCTTGCCCTGGACGCCAACCTGGTCATCATTCCGGTAATCAACAAGATTGACCTGCCCAGCGCGCAAGTGGAGGCGGTCAAAAAGGACCTCACTAACCTCCTGGGAGTGACCGGGGACGAAATTATTCCCATCAGCGCGAAAACCGGCCTGAACGTCGAGCTGGTATTGGAAGCGATTGCCCAAAAAATCCCGGCGCCTACGCGGGATATCGACGCTCCGCTGCGCGCGCTGATTTTTGACTCCCACTATGATTCTTATAAAGGCGTCATTGCTTATGTGCGCGTTTTCAACGGCCATCTGACCAGCGGGGATAAAGTTATGATGATGGCGAATGGAATCCGCGTTCAGCCTGTCGAAATTGGCATTTTCTCGCCGAACCTCTTTCCGATTGATAAACTCGAAGCGGGTGACGTTGGTTATGTCGCTACCGGGCTCAAAACCGTGTCGGAATGCAGGGTTGGCGATACGATTACCAACGCTGTTCACCCGGCGGAACACGCGCTGCCAGGCTACCGCCAGGCCAAACCAATGGTCTATGCCGGCGTGTACCCGACTGAAGGGGAGGATTATCCCAATCTTAAAGAAGCGCTGGAAAAACTGCAGCTGAATGATGCCTCGCTGGTATATGAACCGGAAACCAGCGAAGCGCTGAACTTCGGTTTCCGCTGCGGCTTTTTGGGATTGTTCCACATGGAAATTATCCAGGAGCGGCTGGAGCGGGAATACAACCTGGATGTGGTCTTTACCGCGCCTTCCGTTGAATACGAAGTCCAGCTTACTAACGGGAACACCATTATCGTAGACTCCCCGGCGGACCTGCCGGATGAAGGCCTGATTACCGAAATCCGCGAACCCTGGATGGAACTGAACGTTTTTTCCCCGACCGAGTACTACGGTGTGGTGATGGACCTGGTGCGGCGCAAACGGGGCGTATACATCTCCGAAGAATATCCGTCGGCCAATCGCGTCCAGTTGAACTTTGAAATTCCGCTTTCGGAAATTATCGTGGACTTCTTTGACTTGCTCAAGTCCGGCACGCGCGGCTATGCTTCCATGGACTATCAATTCCTCGAGTACCGGGCAGGCAATCTCGTCAAGCTGGAATTCCTGCTGAACGAGGAAAAAGTGGACGCGCTGACCGCGATTGTACATAAAGACGACGCCTACCATAAAGGGCAGGCGTTGGTAAGCAAGCTGAAAGAAATCATCCCGCAGCAGCTGTTCGTCATCCCGATTCAAGCCTACTCGCAGGGCAGGGTCATCTCGCGCGCGAACGTCAAGGCAATGCGCAAAGACGTTCTGGCGAAATGCTACGGGGGCGATATCACCCGCAAGAAAAAGCTGCTGGAAAAGCAGAAAAAAGGCAAAAAGCGCATGAAAATGGTCGGGAGCGTAGAGATCCCACAGGAAGCGTTTATGGCTATCCTTAAACTGGAGAACTGATGCCGCAGCAGGATGAAAAGCGCCGGTCGGCGGATTTCTTACGATGGCTGCTGCCGCTTCTTGTCACCGCAGCGGCAGTTTATTTTGTTGGAAGGGAGATTGATTTTTCCCAGGTAGGCGAGGCTTTCGCGCGGATATCCCTGTCTAACCTGCTGCTGGTGCTGGGGCTGTTTGCTTTGAGCCTGGTCTTGCGCGTCGTGTGCTGGTATTTTCTGCTGGAAGGCGGGTTCACTTTCAAGGAAGCGTTTTATGGGGTGAACGCCGGCTACCTGCTGAACAACGTGCTCCCGCTCAAGCTGGGGGAATTCGGGCGCGCCGCGCTGTTGGCAGGCCGAGGCAAGGCCGGCTTTTTATCGGTATTTGCCAGCATCGTGACGGAACGGGTGCTCGATTTCTTTCTGGCAGCGTTTTTCTTTCTGGTCAGCCTGCCCCTGGTCGTTACCAGCCAATCTGTGAAGACGCTGGCAATTGTTATCCTGGCGCTGACCGTGGTTGGGATGCTGGGCGCCGCGCTGGCTGCGAAAAACAAACAGCGCATTTCTGATTCCCTCAGCGCGCGCTGGGCGGAAAAACCGCGATTGCTTGGGCTGCTTCCCCGCGCGATGAACTTTCTGGAAGGCTTCCGAATCTTGCTGCGGCCGGGGCGTTTCTTCGCGGCGCTCCTGCTGCTGGCTGCCAGTTGGGCAAGCTCGATGGCAGAAGTATGGGTCCTAACGCGCGCGCTCATTCCGCAAAGCCAATGGTGGTGGGGAATATTCGTGACTTCGGGCAGCGCGTTCGCAAACGCGCTCCCCACCGCGCCGGCCAGCATGGGTGTCTACGAAGCCGCCAATGTCGCCGCCTTCAGCGTTTTGGGCGTGGACCAATCGACGGCGCTGGTTATCGCGCTGATTTTGCACGCGGTGCAGTTCCTGGTTACAAGTTTGTTGGGTATGCTCGGAATTTACCTGCTGGGCGACAGCCTTGGCAAACTCAGCAAGAAAGCGCTGAGCTGGAAACAGCAGCAGGAAAAAGCCGGATGAAAGTGCTGATATCCTCCACCTACTTCACGCCGTATTCCTCGGGTTTGTCGGTTTATGCGCACCGGCTGGCTCAGGGTTTGGTCTCACTCGGGCACGAAGTGGTGGTACTCACCTCCCAGCACCAAGCAGAGCTGCCCCTGGAAGAGTCCTTACAAGGCTTTAGGGTGGTGCGTCAACCAGTACGCTGGCGCCTTTCCAAAGGCGTGTTGATGCCGGGGCTGATGAAAACCGCGCGGGAATGGATAAGCTGGGCGGACGCGGTCAACCTGCACCTTCCGCAGTTCGAAGCGATATCCTTGGCGCGTGAAGCCAAAAGGCAGGCGAAACCCATAATTGTGACCTACCACTGCGACCTGGATCTCCAAGGAGGCTGGTTTAACCGTCTGGCCGGCTTGGTCACGCAGTCCTTGAGCGCGCGGGTGTTGGATATGGCTGACCTCATCGTGCAAAACTCGCTGGATTACGCCCGGAATTCGCGCTGGCTGCAGCCGCACCTGCCGAAAATTCGGGAAGTGCACCCGCCGGTTGAGATGATCAAGGCCGACCCGGCGGACATTCAGCGCTTTAAGCAGAAGCGCGGCATCGCAGAAGGCGAACGCGTCCTCGGGCTGGCCGGCAGAGCCGCGGCGGAAAAAGGCTATGAATACCTGATTGAAGCCATGCCGCAAATCCTGCAGCGTTTCCCAACCGCGCGCATCCTGCATGCCGGAACCTGGAAAGGCGTCATAGGGGAAGAACAATACCAGGCACGCATTGAGGAAATGGCGAAGCCGCTGGGCGAGCGCTGGCATTCGGTCGGATACCTGAGCGATGAAGAATTCCGGGCGTTTTTTGGCGCTTGCGATTTACTGGTGTTTTCCAGCCTGAACAGCACGGAATCGTTTGGCATCGTGCAAATTGAAGCCATGCTGCAGGGCACGCCCGTAGTCGCGTCGGATTTACCGGGAGTGCGCCAGCCGGTCCTGAAAACCGGAATGGGGCGCATCGTCCCGCCGCGCGATTCCTCTGCGCTGGCGGATGCGATTTGTTCCGTGCTGACGGAAGGTCCGCACGCGTATGCCGCCCCGGCAAAGTACCTCGAATCTTTTGGGATAAACCAGGCGGCGCTCCGCTATCATGCGCTGCTCGAGACGCTGCTGGCATGAAAACGCGTTTAGATCCCGCCTTGCTGGACGAAATCGCCTGGAAGCATCTTTCCACCCTGCCGTACTTTCGAGGTATGCTGCGCGCTGTGGAGCACAGTCTGTACGCCCGATTCGAGCTGCGGGCTCCCATCCTGGATATTGGCGCGGGGGACGGCAACTTCGCGGCGGCGCTCGGAAGCGACGCGAACAGCCTGGGTGTGGACCCCTGGTATGAACCAATTCGGGAAGCCGCGGCTCTGGGGGGCTACCGTATGCTGGTGCAGGCAGAAGGCGCCGCGCTGCCAGTAGGTGACGCGAAATTCCCATGCGCCATAAGTAACTCCGTGCTTGAGCACATCCCCGATGTGCAGCCGGTGCTGGACGAAGTCAGCCGCGCGCTAACGCCGGATGGAGTTTTCTACTTCACAGTGCCAAACCAGCGCTTTAAGAGCGATTTGTGGGGCTGCGCAGTGCTGAGCAAGCTCGGGATGCGGGGCTTGGCGGAAAGATATTCGTTGTTTTTCAACCGCATTGCCCGGCATCATAACCTGGATAAACCCGAGGTATGGGTCGCGCGGCTCCATAAAGCGGGCTTCGCGCAGGTGGAGCATTGGAATTATTTCCAGGTCAAGGCTATGAGAATGCTCGAACGCGGGCATGCCGCAGGTCTGCCCAATTTGCTGTGGAAGAAGCTCTTCGGCAAATGGGTGTTATTCCCCAAGCGTAGAAATCCTTTCTTGCGCTACAAGCGCCTGCGCCCGCTGCTGGACAATCCCTTGTGTGAGGACGGCACCTGCACCTTTTTCGCCGCGAGGAAAGGCTCATGAGCTTCCTGCGGAAATGGTCGTATTACGGCTGGTCGCTGCTCGAAATGGCTTTCGGTTTTCGCGATTGGGGCAAAGCGGCGCGCTTGTTCCTGCGTAAAACAGGACAGGAGCCCGTGGTTCTGCGTCTGCGCCGGCAAGATGCCCGCATACTGGTGCGCAGCCGGATGGATGCCTGGTCCGTGAAAGAGACTTTTTTAGACCGCTTCTACACACGGTACGGCACCGAAATTCAGGCGGATTGGACGCTTGTGGATATCGGCGCCGCTATTGGGGAGTTCACCATCTTTGCCGCTCAGCAGGCGGCACGAGGGAAGGTGGTCGCGTTCGAACCGAACCCGCAGTCATTCTCCCTGCTGCAAGAAAATCTGAAGTTGAATTCCATCCGGAATGTGCAGGCTGTACTCGCCGGCGTATGGAGCCAGCCCGGTATGATGACGCTGGACGCCGTCAATGGCGAACCCTTGCAGGCTCAGACCCGCTTCTCGGAAGCGGAGCTCGGGAGCGGTCAGGGCGTTCCGGTGCTTACGCTCGACCAGCTGCTGGAAAAATACGCGCCGCAAGGCGTCGACCTGCTGAAAATGGACTGCGAAGGGGCGGAGTACCCCATCCTGTTCTCCGCCAACGCGAAGACCCTTGGCGCCGTCAGGAGAATTGTTATGGAATACCATGACCTGGACGAAAGTCAAAACCATCATGAATTGGCGGGATTTTTGCGGCAGGCCGGCTTTGAGGTGCGTTTATCCGCCAACCCTGTGCATAAGGAAATTGGCTACCTGTACGCCTGGTTTCCGCCTGAATTTGCCAGATAGGCGCTTTCCGGGCTAAAATACGACAAACAAAACGCATCCTGTTTCTTCGCAATAGGATTGGGCAAGATGGAAAACCGACCTGCGTCTGACGAGACCGAAATTACAATCCTCGAGTACCTGAAATCACTGCTGGCGCGTGGTGCCGGGCAGGGGCAGGGTAGTGTCGGCGCGGCGGCTGCGGAAGAGGACCAGGAGCCCTCCACCGAAAGCGCTGCAGCAGCGGTGAGGGACGCGGTAAATTTTCCCTGGTTTTCCACTGGCGCGGTTTTGCTCGCTCTTATTGCCCAGTTATTTGCCGTCAACCGCATGGCGCTCTTCAGCCTGCTTTTTTTTGCCGCAGCGGCTGCCTGTCTGTTGCTGGGTTTGCGGGCAAAGGAGTGGAAGCTTCCGCTCAACTCAGGTTCGCCAGAACCCTGGCAGTTTTTCACTGGCAAAACATGGCTGCTTTTTCCCGGCCTTGCGCTTGGCGCTGCAGCCTTCTTTCTGTTTCGCTCGCAGCGCTTCACGCTTACTGCCACACTCTGCTGGGCGGCGGCAGTAACTGCTGTCTTGCTTGCGTTCTGGAACAAAGCCGCCAGGGACAAAACAGCGCGCGCCCCCTTAAACCTGCGAATTCAGAAACTGCTGAAAGAAGAGCGCGCCTGGTTCTTTATGCTGCTACTGGTCAGCGCCGTGGTCGCATGGTTTTCGTTCGCCCATCTCAAAGCAGTGCCGCCGGAATTGGTCAGCGGTGAGGTGGACCATATCTACAGTGTGCGGGACGTGCTCTCAGGGAATGCCGTGCTGTTGCATTCGCGCAACCTGGTGAGCGAACCGCTCCAATACCTGTGGGGCGCGCTGTTCAGCTTCGCCGCGGGCGGGCAGACAGGTTTTGTGGAGCTTAAGGCCGCTTACGCGCTGGCGAACCTCGCGGCGCTGTATTTCATCTATCGCTTGGCTGCGGACCTTTTTGACCGCTGGGTAGGTTTGACGGCGGCTTTGTTGCTGGGGATATCTTTCTGGCAAATCATCCAAACCCGTGCGCTGCTCGGTTCCGGGCTGGTGCTGCCGTTGGCTTGCGCTGCGCTGTATTTCCTATTCAGCGGCTTGCAAAAACACCAGGCCAACGATTTAGCTCTCTCGGCGCTTTTTGCTGGCTTGGGACTGCTTACAAATAAAATATTCCTGATTTT
>DAONFX010000039.1:0-16868 GCA_035403825.1 Anaerolineaceae bacterium
AAAATAGCAGGAGGATATTGAAAAAAACTTGACTCTCAGGATGATCTGGTTTTGCAGCCTCATTCTCCATAATGCACCACAGGTATCCTAACCCTGACCCCTCCCCTCCGGCAAGTGTTTTTGTGGCGCAATCAATCCGCTGGGGAAGGGAACAACGTTTGATAGAATACGCCTCTTTCTATCAAAGCTCAACCCCCCGTCCCAGAGATCGCTGATCAGGATCAATGGATAAATTGAGTTCGCTGGGGTAGGGGCGTAAGAGGCGAAAGGCTGTTCGTAGGCTTGTTCGCCATAATATTTTCGTCTCTTTGGCAATCTAAGAAGAGTTGGGAAAATCTTTCTTGATCCTTTATCAATCCCCTGATCGCCTTGAAAACCTTTTCCAGTGAACCTGCCCGAATTGCCGGGAATGATTCTTCCATGATAGAGAGTATAATCAAACGGTAAAGACTTAAGGAGAATCGATGAAAACTTATAAACTCGACCCGGCAAAATTACCCGCCCAAAAGAAGACGCTCATCCTGGTATACGGCATCACCTTCCTGGTAATGGCCGCGCTCTCCGTGGGTATCAACTGGAACCGCGAAAGCATGAAGTCTCTGGTCTGGATGATTCCCCTGATAGCCGCCCTGTTCGTCTATTCCGGCTGGCGGGCGTATCAGCAGCGCAAATCCCTATGGGAAGAATATACATTTACGGTTACGGAAGACGGGTTGGTGCTGCACCAGCCGAAATATCCGGACCTGAAGCTCTCGAAGACGGATATTACTGGGATTGAAGACGTCAAGAATGGAACCTACGTCTCGACCACGCGCGGAAGACGGCTGTTCGCGATTACCAAACTGTTCCCGGACGCGGATTATGCCGAAATGCGCGCCACCATGCTGCGCTGGATCGATGAAAACAAGGCCTCCAAGCCCGCGGAGGAAGAGTCGGCAGCTGAGCCAGCTGAGGAAGAAGACCTGCCAGAACAGGAAGAGTGACATCCTTCGTTTGAAATTCAGACCGGCCATTATGCGGCCGGTCTTTCTTTTAAGAATGCCGGATGATGCCCGTAGAGCGGCGTATTGCTCGCGAAAACCTCGCGCATCAGCGCAAACGTTTGGACATTTTCCAGGCGGGTTCGTGCATGGTCTGCCACTCGCCTTGGTCATCCTGATACTGCCATACGCCCGAGCTGTAGCCAATCACCTGATAGCCGCAGCGTTCGTACAACGCGCGCGCCCGGGTGTTGTCCTGTGCCACATTCAGGCGTATTGTGGTGTAGCCGCGCATAAGCAGTTGGTCTTCCACAAACCTGAGCATATAAGTGCCCAGACCCATGCTGCGGTGGGAGGGCTTAATCCGGAAAGAAAACAAATACGCCCTGTGTATCCCGTCGGCGGCTTCTTTGTTGCGGGAGTAGAGCTGGATAAATATCTGCCCGATCATCACGCCAGCGCGAGTCTCGGCAACGTAAATCAGCGCGGTGCCCGCCCGGAAGGCTTCGAAATGTTCAGCGTAGAGCTTTCTGAAGTGCCGGTATTCGCCTTCCCATTCCAGCGCCGGGAGGTCAGCTTCACGGATTGGGCGGATGAGAATTTCTTCACCGTCCGGAAGCTGGAAAGTGCTTGCCACTGCGGGGTGGGAACTCATGTTGCGTTGAGGAGTTGTTCCAGCAGCGCGTCTTCTTCCTCGGGGGAGGACACACTGCCGTCCAGCCAGGCATCCCGGAGAGCGTTCAGGATTCTCTGAAATTCCGGGGAAGGCGGAAGCCCTCGCGCGCGCAGGTCGTCGCCGCTGTGCAGCGGTTTGACATCCAGGTAGCGCGTCTGATACAGGCGCAGCGGCTCGCGCAGGGCAGGGTCTTCTGTGCTCTGATAGACCGCGGTCAGCGCCAGGGGGGAGATGCCCTTGAGCGCGTTCACGACCTGGCTTGGCTTCAGGGCGCCAAGCTCCGGCAGCAGCCTCCGCAGTTTCGCCGTATCGCTGATGGCGCTGGTAACCCGGGCGGGGATGCGCAGCCGCGCGCTAACCTGCTCGAGCTGCTCCGGTGAAAGGTCTTCCAGCCAGTAGCAATAGCCCAACACCTGCCGCAAGTTCAACTGGTTCTCGTGGGTTTCTGTTTTCCATTCGGCTTGGGCGGCCGGCTGATTCAGAAACGCGATGCGTGCCTCCAGGGCGGGGTTCCAGTTCAGGTTCGGGTTGATTACCTCGAGGACGCTCAGGCGGTCCATTGCTCTCAGGGCAGTGCCGACGTTGAACTCGAGCAGAATCAAATCCAATTCATGCCGCAGCCTTGATCCTGAAATCTCATTCAGGAGGGACAGGCTGGAGCTCAGCAGGCTGAGCGTTCTGGGGTCCATCCTGAAATCAAACCTGGTGGAGAAACGGATAGCCCGCAGGATGCGCGTGGCGTCATCCACGAAGGAAAGCGCGTGCAGCACCCGGATAATATGGTTCTGAAGGTCGTGATAGCCGCCCCAGAAATCGTACAGTTTGCCGTAGTAAGGCGCGTCCAGGCGCAGCGCCATGGTGTTGATGGTGAAATCGCGGCGGTGTAAGTCCATCTTGATGCCACTGCGCTCGACGGTGGGCAGGGCAGCCGGGCGCTCGTAGAACTCCGTCCGCGCGGTGATTAAGTCCAGATGCTGGGGCAGAGCCTGAAAGTCCATCGGTTGGTCCGGCAGCAGTTTCTGCGCCAGGGCTTCGCGCTCGTCGCCGATTATCCACTTGGCTGTGCCAAAGCGCGAATGCGTGACGGCTCTGCCGCCGTAGATTTCCACCAGTTTGGCCACGAACACATTCGCGTCGCCTTCCACGACAATATCAAAATCCTGGCTGGGCTGCTTGAGCAGTAAGTCGCGCACAAAACCGCCGACGATATAAGCCTGCATGTTCAGTTTGCCCGCCAGCCGCGCGACCGCCTGCAGCAGGATTTGGCGCGGATAAGGGATAGCATTGTGCAGGCGGCGCACCATTTCATCCTGGTTGGGAATATTGTTTTGCAGCGCGTGCGTGTTTATCAAATCCGTGCGCGTCACAATCCCTATGATTTCGCCGCTTTCCGGGTCCAACACGGGCACCTGCCCCCAGCCGCTGGAGGCCATAACTTCCTGGAGGTAATCCAGGGTGTCGCCCGGGGTAACGTAAACCGTGCCCGCGTCCATCAGGATGCCGGCGTTGGCCATCATCCGGTGGCTCAGCGCGCGGTCCACATTGCGGCGGGTAATCAGACCGACGACCTTACCCTCTTCGATTACCGGGTAACCTTCAAAGCCGTAGCGCTTCATCAGGTCGGCGACGGTTTCCACCGGCATGTCCGGGGAGACCAAGAGCGGCTTGCGGGACATGATTTGTTGTACGCGCATGGAGGGATGTACAATTTCCGGAAGCATCTCGACCACATACTGGTAGGTTTTCTTCCAGAAAACGGGCACTTCGTTCGGCGTCGGGCGGCTTTCTGAGCGGATTAAGGCAGAAGCAGCGCGTTTGTGCCCGCCGCCCCCAAAGCGGTGCGCCAACTGCGCCATGTCAATCTCATCGGTCGTAGAGCGCGCCACCAGCCGGATGCCCTGGCGGGTGGAAACCAAGAGCACCAATCCGTCCGGGTTCAGGAATTCGCGCATATGGTGCGCCACGGTCGAAATTTCGTCCTGGATATCCAGCGCATTGGCTTTAGCCACCAGGATGGTGAAATCGTGGATTTTATGCGCGGTGATGTCTTTCATCAGACGGTCGTATAAGAGCATCTGCGCGTTGGAAAGTGGGGGGTTCAGGTAGCGCGACGCCGTGCTCAGATCCGCGCCGTGCTCCAGCAGGAAAGCTGCCGCAAGCAGGTCCCTGGGGGTGGTCATGGCGTAACTGAGCGAACCGGTATCCTCATAAATTCCCAGTAATAGTAGGGTCGCCTGGGAGGCTGAGAACGGGGTTTGGGCCTTCTGGAGCTTTTCGACCAAAACGGTCGTGCAAGCGCCGGTTTCATGCAGCTCTACTGCCCATTCGGGATCGGTATGCGCCTTGCGCGGGTGGTGGTCTATCACGCTCACGTGCGTACGCGCCGAGAAGCCTTTCAGAGTGATCAGCGATTGGGTATCCACCAGCGTCACCTGGGTGATTGATTCGCCCGGGAGGTCGCTGACCGTGTTAAAGCCCAGTTCCTGTTGGAATTTTTGGAGGAAGGCCTGACCGTTGCGGTTAATCTGGCGGGGCAGCAGGGCATAAGCGTCCTTGTCCAGAAGATGGGCGCCCAGAAGGGAAGCCAATGCATCTAAATCGGCTTGCTCGTGGGTCAGGATGACTCTCATGGTCAGCGTCCTATGCCGCAGGGGTTATGAACCCGGCCTAATTTCCAGGCAACCAGGCTGCCTGCTGCTGCAGATTATAGGCATTATAAATGACTTGTGAAAGGCGTGCAAAAAGCCAGTTGCCTTCGTCAAAAACAAGCTGTTTTTCGGAATTAACAAAGATGATGAGCACGTAATCCCCACCCGGGGTGGAGACGAGGCCGGCGTCGCTCATGGTGTGGAGCAGCCCGTCCAGGTCAGAGGTCCAGCCGTGTTTGTGCGCGACCGAGGCTTGCGGCGGCAGCCCGGCTTCAATCAACGCCCCGATTTTGTTCTGACCGAGCAGGTCCAGCATAGTCTGGCATTCCGCCTGGCTCACCTGCCCGTCAAAGAGCGCGTCCTGGGCGCTGGCGGCGTGCGCGCAGCGGTATATGCGCGCGAGCAAGTCGCCAATCTCGGAAGGCACAGTCTGGTTGTAGAAATCCGGATCCAGATACACATCCGTACGGGAATTGGCAGGGGTGATGAAGCGCTGAAGGAGCGGAGCGCCGGCGTAGAAGTAACCGGCCAGGAAGGTGTTCTGATAGCCCAGCGTCCGCATATCCTCGGTCACAATCAGCGGACCGAGGTTTTCGTCCAGGTAGGTGCGCATCAACGCGTCACTCGGGGGATTCTCCGAATGGATGATCATCCGTTCCATCCAGTAGCGCGCGGTATCGGGAGTGGGTTCCTCCAGATGTTTCAGGACGGAGCTCATAATCGGGATTTTGATGGTGCTGGCAGCGGAATAAGCGACGTCGGGGGCGACCGTCTGGTTGTCGCGGACAGCAAAGTGCAGCGCTTCTTGCCCGCCGAGCGGCTGTAGATAAATTTCCACCAGCCCGTCAAAGCCGTCCAGAAGGATGGTCTGGCGCAGAAAGACTTCCAGGTTGCGGGGGTTCAGGCCGGGCGCCGGCGTTTCCCGGATGGGCAGGTCGACTGTACGGTCAGAAGCGGAAAAGAGCGCGGGTTCCAGCGCGGCCAGCGCGCCGTTCAGGTCAAGCGCGTAACCGGACTGCCCGAGAGTGTAATTGGTGCTGTAAAGGATGGGCAGGGCTTCGCTGGCGGTCTGGTCGTAGCGCGGCTGGACTGTGTTAACCAGGAAAGCGCGCGCTGCGGCCGCGTCCAGGCTGGCCTGGAGCGGGAAGTCCTGCGTGTAAGCCGGGGAGCTCTGGCCCCACAGGTGCCGCCACCAAGCGCCGCGCGGGATTTGCTGGTCTACTTGGTCGAGCGAAGCTGCCGCGTTGAGCGAGAAGCCGAGCTCCGCGGGCGCGAACTGCATCCTTGCCCCGCTGTAACGCAGTTCCACTGGCGCGGAAAAGGCTTCCGTCAGGCGTTGTTCCGCTTGTTCGCGCGTCAGACCGCCGATTGGAATTTGCGCCACGCTTACGCCGCCTGGATACAGCCGGGAAGAGGCTCTGTAGGCAGTGTAATCTTTGAGCAGTATGTACAGGCTGAAAAGTAAAAAAAAGAGGCCAAATCCACCAATCAACCAGCGCAGCGGATCGACCCTCGAGCGGCGGGTTTTCGTTTTCATCAGCTTGATTCTACCAGAATCGGGGGACCTTACTTCCACAGAATGTACGGACTGCGGATTTTGGATGTCCGCGAAAGTCATTTATAATGGAATTAACAGTTAATCGTCTGGAGTGTTTCATGAAAGAAAAAAGAAAGAAAAAGCGCGGATTCCTGCCCCGAGGCATATCCGGACTGGTGACAGCCGGAGTATTAACCTCAGCGGCCTGGATACTCTACAGCCGCAGGTATATCGACCATCACGCCAGGGTAAAAGGCGTGTTGGAGGCAGAGCAGGGCAGCTTTGAGGCTCCGACCGCCGGAAAACTGCACTTTACCGCCGATACACGCAGCAGCGGACGACCGCTGGTGATCCTACACGGCATCCACGCTGCCGCCGGCTCGCACGACATCGCCCAGATCTTCAACGCCTTCCGCTCCCAGCGTCCGGTTTACGCGCTGGATTTGCCGGGTTTTGGCGGCTCAGAGCGCAGCGACCGACCTTATCGCCCAAGTATGTACCAGGCCGCGCTGACCGAGTTCATCCGCGAGCAAGTGGGCGAACCTGCTGATGTGATAGCCCAGGGCCTTTCCGCAGAATTTGCAGCGCTGGCAGCCCAGGCAAACCCCGGTTTGATTCGCTCGCTTATCCTGCTATCGCCGACTGGCTTTGAGATGCCGCAGGTAGGCAGTCTCAGCGAGAAAATCGGGAAAGCAAATCCCGCGGATCTTCTTTATACGCTTCTGGCGGTGCCGCTGTGGAGCCTGCCGCTGTTCGATATCCTCTCGAGCCGGCCGCGGCTGAGCCTGTACTATCGCCAACGCTTTGAAGCCGACGTCCCGGAGGAATTGGTCAGCATCGCATACGCCAGCGCACATCAGCCTGGCGCGCACTTCGCGCCAATGGTGTTTGCCAGCGGCAGATTATCCGTGCGCGATGTGCGGGAAAAAGTATATGACACGTTGACCCAGGCCGTGTTGGTGGTCTATGACAGTGAACCGGGCAGAAGTTTTGCCATGCTGCTCCCGACTGCCCGGGCTCATGCCAACTGGTCGGTCCGGCGCATCCGGCAGTCGCGAGGAATGCCGCATTTTGACCGTCCCGGTGAATTCTTCCATGTGCTGGAGGACTTTTTAAAGGCGCAGGATAAACGCGGGGCTGAGGAAAACAGGGGATAACCCGCAAAGTGAGGTCCGTATGGAAACCAAACCAACCCGCTCCGGAATTCATCCGCTTTCGATTTTAGCGGCAATCTTTTTGGCTGCGGCCATCCTCGGTCTGGTTTATCTGCTGTTCCGTCTGACCCGACCGGAAACTCCAACGCAGCAGGAAATCCCAACTGCCGCGCTGACGATGATTCCCGCACCGACCCATACTCCCACACTGCCTGCCACCCTGGAGCCAGCCGCGGCGACGCAAACCGCTGCGCCGTTGCTTCCGCCAGGAACGATTGGGGTTGGCGCTTACGTAAAGGTAACCGGCACAGGCGGCGCAGGCCTGCGCATGCGCGCGGAACCCGGCACCGACGCCGATATCCATTTTATGGCGATGGATGAAGAGGTCTTTCTGGTTATTGGCGGACCGGTGGAAAAGGACGGTTACGTGTGGTGGCAGTTGAAGGCATCCTATGACGCCAACCGCACCGGCTGGTCCGCTGAGTCCTTTTTGAGCCTGGTGGAAACAGCCACCCCAACGCCGTAAGCGCGGCTGCGGCACAGCAGAGGAGTATTCTAGAGTGGCGGCTTTTGAGCAAAAGAAGAGCGTAAAGAACACAAAGCAATCCGACCCGGGAGCAAAAACAGAAAGGAAGAGGTCCTCTCTGCCCGTCATCGAGAGCCATGCTGAAGTGTCCATCGGCAAAGTGCGGAAACAGAACGAAGACGTCGTTTTCGCTGTGCATGCGCGCAGCCTGAGGCCTGAACTTCAGGTTTCGTACGGACTGTTTGTCGTGGCGGATGGAATGGGCGGACACGAAAACGGTGAGGTCGCCAGCAGCACGGCAGTGGCAGCGCTGGTAAATTTCTTGCGGCAGCAGCTTTTTCCCCGACTTCAGCAGGGCTCAGGCCTGCCCTCCACGCCGGAAGTCCAGGAAATATTACAATCCGCGGCGCAAGCTGCCCAGGAAGCGGTACTTAGCGCCGTTCCGGGTGGTGGAACCACCCTGAGTGCGGCGCTGGTAATCAACAGCGGGCTTTATTTCGCGCATGTGGGCGACAGCCGCATTTACCACTACACCCCGCGCGCGGGTCTGGAAACCCTGACCAGGGACCACAGTGTCGTGCGCAGGTTGGTCGACCTGGGCCAGATTACGGCGGAAGAAGCCCGGAGCAGCCCCCTGCGCAACCAGCTTTTCCGGGCGGTCGGTCAGGGGGACAGCTTCAAAGCTGACCTCGGCTTCCGGGAGCTAAAAGAGCCCTGCACCTTGCTGCTGTGTTCGGATGGATTATGGGGGCTGGTACCTGAGGAAAAAATTTTAAAGACTTTGGAAAAAGGACAGTCCGCACAAGCCAGCGTGCAAAGCCTGATTACGATGGCAAACAAAGCCGGCGGCAGCGATAACATCTCTGTACTTGTAGTGAAAATTTCTTGAAGGAAAGGGAAGGAAATGGACGCGACGCCCAAAAAAAACCGGATTTTGGTGGTTGATGATGAGAAAGGTCTGGTCAAGCTCATCCGGCTCAACCTTGAGCATGACGGATTCGAGGTTTTTGAAGCCAATAACGGCGCGCAGGCGATGGACAGGCTGCGCGCGGTGCTGCCGGACCTGGTGCTTCTGGACGTGATGATGCCTGATTTGGACGGCTTTCAGGTGCTGCGCATGATTCGGGAGGTCGTCAGCACGCCCGTGATAATGCTCACCGCCAAGGGTGAGGAGAACGACAAGGTGCGCGGACTTGAACTGGGCGCTGATGATTACGTCACCAAGCCTTTCAGCCCGCGCGAGTTGACCAGCCGCATCCGCGCGGTGCTGCGCCGCGGCAGCTTTTCCGACCAGACCGACACAGGCAAGATTGACGTGGACGGGCGCCTTCAGATTGATTTTGACCGCCACGAGGTCTGGGTGGACGGCGAGCTGGTGCAGCTTCGTCCGACCGAATACCGCTTGCTTTACCACCTGGTGAAAAACGCCGGTTGGGTGCTCACTCACGACCAAATTCTGAGCAAGGTGTGGGGCTACGAGTACGAGGACGAACCCCATTACGTGCGCCTGTACATCAATTACCTGCGGAAAAAGATTGAAAAGGACCCTGCTAATCCGCGCTATATTCTGACGGAGAGGGGCGTGGGGTACCGCTTTGTGGATTACCGGCGCGAAAACCTGGCGGGGAAGGCCGATTGAGCGCTAGCGGACATAGGCTGGGTAAAGATTAAATTTAGCGGATCATTTGTGTCTGGACCTTGGGGCTGCATGCCTGGAATCGATCCTTGGTGGCTGCCTCCCCTTCGACTTGGTTCGCGTTTCAGGTCGTTTCCAAAACGGGGGTTCCCACAAGCTAAGTTTTTTTGGTTGCCGCCGCGTTTTTCAGTTCTTATTTTTGCCGGCGCGGCCGCAAAACCTATGTATAATTATTAACACAGCGATTAACATCATCCATATGATTTTTCGGCATATTTGTTCCGTTTCTTGGTAAGGAGAGGCTTCTATGGCAAAACATAATGGGAAATCAGAGGAAAAGGGGAAAGACAAAAAATCCGCGAAGGAAAAACCGGAAGGAAAAACTGAACAAACCCCGGCAGTGTCCATTCCGCAGGGGAAGCTTTCCACAAAAGAGTATGAGAGGGAGCTTGAAAAGCTGCAGGTAGAGCTGGTCAAGATGCAAGGCTGGATTAAGGAAAAAGGGCTCAAGGTGGTCGTGCTGTTCGAGGGGCGTGACGCGGCAGGCAAGGGCGGCACCATCAAGCGCATCACCGAGAAGCTGAACCCCCGCATTGTGCGCATCGTTGCGCTGGCAACGCCGACTGAACGGGAAAAATCGCAGTGGTACTTCCAGCGCTACGTACAGCACCTGCCGGCAGCCGGTGAGATGGTTCTTTTTGACCGCAGTTGGTACAACCGCGCCGGCGTGGAGCGCGTCATGGGCTTTTGCACAGAAGAAGAGGTGCGCGAATTCTTCCGCTCGGTGCCTGAGTTCGAGAATATGCTCATCCGCTCAGGTATCATCCTGATTAAGTACTGGTTTTCCGTCAGCAACGAGGAACAGGAACGCCGTTTCCAGGCGCGCATCAATGATATTACCCGGCGCTGGAAACTGAGCCCGATGGATTTGGCATCCCGGACAAAATGGGTGGAATACTCCAAGGCCAAGGACGAGATGTTCCGCTACACCGACACCAAACAATCGCCCTGGTATGTGGTCAACTCGGATAATAAGGAGCTGGCACGTCTGAGCTGCATCAGCCACCTGCTTTCTAAGATTCCATACGAAGACCTGACCCCGGAGCCGATTGTGCTGCCCCCGCGGCAGGCGGATGATAATTACGTGCGCCCGCCGATGAACACGCAAACTTTTGTGCCGGAATATAAACTGACGGAAAAAGAAAAGGCCTAAGCTGCCGCCCGGAAGCTGGTTTCGGGCTTATCTCTCAGACCAAATAACCCGGCTGCGTTTGCTGTCGTGATTTCGCCCAGTTCGGCTGCGCTGATGCCGTGCAGCGCCGCTATGGTTTCCGCGATGAGGGGGATGTAGGCGGGTTCGTTGCGTTTCCCCCTGTGGGGGTGTGGGGTGAGGAAGGGCGCGTCCGTTTCCAGCAGGATGTTCCCAAGCGGAATTTGTGCTGCCACCCAACGGCGCTCCTGCGCGTTCTGATAGGTGACAGGTCCGCCGAGTCCAAAACAAAAGCCGAGTTCCGCCAGAGCCCGGGCTTGCTCCGCGCTGCCGCTGTAGGCGTGCATCACACCAGGACGCCGCTTGATGGGGGTCTGTGGCGGCAGCGCGCCGTGCCAGTCCTTCAGGATTGGCAGCAAGTCCTGCGAAGCATCCCGGTCGTGAATGATGACGGGCAGTTCCAGAAGGGCAGCCAGCTCCAACTGCCAGAGGAAGCTGCAGCGCTGTTGTGCGGGCGGGCTGTAGTCCCGGTAGTAATCCAAACCAATTTCCCCGATGGCAACGACCTCCGGCCCGGCAGCTAACTCCTCCAGGCGGCTGATTTGGTCCTTCTCGCAGCCGGCGCTGAAATTAGGGTGGATGCCAACTGCCGCGAAGAGATAGCCGGGGTAGTCCGCGGTCAGCTTCCGCACTGCCTGCGCGGAAGGCAGGTCCACGGAGGGATTGACAAGGAAAGCCAGGCCAGCCTGCCGCGCGCGCAGAATGACCTCTGCGCGGTCGGCATCATAAGCGTCAAAATCGAGATGGCAGTGCGTATCGGCGAACATTCGTATTCCTTCCGGCAGAAATTATACCTTCAGGCCGGGGCAAACCGCAGAAAAGGATAGGCACAATCCGAGGGGAGTATTTGCACGGCGCAGTCCTGTGGCCTGGGAGCGCGCTCGAGCCTGGAAATCTGGCAGCGCGCCAAGTGTGTTATGATTTAAAGGTTAAAATACTACAGACTTGGGGTCCGCCTGCGCTTATCCGGGGGAAACGCTCCCTTTGCGCTGACGGCCTCTTGTGAGGATAGGCATGATTCTTTCACTTGTTCTATATGGTTTTCTGTTCGCCACGCTGGCGGCGGCTCTGTTTCACCTCTGGCGGGACGGCGGTCTGGGAAAGTTAATCCTGTATCTGCTTGCAAGTTGGGCAGGCTTCTGGCTGGGGCACCTGGCAGCCAACGCATTGGACCTGCACATCCTGGACGTTGGCGAGCTGCATCTCGGCCCCGGGCTGCTGGGCTCCCTCATATTCCTGTTCCTTGCGCATTGGTTCAGCCAGATTGGTAAACCCGTATGAGCGCTCTCGCTCAGGACGGCGACCTGGTGCAGCTGCAGGGCGCCGGTTATAAAAGCCACATCCTGCGCCTGAAAGCCGGCGAGGTGCTGCAGACCCACCGCGGAGTAATCCGGCACGACGCCGTAATCGGACAACCCTGGGGGGCGCGCCTGCAATCGCACACCGGCAGCCCCTTTTATTTGTTTCAGCCCGGCCTGGCGGATCTCATCCGCGAGACCAAACGCACAACCCAAATCCTCTACCCGAAAGATATCGGCTACATCCTGCTGGTGATGGGCGTAGGCCCCGGCAAGCGCGTTTTGGAAGCGGGAACGGGCTCCGGCGGGCTTACCACCGCCTTCGCCTATATGGTGGGGGAAACGGGTAAGGTGATATCTTACGAACGCAAGCCGGAAGTGCAAGCGCTGGCGCGCTCCAACCTCAGCCGGGTGGGCTTCGAAAACCGGGTCGACTTCAAACTGGGAGACGCCGCGGAGGGATTTGCCGAACGGGACGTGGACGCCCTCTTTCTGGATTTGCCAAATCCGTACGATTACATCGGGCAGGCAAAAGCCAGCCTGAAGGGCGGCGGTTACCTGGGCATCCTCGTGCCGACTGTCAACCAGGTTTCCCGCTGCCTGCAAACGCTAAAGAATCAACAGTTTGCCTTCGTGGAAGTTTGTGAAATCCTGCTGCGGTATTTTAAGACCGATTGGGAAAGGCTGCGCCCGACGGATCGGATGGTCGCCCATACTGGCTTCCTGATTTTTGGACGCTCTGTGTTTGAAACCAGCGATGAGCTCTTTGACGGGGAGGTCAGTGAGCCAGCGTGAAAGAATTGACGATCGAACCGGATGTGCTGGCGCGTAAGCTGGCTGCTTTGCGGGGCAAACCGCACGCGGAATATGAATCCGACAGCAGTTTTGACCCCAGGGAGTACAAACCTGCCGCGGTGCTGGTCCCTTTGCTTTGGTACGAGGGGGAGTGGCACCTGCTCTTCACGCGCAGAAGCAGCAGCCTGATGAACCACGGAGGTCAGGTCGCTTTTCCTGGCGGAAGCTGGGACGTGGAAGATGAGGATTTGATTGCCACCGCGCGGCGCGAAGCGTGGGAAGAGGTAGGCTTGCGCCCGGAGGACGTGCGCGTGTTGGGCGACATGTCCGCGATTGGCATTATTACGCGTTTTCTGGTTACGCCGGTGGTCGGCATTATTCCCTGGCCGTATCCATTGCGACTGCAAGAAGCGGAAGTGGCGCGGGCGTTTATCGTGCCGCTTTCGTGGCTGGCAAACCCCGGCAACTTCTATACCAGCACCCGCATCTATGAAGGCAAAAGCTACGAGATTGGCTACTATCAGCTTTATGACGGCGAAAAAATCTGGGGCGCTACCGCGCAGATGACCAGGGAATTCCTTAAGCTGATTAACTGAACAAGGCTGCCATAAGAACGGCAGCCTTGTGTGTATCCGACACTGGCAGAAGCAAATTATTCTTCTGTCTCTTTCTTGCCTTTTTCAACCACATCGGGCTCTGCCTCAGCTTCGCCTTCAGCGGGGGCTTCCTGCTCTGCGTAGCTGACAGAAACAATCACCTCTTCCGGATCGGTCAGCACTGTGATTTTGTCCCCAAGCTTGAGGTCGGCGACGGTGATGCTGTCATCCACGCTCTTCAGACCGCTAAGATCCACCTCGATTTTGGAGGGGAGGTCTTTCGGCAGACATTCGATTTCCAGTTCGTAGAGGTTGTGCAGGATAACCACATCTGCCAGCTTCGAGACCGGAGCCTCGCCGACCAGACCAATTTCAACGCTGGTGCGCAGAATTTCGGTCAGGGAAACCGCCAGGAAGTCGATATGAATAAGGCGCCCGTAGATAGGGTCGCGCTGGCGGTCGCGCACGATGACTGCATGGGTCGTGCCGTCAACATCGATGGTGATCAGGCTGGAGGAGGTCAGTTTGCTCAGTTTGAGCGAAGCTTCGTGCGCGTTCATCTGGATTGGGAGAGCTTCCAGGTGACGGCCGTAGATGATGCCGGGAAGATATCCGGCGCGCCGCAGGGCTTTGACCTGTTTGCCCTTGACGGTTCTGTTTTCTGCTTTGATGATTACTTCTTCTTGTGCCATGCTAATTTTTCCTTTTCGGCGCCTCTGACCCCGCCTGGGGCTGCCCTCGCCTTGTAGTTACCGGACGAATTTCCGGCGACTGAAAAGTTTATCGCTTTTATGGGTCTGCGTCAAGCAGCGGCCCAACACAGGTCGGCCGAAAAGCGCCCCCTGGTTCTCAGCGCTGGGGTACAAGTTTTAAGGTTCTCATCTATGGATTGGAGGACCTATGAAAGCCCGTTCTGTGTTTACCAGGATACTGATTGTGGTCGGTTGCGCCCTGGTGTGAGTACCGGTATTGGCTCCGTTCGCGCTCGCGTTCAGTTTACTGCCTGGCAGCCGTAAGCTCCTGCTGAATTACCTGCTGCCCGCTGAACTGGCGCCGGTCTGCCTGGTTGGGGGAGCGCTGCTGATTTGTGCGGCTCTCCGCGCAAAAAACGGATAGAAACTGGTCATTTGGTCTTTCGCGGCGGCGGTCTTCTTCCTTGTGTTCAGCCAATTGGCGGCTGTCTGGTTGGGGCTGGCCTCCGGCCGGGTGGGCGAGGGCACTGGGCAGATGAACGTGGTGGTCGGGCTGCTGCTCTAATGCGCGGCGCTCGCGCTGCCCTGAATCGCGGGCATCCGCCTGTGGGGACTTTTGAGAAAGGGCGAAGTGCCGGTATAAATCAAAAAAAAGGATTGGTTCGAAAACCAATCCTTTTTCTGCTAATCACTGGGGTTTAGCCCTTTGTGTCTGGCGCCTGGCCTTCCGCGGGCGCTTTCTTTTCGGTCAGGCTGCGCTTGATTTCCGCTTTCAACTGCTCGGTCTCTTCGCTGCGCGGCTTCTGCGCGGCGGCGCTCACTTCCAGGTTCAGCTTGTCGGAGAGCAGGAGCGTGAGCAGGCCTTCCATGATGCTGCTGCCGGTCGCGCCGCCTTCACTGCCAGAAGCGCCCACCACCACTCTCGGCACCACGTCCACGCGGGACTGCTGCACGGCTTCGGCAAAGCGGTTCATGACCTGCTGGGTCACCTGGAACTGCGGGCCGCCGTACGCGGCAACCTGTTCTTCGGTGGCGATAGCCTGGGCGATGCCGGTGCGGGCGATTTTCTCAGCTTCCGCCTCCGCCAGCGTGCGGATTTGGGCGGCTTGCTGGACGGCGCGGGCGTAATCGGCCTTGCCTTGGTTGGAGAGCACCGTGATGCTCACCTCGGACTCGGTCACGTTGCGCTGCTGGTCGGCGCGCGCCTGGGCTTCGCGCAATTCGCGTTCTTTCTGCGCGGCAACTTGCTGGCGCTGGAAGGTTTCGATTTGCTCCACCGCGATTTGGCGCGCGCGCAGCTGGTTGAGGATGATTTCCATATTCTTATCCTCACCCGACGTGGTCGGCGTGCCAATCAGCACTTCCTCTAATTCCAGGTTGTAATGCAGGAATTTATCTTTCATTTCCTGGCTGGACTGGCGCTGGATTTCGTTGCGTTCGTGGATGAGCTCGATCAGCGTGCGGGTCTGGCCGATGTTCTTGAAGTAGGCGGAAACCATCGGGTCGAGGGTCTGCTCCACCAGCTTCTTCACGTCGCCAAAGCGCTGCACCACCAACGGGGCTTTCTGGTAGTCGATATGGATGACCACCGAAAGCGGTAGGGAAGGCTCGAAGGCATCTTTGGTGATGAGCGAGACCTCGGAGAGGTTCTCGTCCAGGTTGTGCGAGCCGACTTCGGACTTAATCCACTTGAGGATGATGTTGGTGGTCGGAACCATCACCACTTTGCCGGCATAGGTGTTGAAGGCGTACTTGCCAGGCAGGAGTGGGTCGCTCCACACGCCGCGGCTGCCTTTGCTGACCAGCTCGCCGTGGCGGTAATCCAGACCGGAGAGGTCTTCGCTGACTTTGCCGGTGTAAGAAACCACCACGCCTACAAAACCGACTTCAACGATGGTTTTGTGTATCATCTCCACGGTGGCAAACAGGCGGTTGAGGTAGTAGGTGCCTTCCACCAATACCTGCAGCTGCCGGCCGCGCAGACCGGAAGCAGCGATGAAGCGGTCGGGCATCTGGAAATTGTTGTGATAGGTGGCACTGTCGTTCAGGTCGGAGCCGACAATGGGCGCGATAATCTCGCCCGAGGGCAGAGAGGGGCCGTCGTGCACGGTCACAATGCCGATCAGGTCGTCCTGGTCTTTGATGACGACGGGCGTAAAGCCTCTGCGTTCTTTGATGACCGAGGTCATGTTCTCGATAACTATCTGGTCATCGCGGCTGAGAGCCAGGTAGTAGACGCGCTCTTCGGTGATGACCACGAACTGCGCCAGGTTAACCGCGTAGGTACCCTCACGCAGGATTTGCCGCTGTGGACCGCGCTGCCCGCCGTTCGTCAGGAAGTGCGTCACGTCCTGGAAGTTATTGGCGGTCGTGTTGGAGGCCAGCACCTGCATGGCGCTGAGCGGTTCGCCGTCGCGAGCGAAGACGTAACCGATTTTGCCCTGGGCGATGGTCACCAGCGGGGCGATGTGCACCCGATATTGGATGGGCATCAGGAAGTGCAGGCCGCCGCGCAGGACGTTGGGTTGGTAGCCCGCTTCGCCGTGCAGGGCGATGAAGCCGG
Organism: Anaerolineaceae bacterium; assembly: GCA_035403825.1. Lineage (GTDB taxonomy): Bacteria > Chloroflexota > Anaerolineae > Anaerolineales > Anaerolineaceae > Mesolinea. Next base: position 16,372 of record DAONFX010000039.1, read on the forward strand.
ATTTAAGCGAGCGGCGCCCGAAGCGCTTTTCCACAATTCCAATGCGGTTGTTGGGGATGAAGCGGATTCCGGAAATCAAGGTCAGCACCGCAAGGACGCCCAAAGCGATAAGTAGTTTCGTGAGGAATGGCATATGAACTCCTTTGGAGTCTCGTGAATGTTGGAAACGCCAGAAGTATACGCCCGCGCACAGGGAAATACCATAGATAATATAGGCTTTGGCGGATTGTTTTGGGGCTGCTCGCATGCCGGAGGCAAAGCGGGCGAGCACAGCAGGACTGATGAGGGTTAGTCAAAGACTCTCATCCGCCCTGAGGATTGAATTTTACGATCACTATGTGACAATAGGGAGATCGCCGCGCTGCGCTCGCGATGACGAATGAATTGCCAGTTGTTCGTAGGTCGGGTTGCGGTCTTTCTGCTTCGCAGCACTTTGTCAACCTGACAAAGCCGGCAGCTTGAAAAACGCAAGCCGGCCTACAAAAAGCTTCTCCAGG
>DAONFX010000040.1:0-16674 GCA_035403825.1 Anaerolineaceae bacterium
GCTGACGTGCTGACGCTTAAGGATGCCGGCGTGGAGCTCTGCCTGGGCAGCCACCCGCTGGAACTGCTCGAAGGCGCGGACCTGGTCTGCGTCTCGGGCGGCGTGCCGCTGAATATTCCTTTCCTGCAGGAAACTGTCCGCCGGGGCATTAAGCTCTCGAACGATTCCCAGATTTTCCTGGAAGCCTGCCCCGCGCCGGTCGTCGGCATCACTGGTTCGGCCGGAAAGACCACCACGACCGCCCTGTTGGGTTTGATGGCGCGTAAATACTTCGAAATGAAGCAAAGCCCGCACCGTGCCTGGGTCGGCGGGAACATCGGCAACCCCCTCATCGGGCAGGTCGGGGAAATGCACGCGGATGACCTGGTCATCCTGGAACTTTCCAGCTTCCAACTCGAGCTCATGACTGTATCACCGCAGGTGGCGGTAGTCCTCAATATCACCCCGAACCACCTGGATCGGCATGTAACGATGCAGGCTTACAGCGCAGCTAAGGCCCGCATCCTGAATTATCAGCACCAGGGTGATGTGGCTGTCTTGAACCGCGACGACGCCGGCTCCTGGGCGCTTGCCGCGCAGTTGAAAAGCGACCTGATCAGCTTCGGTTTCAACCGCCCGGAAGGCAATCAGAACGGAACGTATATCCATAAAGATTCCATCTACCTGCAGATTGACCGCCAGCAGCTGAAAATGTTCCCTCTCGACTGGATCCAACTACGCGGTCAGCATAATATCAGCAACGTGCTGGCAGCCTGCGCGGCCGCCGCGGGCGCTTCGCTGGCGCTGCCGGCCATTCAGAGCGCTGTAGAAGAATTCAGCGGTGTGCCGCACCGGCTGGAATTTGTACGGAATGTGCGTGGAGCAGACTGGTACAACGACTCGATTGCCACCGCGCCGGAACGCACGCTGGCAGCGCTGCAGTCCTTCGAAGGTCCGCTCGTACTGCTGCTCGGCGGCCGGGATAAGGACCTGCCCTGGGAAAAGCTGGCGGAACACGTGCACAGCCGCGTGCGGCATGCCGTCCTGTTCGGCGAAGCCGCCGGGCTCATCAGCCAGGCGCTGGGGGAAGTGAAAGCCGGCGAGACCTTGCAGTCCATCACGCGCTGCGCGAGCCTGCAGGACGCGGTGCAGAAAGCCGCCGAGCTCGCGCGGGAAGGCGATACCGTCCTGCTTTCGCCAGGCGGTACCAGTTACGACGCCTTCAAAGACTTTGAGGAACGAGGAGAGTGCTTCAGACAATGGGTGAACGCGCTGTGACCAACGAATTTGTGAAACCGGCTGCGCGCAGAAACAGCGCATCCAAACTGCCGTTCGACGTTCCGCTGCTGCTGATCGTCGCCAGCTTGCTGGTTATCGGTCTGCTGATGGTATATTCCACCAGCCTGGATGCTTCGCTGCGCATGGGCAAAGAACCGACCTACATCTTTACCCGCCAAATCATGTGGGTCCTGCTCGGAATCGCGTTGGCGGTCGGCCTGAGTTTCCTCGATTATCACTTTTACCGGCCTTTCGTGCTCATCGCGCTCGGTGTGGTCCTGGTGCTGCTGCTGGCAGTGCTTATCCGCAACGACATTCGCTTCAATTCCAGCCGGGCGCTGTTCGAAGGCTCGTTCCAACCCTCGGAATTCGCCAAACTCGGCATTATCCTTTACCTTTCCTTCTGGCTGTCCTCGCACCGCGATACGATGAACCTGCTCGGGGACGGGCTGCTGCCGCTGCTCTTTATCGTCGGCCTCACCGCCGGCATGATTGTCCTCCAGCCGGATTTGAGCGCGGCTGCCACCGTGGTGCTGCTCGGAATCCTGCTCTTCTTCCTGGCCGGCGGCGACCTGAAAAAGTTATTGATTTTCGTGGTCTTTGTTGTCGGTATCGGCGCGGTAGTGGTTTCGATTTCCCGCACCGGACAAGCGCGTATCAGCGACTACCTGAGCGGTCTTAAAGACCTGACCGGCAGCTCGTACCACGTCCAGCGCATCTACGAGGCCATCATCAAAGGCGGCTTGTTCGGTGTCGGCATCGGGGAAGCAGACACCAAGTTCACCGGCCTGCCCCTGCCCCACACCGACAGTATCTTCGCGGTGATTGCCGAGGAGACTGGCCTGGTCGGCGCATTCCTGGTGGTGGCGTTGTATGTGCTGCTGCTTTGGCGTGGGCTGGTCATCGCCCGACGCGCTCCCGACCAGCTTGGTTCGCTGATCAGCTTCGGGCTTATCAGTTGGATTGCCCTAGAGGCATTGATGAATGTCAGCGTGATTGTGGGCTTGTTCCCGTTCACGGGAAATGCCCTGCCCCTCATCAGCGCGGGCGGTTCGAGCATGCTCGCGACGATGAGTTCCCTTGGGATTGTAATGAATGTTGCCAGGCAGGGTGTGGCAAAAGAATCTGCGGAAAGGAGCCAGACCAGTGCGATTGTTGATTTGCGCAGGCGGGACCGGCGGCGGAGTGTATCCGGCGCTAACCGTTTCGGAAACCCTCAGGAATGATGCCCACGAGCTGCTCTGGGTCGGCAGTGAAGGCGGCATGGAAAAGGCGCTGGTCGAACGCGCCGGCCTGCCTTTCAAAGCCGTTCCTGCCGCGGGTGTACACGGCGTATCGCTCAAGAAGCTGCCCGGCAACCTCCTTCGCCTTGCGAGAGGTTACCACAGCTCCCGCCGGCTGCTCAAGCAGTTCAATCCGGACGTGCTGTTCTTTACCGGCGGTTACGTGGCCATCCCAATGGCAGTGGCCGGCCTCCGGCGGCGCTCAGTCCTCTTTGTTCCGGATATCGAACCAGGGCTCGCGCTCAAGGTACTGGCACGCTTCGCCAGCCGCATCGCGGTCAGCGTGGAAGATTCGCGCAGGTATTTTAAACATCAGGAGAAAATCACGGTGACAGGTTATCCGTTAAGAGAAGACCTTAAGAAATGGACCAAAGCAGAGGCGCAGGCGTACTTTGGCTTTGACCCCCAGCGAAAGACCATCCTGTTTTTGGGAGGCAGCAGCGGCGCGCGCTCCATCAACCAGGCAGTGATGGAAATCGCTGCTGAGCTAACCCGCGAGTATCAGGTAATTCACCTGACCGGGCACCTGGACTGGGATGAAATCCAGAAGCACACCCACCAGCTCGGCCCCCGCTATCAGGCCTTCCCCTACCTGCACGAGGTCGGCGCCGCCATGGCTTGCGCGGATCTGGTTGTCTCGCGCGCCGGAGCTTCCACCTTGGGCGAGTATCCCTATTTCGGACTGCCGGCTGTTCTGGTTCCTTACCCTTACGCCTGGAAATACCAGAAAGTCAACGCAGACTATCTGGTGGAGCGCGGCGCGGCTGTGCTGATGGAAGACAGGTACCTGAAGGCCAACCTGCTTGCCACGATTAAGGACCTAATGACAGACGCGCAGCGTCTGGCTGAAATGAGCGCCGCGATGCGCGCGCTGTCCAACCCGGACGCCGCCCTGGCCATTTCGGAACTGTTATTGGAGATGGCTGGAGCATGAAACAGGAGCCCCAAAGATGATCAGCCTGAGTGTCCTCTTCTATGTACTGGTCGCCTTATTCGTTCTGATAGGCGCGATGCGCGGTTTCGGCAAAGAAATCGTGGTGTGCGCGTCCTCTATTCTGGCGCTCTTCACCATCGAAGTGGTCATTCCCCGCATTTTTGGAGATGCCAGCGGTTCCAAACGATTCTGGATTAATTCCATCGTGATCGTCGTTTGCGCCCTTGCCGGTTATCAGACCCCCAACCTGCGCCGCTTTGCCGAGAATGTACGCTTCCAACGCGGACCCTTCCGGGATATGCTCGCCGGGGGGCTGATGGGTGGAATCAACGGATATATCCTGGTTAGCTCGCTGTGGTTCTACATGGCGGATGCTGGCTATCCGTTCAAGGCGATTACTGCCCCGGATCTGGCGACTGAACTGGGACAGAGTGCCGCAAAAATCCTCGAGTCCGCCTTCCCGACATACATGCATGTACCGATTTTGTACTACATGGTTGTGATTGCGTTTTTCCTTCTGATTGGAGCTTTTGTCTGATGAAACGCGTGCACCTGATTGGGATTGGCGGAACAGGCATGTCGGGTATCGCCGTGGTACTCCTCGAAAAGGGCTACCAGGTGAGCGGCTCCGACCTGGCCGCGTCTCCCTATTTTCAGATGGTCAGCAAACGCGGCGCCCGGGTCGCGCTTGGTCATGATCCGCGGCTTGCCCTGCAGGCTGACCTGATTGTGCGCTCCTCGGCTGTCAGAGATGACGATCCGGAGGTCGCTGCGGCACGCGCTGCCGGCATCCCCGTGATTAAGCGCGAAGCCTTCCTCTCCGAGCTCACCTGGGGCAAGGAAACGATTGCGGTGGCTGGTTCACACGGCAAAACCACCACTACCGCCATGCTTATTTGCATGCTGGACGCCCTGACCTACGACCCCAGCTTCATCGTCGGCGCGGAAATCAAAGAACTCGCTACCAACGCCCGTTGGGATATCGGCAGGCACTTTGTGATTGAGGCGGACGAGTACGACCGCATGTTCCTGGGGCTGACGCCCGCGCTTTCGGTCGTGACCAACATCGAATACGACCACCCGGATTGTTTCCCTACCCCGCAGGATTATCTGGACGCGTTTAAGGATTTCATCAACCGCACCGTACCGGGGGGCAAGAGCATTCTATGCGCTGACGACCCGGGCGTACGCAGTTTGCTAAAGGCGGACCTGCGCACAGATATCGAACTGCTCACTTACGGTTTCCATGAAGGCTGCGATTATCGCATTGAGGATTATGTCTGGGACGGCAGGGCTTCACATTTCAGCCTGCGGCGCAGCAAATCCCAGCGCCAGGCGCAAGTGTTGGGTCAGTTTACCTTGAGACTGCCGGGCAAACACAACGTGGCGAACGCCGCGGCCGCGCTCGCGGTCGTGGACGCTCTGGGCGCCAGCGCGGCCGGGAGCGCCTCCGCGCTGGCAAGCTTTGCCGGCACCGAACGCCGCTTCGACATCGTGCTCGAAAGCGCCGGTGAGGTTTTGATTAATGACTACGGTCACCATCCCACCCAGGTGCGCGCCACGCTCGGTGCCGCGCGCGAGCTTTACCCGACCAAAAAGCTGTGGGCGGTGTGGGAACCGCATACATTCTCCCGCACCGAGAGCCTGCAGAAAGAATTCGCTCAAGCTCTGGACCTGGCAGACAAGGTGATGATCACCAAAATTTACGCGGCGCGCGAGCCTGACGACGGCTTTAGCCCACAACCGATTGTGGACGCCCTGCCGGCTGAGAAAGCAGACTACATCCCGGACTTCACAGAGCTTGTGGAGGCGCTCAGCAGGCAGCTGACCGGGAATGACGTGGTCGTGTTCCTTTCCGCCGGCAAAGGGCCGCAAATCTGCGCCAGCCTGCGTGAAAGCATCCTGAGGCGGAGCGGGGAGGTCGATTTATGAGCATCCCGATGCGAAAACTTCAGGACTTCTTCGGCGCGCGTCTGCAGGAAAACGTGCGCATGGCGAACTACACCACCTCCCGCGTGGGTGGGCCCGCCCTGGGCCTGGTCTCGGTCAACACCATAGCCGAGCTGCGGGACGCGGCGAACGCCTTATGGAGCCTGGACGTACCTTTCAAGCTCATTGGCAGCGGCTCCAATATTTTGGTAAGCGACAGCGGTTATCAGGGCATCGTGCTGCTAAACCACTGCCACAACATCCGCATCAACACCCAGGAGGAACCGCCCAGCATTTATGCCGAAAGCGGCGCGAACCTCAGCAATGTCGCCCGCCAAAGCGCCCTGCGCGGGCTTTCCGGGCTGGAGTGGGCAGGCAGTGTGCCGGGTTCGGTCGGCGGCGCAGTGTACGGCAATGCGGGCGCGTTCGGCTCAGATATTTCCAGGTCGCTGGTCTCCATCCAGGCGCTTGTGCGAGGCGAAGGGGAAATGACCCTGACAGCGGAAGAACTGATGTTCTCCTACCGCAGCAGCATCCTGAAGCGGGAGCCCAAAGACCTGCTAATCCTTTCCGCGAGGCTGAAAGCCGAACGCAGCGAACGCGCAACTGCCTGGAAGGCCCTGCTGGAAATGTCCGAAAAGCGCCAGGCGAACCAACCCACCGGCGCGTCGACCGGCTCGACCTTTAAGAATCCTCCGGGAGATTATGCCGGCAGGCTGATTGAAGCGGCGGGTCTGAAAGGCATGACGGACGGTCACGCCCAGTTCAGTGGCTTGCACGCGAATTTTATAGTAAATGACGGCAATTCCAGCGCGCAGGAATATCTCAAGCTGATCCGTACGGCGCAAAAAACCGTGAAAAAGAAATTTGGCGTGCAGTTGGAACTGGAAATTGAACTGATAGGTGATTTTGATGAACCAGCAAAAGAATAATCTTGCTTTGGTATTTGGCGGCCGCTCAGGGGAACATGCCGTATCGCTCAGGTCCTCCCGTTCGGTCCGCTCGGTGCTGGACCTGGATAAGTACAATGTGTTCGAAATCGGCATCACCCTGGACGGCGTCTGGCTGAGCGGAGAGAACGCCCTGAGCGCCTTCGAAAATGGCGATACCAGCAGCCTTCAGGAGGTCAGCCTGCTGAGCACGGACGGAAAAGTCGGGCTGTACCAGCGCGAAGACGAAAAGCTGAAACTGATTGCGGAATTGGATGTCATTTTCCCGGTTCTACACGGCACCTTCGGGGAGGACGGCACTATTCAGGGTTTATTTGAGATTCTGAACGTCGCGTACGTCGGCGCAGGCGTGCTGGCTTCGGCGGCCTGCATGGATAAGGCAGTCTGCAAGGACCTGCTGCAAAACGCGGGCATTCCTGTGCTGCCCTACCAGGTGTTCAGCCGCAGTCAAATCGCGGATTACCTCGAAGAGGTTATCGCGCTTGCAGAAGCGGTTTCGGCCTATCCCCTCTTCATCAAGCCCGCCAACCTCGGCTCCTCGGTGGGCATCAGCAAGGCAGGCAGCCGCGAGGAATTGCGCGCGGCGCTGCTGAAAGCTGCGCGCTTTGACCGGCGCATATTAGTGGAACGCGGTATTGACGCGCGCGAAATTGAAATCAGCGTGCTTGGGAACGATTACCCGCTGGTGTCCGTCCCCGGTGAAATCGTCCCCGAAGATGTTTTTTACACCTACAAGGACAAATACCTGAGCGGCGACCCCGAGACGATCATTCCCGCGCCCTTTGACGTCGAAATGACCCAAAAAATCCAGGAATACGCCTTGCGCGCCTACCGGGCAGTCGACGGCGCGGGGCTTTCGCGCGTGGATTTTTTGATGGACAAGCACACTGGCGAACTCTTCCTGAGCGAAATCAATACCATGCCGGGCTTTACCAGTATCAGCATGTATCCGAAGCTTTGGAAAGCCTCCGGACTGGAGTATCCGCAGCTGGTGGACCGTCTGATCACGTTGGGGTTGGAGCGTAAGGCGGATCAGGATCAGACCGTACGCAGGTATGAGGATTAGGAAACAAAGATGGCACCCCGTTACGAGAATTTGACCAGAGCGGACCAGGTGAGAGCGCGCCGCAGCATTGAGCCAGCGCGCCGCAAACCAATTCCGCAGCCGGAAAAGTATTCCAAACGGAACGCGGAAAGTTCAGCGCGCGTCACAGTCCGCCGGTCGGACCTGAACATGGCGCGGCCAACTTCGGCAGCCTATACCCAGCGCCGCCGCAAGTACTACCTGCCCACCGATAAATCCGGCGCCGAAATTCGCCTCCCCGCCATGCCGGCGCTCAAGCTTTCCTGGCGCATTGCTTCCGCCCTGCTGGCAATTCTGGCAGGCATCGGCATCTATCTGGTCAGTTCCTCCCCTACCTTCCAGGTTTCCAGCATCAATCTCAGCGGCGCAGTGCGCGTTTCCGCGCAGGAAATCCTCGAGACGATCGACCTGGAAGGCAGGCCAATCATCAGGGTAAGCCCGGAGCAAATCCGTGAGGAAATTGCCGCGTCCTTCCCGGATATCGACTACGCGCAAGTAACAGTGACCTTCCCGGCTGTGGTGAACGTCGCCGTCAACGAACGCATCCCTGCCATCACCTGGTACGAGAATGACAGCCCGCTCTTTTGGGTGGACGAAAAAGGGTACAGCTTCCCCATCCGGGGCGAAGCAAGCATCCCGCTGGCGGTCTATGCCAACGGCGAACCGCCCCGACCATTGGGCTATCAGACCGTGCAGGAAGCAGCCCAGGCAGAAGCCGCGGCAGAGACTGAAACTGCAGCCGCGCCGGTGGAACCAGCCCCTTCGGTTGACCCGCACTTTGTGGACATGGTGCTCAAGCTGCGCGCGGTAATCCCGGCCGGAACGCCCCTCCTCTACGACGCTGAAAACGGCGTCGGGTGGAAGGACCCCCAGGGCTGGCAGGTTTTCCTGGGCACGGACCCGGCGGATATCGATATGAAGCTGGCAGAGTACCAGGTCATCGTTGCGTACCTTCTGGAAAGAAACTTGCAACCTGTTTTCATTAATCTCGAATACTTACACGCACCGTATTATCGATTGGAGCAATAAGATGGAAGAACCCATTGTCGTCGGACTGGATATCGGAACCTCAAAAATCTGCACCCTGGTGGCCCGCGTGGAAAACGGCACGAACCTGCGCATCCTGGGCGTCGGCATTGAGCCTTCCCAGGGAATTCGCCGGGGGACTGTCGTGGATATTAATTCCGCATCCCAGGCGATTGCGCGTTCAATCGAAAAGGCTGAGCGCACTTCCGGATACGAAATCAACAGCGCCCTGGTGAGCCTGGCGGGTTCGCATGTCACCTCCATGAACAGCCGCGGCGTCGTGGGCATTTCCGGCCGGGTGATTGACCAGGACGACGTCTACCGCGCCCTGGATTCCGCCCAGGCGGTAGCCGTTCCCCATGACCGGGAAATCATCCATGTCATCCAGCGCGGCTTCACGGTTGACGGGCAAAACGGCATCCGCAAGCCTATCGGCATGCACGGCTTCAGGATGGAAGTGGAAGCGCACATCATCACCGCTTCCGCCTCCACCGTCGAAAACCTGCGTCAGTGCGTCTCGATGGCCGGCATCGAGGTTTCGCAATTTGTCCTCAATCCCCTGGCTGCCGGCGAGATGGTCCTCTCGGATTCCGAGCGCGCCATGGGCGTGGCGGTGGTGGACCTGGGCGGCGGTACAACCAACCTGGCGATCTACATCGACGGGGACGTGTGGTACACGAATGTGCTCAATGTCGGCGGCGGTCATGTCACCTCCGATATCGCCCAGGGTCTCCGGCTGCCGGTTGAAGTGGCGGAAGAAGTGAAACTGCATCACGGCTACGCAGTGTTGGAGGAAATCCCCGAAGACGAAAGCTTCAATATCGTGTCGTTCGGCTCGGAGCAGAGCCGCAAAGTCTCCCGCCGGGAACTGACCGATATTATCGAAGCGCGCGTGGAGGAAATCTTTATGCTCGTCCACAAGGAAATCAAGCGCTCCGGTTACGACGGGATGCTCCCTGCCGGCCTTGTCCTGACGGGCGGCGGCAGTCTGCTGCCGGGCATCCGCAAGCTGGCCACCCGCGTCACGGGTCTGCCTGCCAGAATCGGAAAACCGGAAAAAATGGTGGGGTTGACCGATCAGATCAGCACCCCGGCTTTTGCCACCAGCGTCGGTCTGCTGCAGTGGGCAATTTTGATGAGTGAATCTAACCAGATTGCCAGCGAGCATTCTGGAAAGACCAGGAAACCACTCGATGTCAAAGCGGAGAAGATAAAGAGTTGGTTTGGGAAATTGTTACCGTAGTTATTTGTCAAGAGGAGAAATAAAATGGATGCGAAACAGACAGAAATAAATGCCAGAATTAAGGTAGTAGGCGTCGGCGGCGGCGGCTGCAATGCCATCAACCGCATGATTGCCGAAGGTCTATCCGGGATTGAGTTTATCGCCATCAACACCGACGCGCAGGCGCTGCTGAAATCCAGCGCGCCCACCCGCGTTCGGATTGGCGAAAAAACTACGCGCGGTCTCGGCGCCGGCGGCGACCCCAAAATTGGGCAGGCAGCCGCGGAAGAATCCGCCGAAGAGCTGTATGAAGTGTTAAAAGGCAGTGACATGGTTTTCGTCACCGCGGGTCTTGGCGGTGGAACCGGCACCGGCGCTGCTCCCGTCGTAGCGCAGATTGCCAAGGAAATTGGCGCCCTTACCATCGGTGTGGTCACCCGCCCGTTCAGCTTTGAAGGCAACCACCGCTCGAAAGCCGCGGAAGACGGCGCCATGCGCCTGAAGGAACATGCGGACACCCTGATTGTCATCCCCAACGACCGGCTGCTGCAGATTGTCACCAAGAACGTCGCCCTGCAGGATGCCTTCCGCATCGCCGATGACGTGCTGCGCCAGGGGATTCAGGGCATCTCGGAACTGATTACCGTCCCCGGTCTCATCAACCTGGACTTCGCCGATGTGCGCACGATTATGTCCGAAGGCGGTGCAGCGCTCATGGCGGTTGGCGAGGCCTCAGGCGAGGACCGCGCCAGGATTGCTGCCGGACAGGCGATTTCCAGCCAACTCCTGGATGTGACCATCAATGGAGCCCGCGGCATCATCTTCAACATGACCGGCGGTTCAAACTTCTCGCTCTATGAGGTCTACCAGGCAGCGGATATCATCAAAGAGACCGCGCACCCCGATGTCAACCTTATTTTCGGCGCCGTGGTCGATGAGTCCATGGGCGATAAGGTCCGCATCACCGTCATAGCCACCGGATTTGACCATGCCGCCACTCCTGCAGAGGTGGAGAACAACGCGTTTTTTCACAGCGCGGCCCCCAGAAAACAGGAGAAGATAACGGCTGCCGAATTCCCCAGGCGGCAGGAACCTGCGCCCAAAGCGCAAGCGCCCGTTGAAGATTACTCCTTTGCTTCCGGCGTGGATATCGACGTGCCTTCGTTCCTGCGCAAGCGCCGCGAACAGCAGCTCGGTTCGAACGGATAAGCTCGCCTGACCTCCTCTTGGGCTTGCAGCAAACAGCTTCCTTCTTCCCTGGTGATACCCGGAGGAAGGAAGCTGAAACAAGCCGGCTTATGAGCTTTTGTCTGCGCGTTTGCTGCGCAGCGCCTGGAACAACGGGAGTTGGGTTTTTTGCCTGCATGCCGGGCTTCCTGCCCACCCGTACCCAAACGCGGATGCCAGGCAGTGACTGTTAAAGCCCTCTTGAATGATTGCCCACAAGCACAGCCACTGAGAAAGCCGCTATGCGCGTACAGCGACAATCAACACTCCAAGTCGGCAGCCGCTGGGGCCTGAAGGCAAGACCGCCGGCTCCTTTTTTTCCCTAAAGACACGCCGAATGGACCTGGCAGCATGCCAAAACCACATCAGCCAGCCGGCAAGCTTGAACGCAGAGGAAATCCCCCATCCTTTCCGGGAAGCAGCGCTAATACCTCGTTGTGAATTATTAACAAGCGCCATTACCTCGCTTTCGGCAGGAATTCCCGAAAATTCTGTCTCATTCACCCCTCCAACGAGAGAAAAGCGCCTGATTTTTGTCTGGTTTCCAGCGGTATTGGATGCGCTCCGCCCAAACCGGCAAACAAAAATGGCTAACCTTAAAGTCTTACATTTTTTAAGATAATCGCCGTCCCTTTTCTTGCTCCCGTGCAAAAAGCGTGCTAAAATGTCAACACCAGACAGGTGGGGGAGATAACTTTCCACACCGCCATATATTGGGGTACTCGAGCAAAGGAGACGCGATGAATTGCCCATTTTGTCAATTTCCCGATTCAAGGGTCATTGACACAACCAAAGATTCGCACGGCGGCATCCGCCGGCGCAGAGAATGCGCCTCCTGTCATCAGCGCTTCAGTACCATGGAACGTGCCATCCTCGCCACTCCGATGTTAATCAAACGGGACGGCACGCGCGAAGAATTTAGCCGTGAGAAGCTGGTGCAAGGCCTGCGCATCGCCTGCGCCAAACGGCCAGTCTCCGCCGCGGCTCTGGAGCAATTGGCCAGCTCCATCGAGGCAGAACTGCAGAAAAAGGGACGCCCCGAAATTAACTCCCGCATCGTCGGCGATCTCGCCATCAAAGGCCTGAAAGAGCTGGACCATATCGCCTATGTGCGTTATGCCATTGTCTATTTGCGGATGGATGACCTGCATACCGTCCGTAATGAAATTGACCATTTGCTTTCCGAAGAAACGAAATAAGGACGTCCAATGGAACACTCAGCTACCCCGCCCGCGGGTCTTTTGCCCACCCCCCCAGTCCCACCTGACTTGCCCGCCATCACGCTAAGCGAAAATTCCCGCCAAATTCTCGCGAAGCGTTATCTGCGCAGAGGTGAAGATGGCGAGCCGGTGGAGAGCGTTGAGGAGATGTTCTGGCGGATTGCCTGGCACATCGCGGACGTGGAAGCAGAAGCGGCGCCCCTCGAGACCGCCAAGGCTTTTTACCGCCTGCTGGTTTCGAAGTCGTTCTTTCCCAACTCCCCCACCTTCACCGGCGCCGGCACACCGCTTGGGCAGCTGGCTGCCTGCTTTGTGCTGCCAATTTCCGATGATATGGGCCGGGCTTCGGACGGAATTTTCACCACCCTGCGCAACGCAGCCCTCATCCAGCAAACCGGCGGCGGAAATGGATTCAACTTTTCGCGCATCCGCCCCAAAGGCGCGATAGTCAAGACCTCTTCCGGGCAGGCTACCGGGCCTGTAGGCTTCCTGAAAGTCTACGATAATGCCTTCGGCGAAATTGCCCAGGGCGGGACGCGCCGCGGCGCCAATATGGGTATCCTGCGTGTTGATCATCCCGATATTGAAGAATTCATCAGCTGCAAAACGAACGAAAACGCAATTACCAACTTCAATATCTCCATCGCAATCACAGACGCCTTCATGCGCGCTGTCGAGGAAGATTCTCCATGGGAGCTGCGCTTTCCGGATGTGAGCACCCCGGCTTATAAGACCTTCTCCGGCACTCTGGAAGCCGCCGAACGCGCCGGGCTGCCGATCCGCACCTACAAAACCGTCAGCGCGCGCGAATTGTTCAAGAAGTTTGTCGCCCAGGCGCATCACAACGGTGAACCGGGCGCGCTCTTCCTGGACGCGGCCAACCGCTCCAACCCTGTCCCGCACCTGTACGACCTGGAAGCCACTAATCCTTGCGGCGAGCAATGGCTCGGACCCTACGAAAATTGCTGCCTCGGCTCGGTTAACCTGGCCTGCCACCTTGCCCCCGACGGAAAAGTGGACTGGGAAAAACTGCGCGAATCCACGATTCTGGCTACCCGTTTTCTGGACCATGTGGTGGATAAAAACGCTTACGTGCCGGCGGTGCCGGAACTACGGCAGTCCGCGCTGAATGCCCGCCGTATCGGGTTAGGGATTATGGGCCTGGCTGACCTGATGTACCATGCCGGCGTGCGCTACGGCTCCGAAGAATCGCTTGAATTCGCCGGGCAGGTGATGGAATTCATCCGCTACCACTGCATGCTCACCAGTATCGCAATGGCGAAAGAGCACGGCCCCTTCCCTGCTATCAAAGGCAGCATTTATGACCCCGAAAACCTGACCTGGTCTGCCCCTGAGCCCTTGTTCCCCTACACGCGCGATTGGGGCCGGCCGGCAGTAGATTGGCAGTTGGTCTTTGAAGGCATCCATCAGCACGGCATCCGCAACGCCGCCCAAACAACGATCGCTCCCACTGGCACCATCGGCACGGTTGCCGGCTGCGAAGGCTACGGCTGCGAGCCTGTCTTCGCGCTGGCCTACGTCCGGCACGTCAATGATCACGGTCGGGACCTGACCCTGAATTACGCCAGCCCGCTCTTCCAGTCTGCGCTGGACAAAGCCGAATTCAGTCCTGAGCAAAAAGAAGAGATTATCCGCGAGGTGATCGAAGCGGGCAGCTGCCAGCAAATCGCGCTGCTGCCCGAAGAATTGCGCAGCGTGTATGTCGTCTCCGCGGATATCCATGCCCACGAACATATCCGTCTGCAGGCAGCTTTGCAGCGCTTTGTGGATAACAGCCTGAGCAAGACCATCAACTTCCCGGCCGGCGCCAGTGAACAGGAAGTCGCCGACACCTTCCTCGAGGCGTGGAAACTGGGCTGCAAGGGCATCACGGTCTATATCACCGGCTCGCGCGAGAAAGTGGTGTTGGAAACCAAGGCCACAATGCAAGCCAGGCAAGCCGCAGCTGAAGAGAAACCCGAAACTTACGGCGACGCGGTGGTCACACAACCAAGTTTCTGGAAAGACGCCAAAAAACCGCGTCCCCGCATTCTCAAGGGCTATACCTACAGCATCGAAACCCCGCTTGGGAAAGCCTTCATCACCATTAACGAGAACGGGGGCGACCAACCCTTTGAAGTTTTCATCAACACAGCCAAAGCCGGCTCAGAAACAGCAGCGCATTCCGAGGCGCTGGGGCGCCTCATCTCCTACGTGCTGCGCATCGCCTCTTCAATTGAACCGCGCGAACGCCTGAAAATTGTCATGGAGCAGTTGGCTGGCATTGGCGGCGGCAGGTCGCTTGGTTTCGGGCCCAACCGCGTGCGTTCTCTGCCGGATGGGATTGCCAAGGCGCTTGACGAGTACCTTTTCCAACGCCACTGGGAGAAGGAAGAAGAGCCTGAGCCACTGCCAGGCGAACCGCTGCCCTTTATGGAGGACAGGAAAGGCGTTAAGTCGATAGGAGAGCTGTGCCCCGAATGCGGCCAGGCCACCCTGATAAACGAAGAAGGCTGCCGCAAGTGCTATACTTGCGGACATAGTGAGTGTTAACTGAAGGAGGTCTATGCCTGCGGAAAACTGGACGGAAGGCGAATACCTTACCCGGGGGCACAAACTGGCGTACGTTCGCACCGGCGCTAAGCTGCCCCCGCTGATCCTGCTGCACGGCTTTACGGAGGACAGCTCCACCTGGTTCGAACTCGCCGCAAGTCTGGAGACTGCTTACGACCTGATTATGCCGGACATGCTGGGGCACGGAAATTCCGACCGCCTGACCCCTGGCGCGGACATAGACCTGGAACAGGACCTGACGGACCTGATTACCGGGCTTGGCCTGCAGAAGCTCGCGCTGCTGGGGCATTCCCTGGGCGCCCTGACCGCCGCGCAGTTTGCCGCCGCACACCCTGAGCTCGTTGCGTGCTTAATCCTGGAAGATATCCCCTGGTTCGAACCCACTGCCCTGCCCGCCATTCCGCAGGACGCCTACAGCGCGGCGAACCCGGCTGTCATCGCCCGGCTCGCCGCGGGCAGCCGAGCACAAGCTCTGGCTTACTGCGCGGAACACTTTCCGCACTGGAACGAAAACGCGCGCAGGGCCTGGGCGGAATCCAAACTGCGCTTTGACCTGGAATGGTATCAGCGAGCCCCCCAAAAGCCGACTGACTGGCGCGAAATCAGCGCTAAGTTCAATTTCCCGACGCTGCTGGTGAGTGGGGAAAATAAATTGGGCAGCATGATTTCTTCGGGTTTTGCCCTGACAGCGCTGAAATGCATTCCCCGACTGGAATGGGCGCGTATCCCCGGCGCGGGGCATTACGTGCATTACGATGCGCCGGTTCCGTTTCTCTCGAATGTGAAAACTTTTTTACGCATGCAGTACTCCCCCAAAAAAGGATAGCATGACACCCAGGCTAAACAGCAAAAAGTTCGTCTTGATGGCTGGCAATATCGGCAGCGGCAAAACCTCCCTGACCCGTCTGATTGGCGAAAAGCTGGGCTGGCAAAGTGCGTACGAATCCGTTGCCGATAATCCCTACCTGGCTGACTTTTACAAAGACATGCGCCAGTGGTCTTTTCACTTGCAGGTGTATTTTCTCGGCAGCCGCGCCGCGCAGCACCTGGAATTGACGCACTCGCCGCGCTCAGTCATCATCGACCGCAGCATCTACGAGGACGCGCGCATCTTCGCGCGCGCGCTGAATACTATGGGGAACTTGCCGGATAGGGAATATCAAGCCTATTTACGCCTGTACGACCTGATTGTCAACACCCTGCCCAAACCAGATTTGCTTATCTTCCTGAGAGCGCCTGTGAGCGTGCTGCTCAAGCGCATCCGGATTCGCGCCCGGTCCATTGAAGACAGCATCGACCCTGACTACCTGGCCTTGCTGGAACGATACTACGACGAATGGATTGACCGCTTTGACCTCTGCCCGGTCCTCACCATCGAGAGCGACGCGGTGGACTTTGTGAACAAACCCGAGCAGTTGGAACTCGTGTCCCAACGCATGCTGGACCGTCTGGCCGGCACCGAGAAACTGGTTTTGGACTGATTCCCTGGGGTCATACCATACCCGAAAGCGCGTTTGAAGGCCCAACATCAGCCGGATAATTGCGAGGTTAAGCGCGGGAAATTGCCTGGTTCCCCACCCTTTTTCAAGCTAAACCTGTAATTACAGGATAACAAGACCTTGACAAGATTTGGCGGATATGGTTAAATTGTGCCGTTCACCGATTGGGTGCCCCCCTCACCCAGTCGGTGAACATTTTAATCCTGCCACTCCAGTTCATACTCGCCGATGCTGACGGTATCCCCTTCTTCGATGCCAGCCTGACGCAGCGCTTTCTCCACCCCGAGGCCGGTCATCAGACGTTGGAAGCGCCGCACTGAGCCGGGTTGATCCCAAAAAGTCATCGCCGCCGCGCGTTCGATGATCTTTCCGCGCACCACCCACAGGTCATCCTCTTTCGTTACGTTAAAGGCTTTGGGGTCTTCCTCCGCGCGGTAAACAGGCAGTTCGGGCTCGGTCTCTTCGATCG
>DAONFX010000041.1:0-16309 GCA_035403825.1 Anaerolineaceae bacterium
GCAAAAGCATGACCCGGTCACCTTTTCGAAAACCCAGGGTGGAAAGTAAATTTGCCGCTTTATTGGTCAGAATGGTCAGTTCCGCGAAGCTGAGTTCCTGTAATGTTTCGTACCTGTCGAGAAACATCAGCGCTGTTTTTTGTCCAAGCCCGCGTTCGACCTGCCAATCCGTGCAAAGGTAGCCAATATTATTGTTCGGGAAAGAAGGTACTGTCATAGCATCCTGCCAATAGTTTTTGTTTTTTTGCGAGTTTATTTAATCACAAGATCCACGCGCTCTTTTTCCCCGAAATACTGGTAAGCTTCCTGCAGCATCTGATATTCCAGATAAGTTGTGTTTCCTTCCGGTGCCCGGAAATTGGAGAGCACAAAGGTGTACTCCTGCCCGGGCTCGACTGTGACGCCTTCGGGCAGGTAGATACGGTAACCGTAGTCTTTCCCGTCCTGGAAAATACCCAGGCGAACATGCTTTTCTTCACTCCAGGCTTCATCCCCGGTGTTCTTAACCACGATGTTGACGTCGTAAGATTTATCCCGTTCAATTGTCGTGGGGGTGTCGTGGGAGATAATTTCAGCCGAAGGATTGCTCAGCCTGGGCATGAGCAGGTTCACATTGCTGCTGTTAGCCAGGTTGTAGATATATCGTTCAGCTCTTTCCATAATCACGATATCCGGATTCACAGCCTGGATAATATCGCTGGTAAGCACATCCGTTCGAATGAAATTCATTTCGGCGAAGTTTTCAGCAAAGAGATCGGGAATCTTCCAGGTGAAGAAAAAGGAGTCTCCCAGAATCAGAGCCCTTCTCTCGGCATCAGGGTTGGTGTATGAGAAATACTCCCCCTTTATGCCCGTTTCTGCCAGGAGCCTGCTTACCAGCTCCGTTTTATCACTGCTGCTCACCAAAGAAGCTTTGGGGTTTTGAATGATCGTCGCTCTTATCGGTTCGGGGGAAATCAGGCCTGGAAACCCCATGATATATGAAAACTCGCCGGTATGCAGCGCGGGTTCTGTGGATATGCTGACCGGTTGACTTTGAATCATTTTCCATTCATTCAGACGGTTGATGACCCCCCGATACCCGATATACGCTCCGGCCTGGTTCCAATGCGTATCGGATCGGAAATAAACATCCTGCTCCGCTTTGGCCGCCAGCAGATCAGGCTTCAGATTGATGACCGGTATGGTTGTATTCTGCTGCAGGTAAGCGGTAACCTGGTCAATTAATGTCAAGCCCACCCGATACTTTCCCCCCTGCATGTATTCAGGGTAGACACTGGCCTTGCTTGGAATAAATACCAGGATGTATTCGATGCCTTGCGCCTTCAAAGCTTTTTGGATGGCGAGCTGATTCATTCGGATTGCTTCCAGTTCTTCAGGAGACAGCAGTTTGGCTCCCCGCCCAATCTCAAGATTCTGGTCGTTGTTGTAAAAATACCAGCCATTTTCCCCAATTTGCACCAATTTTGAAGGGGACGTGCGGAGCACTCGGAAGTCGATGTACGCCCGTGCCTTTTGGGCCTCCATGCGTCCGAACAGGTTGTCCTTCAGCCAGGCTTCAAACCCAATTTTTATCCCTGGCGCAATCTTTTTCTCCTGCGTTAATATCTGCGGAAATCTGGCCAGGTTGCGGTTTTCCGTAGGGGAAAGCGCTCCCCCAACTTTATCTGCCAGCACTAATGGAAGAAGTAAAGCAGCAAGAAAAATGACGATGAGAAGGAACCTGCATGGTGCTGTTTTCATTCGCGCCACATCAGAATTTAAAATAGATGAAGGAACTGTATGTGGAAGATATTACCAGCATGAGCGAAAACCCAAGCAATACTGTAAAAACAATCAGTCTGACCGGATCATTCAGCGCTGATCCCGAGATTTTTTCGGAGAATTTGGGGAGCAAATGTTTCCAAGGGATACAAGCCAATATCGCCAGCAAAAGGATAAAGGCGATTTTCCCGCTGAGATACCAGGAGAGCATCAAGCCTGTATCAATCGGCTTCACCAGCCCAAACATGACGCCCAGGTACTGGAGCCCGTATTTGAGGTCCGGGGAGCGAAACAAAACCCAGCCAACCAGCACGATCAGCATGGTCGCGAGATAGCGGATGAGCGCAGGAGCTTTGACTTTCACTTTCTTGTTTCTTAAGAAAGCCTCCAGGCTGGCAAACAGCCCATGCCACAGCCCCCAGACCATGAATTGCCAGCCGGCCCCATGCCAGAATCCGGTCAGAAAGAAAACGACCAGCGTGTTGGATTCTGTGCGGAAGACCTTTTGCTTTCTGCGTTTGAATTCAAGCGGATAAAACACATAATCGCGGAACCAACTATTCAGGGTA
Organism: Anaerolineaceae bacterium; assembly: GCA_035403825.1. Taxonomy (GTDB): domain Bacteria; phylum Chloroflexota; class Anaerolineae; order Anaerolineales; family Anaerolineaceae; genus Mesolinea. Next base: position 2,334 of record DAONFX010000041.1, read on the forward strand.
ATGTGCCAGCGGTGCCAAAAATCAGAAATGCTGAGGGCTGAATATGGAAAGTTGAAGTTCTCCGGCAGGTTAAACCCGAGCATTTGCCCCAGACCAATAGCCATATCCGTGTAACCCGAAAAATCAAAGAAAATCTGCATCGCGTAGCTGAACGCGCCCAACCAGGCAACCGAAACCCCATTGGCGTTGGCGGGGTTGGCGAAAATTTGATCGACCATGACGCCCAGCTGGTCGGCGATGATGACCTTTTTCGCCAGCCCTACGGTGAAGCGGTATATCCCCCTGGAAAGTTGATCGACATTCAGTTTGCTTTCTGTTATTTGCGCTAAAAAATCCCCCGCCCGGGTGATTGGACCCTGTAAGAGCTTCGGGAAAAAGCTCATATAAAGCAAGAAATCAACAAAGTTCTTTTGGGGCGCGATCTTATGGTAATAAATATCGTACTGATATGAGATTGCGCTGAACACAAAGAAGGAAACCCCTAACAGGACTGGCAGGTCGAATTTTGGAAGTTCAAGGCCGACAGCGCCCGTCAGAAAACTTGTGATAAAGGGCTGGTATCGAAAGGCAAGGAGAAAAATCACGTTGGATAGTATGACAATCCAAATGGAGATTTTTTTGCCAAACGAGCCCGCTTCCCTGGTCTTTCCCAGCAGCAGACCAAAGCCATAGTTCAGCAAGATAAAGGCAATAAAAATGGCGAGCGGTAATTTCCCGGTCCAGGAAAAGAAGCCGAGCGAAGCAAGGATTAAAAAATACTTCCGAAATTTGGGAGGGGATAGATATGCCCCAAGCAAGCATAGGGGTAAAAAAACAAACAGAAAGATCTGGGAGGAAAAAACCATAGCAATTTTTTATTATAATCGAAAAGAAAAGCATGCCCCGGCGCCCCACCCACAAGCCGGCCGGAAACGCGGTAGGCAGAGCTGCTTGCGAAGAACCGCAATCTCTTGTGGCCGCCTGGTCAAACTGCTGCTATGATAGAATTTAGATGGTATAAAAGGACGAAGGTGTAATTATCGTGACAAAGCAAATCCTTGTTACAGGCGCGAATGGGTATATTGGCCAAAAAGTAACCAGACAATTGCTGGACCAGGGGGAAAATGTTATCGCGGCTGATTTAGCGCTTGATGGAATTGATCCGCGCGCACAGGGGCTGCAAGTAAATTTATTTACGGAACCCGAAAAGGTTTTCGAATTGGCCTCCCAGGTGGATGTTTGCCTGCATCTTGCCTGGCGAAACGGTTTCAACCACTTTGCCGAAAGCCACATCGAAGATTTACCCGGGCATTTCCGCTTTATTTCCGGCATGCTCCAGGCAGGCTTAAAACACATCGCGGTCCAGGGTACCATGCACGAGGTTGGATATTGGGAAGGGAAAATTGACGAAAATACCCCGACCAACCCAATCAGCTATTACGGCATCTCGAAAAACGCCTTGCGTCAGCTGACCTTCCTCTTGTCAAAATCAAGGAACGCGGTTTTTCAATGGCTGCGCGCCTATTATATTTTTGGCGATGATAAACGCAACCATTCCATCTTTACCAAGATTCTTGAGGCTGAAGAACGCGGGGATGCCACCTTCCCGGTGACTACCGGGAAAAACGCGTTTGACTTCATCGAGGTTGACGAGCTTGCCTGCCAAATCGCGCGGACAATCACGCAGTCGGAGGTGACTGGCATCATTAATACCTGCAGCGGAAAAGCTACCACCCTGCGCGAGAAGGTGGAAGAGTTCATCGCAACAAAGCACCTGAACATCAAACCGCAATTTGGCGTTTTTCCTGACAGACCCTACGATTCTCCTGTCGTCTACGGGGATAACACGAAAATTCAAAGAATAATTGCTGCCGCCGGACGCTAACAGCCATGAAACTGGATCGAACCAATCCAATCCGCCGAATTGCCATTTACTTTCTGTACGATAAAGACGGTATCGTAGACGATTACATCCCTTTTTTGTTACGGGATCTGGTCAAAAACCTGGAAAAACTCATTTTTGTCAGCAATGGACCATTGAGCGCCGAGAGCAAGGCAAAACTCGCTGAGTTTCATCCGGTTATCCTTGAACGTGAGAATAAAGGCCTGGATGTTTGGGCGTACAAAGAAGCCATGCTTTCGGTGGGCTGGAAGAAGCTGGCTGAATATGACGAAGTGGTTCTGCTTAACTACACGCTCATGGGCCCGGTGCATCCATTCAAAGAAGCCTTTGACGGGATGGCGGAGCGGAATGTGCATTTTTGGGGTCTTTCCCGCCATTATGGGCTTCCCTTTGACCCATGGAAGACATGCAAGTATGGGTTCGTTCCCATGCATATTCAATCCAGCTTCATGGTCTTTCGCTCGGATTTTATTCAATCCAAAGCCTTTCAACATTATTGGGAAACCATACCGATGGTTCGTACCTATGAAGAATCGATCGGGTACCATGAGGCTATCTTTACTGAAGATTTCACCCGTATGGGGTTTAAATCCGATGTCTATGTGAATACGGACGACCTGAAAGAGTACCACGAATATCCTCTGATGCTTTACCCGAGGGAATTGGTGGAGAAGCGTGGATGCCCTGTTTTTAAGCGTAAGGTCTTCTACAATATTTATAACGAGTACATCGAGGTAAGCCCCGGACAGGCAGCCCGTGATTTGTACCAATTCCTGGATCAAAAAACGGATTACGACCTGAACCTGATTTGGGATGTGCTGCTCAGAACAGCCCACATGTCCGATATCAAGGAACGCCTCCAGCTTAACTATATCCTTCCCGACCAGGTCCGGCTTCCAGATGATAAACCAGACCTGAAAGCAGCCCTTTTTTTGCATATTTTTTATCCGGATCAAATTGATTACTGTTTGCGTTATGCCAAAAATACGCCCGATAACATGGACATCTTTATTTCGACGGATGATGCGGAGAAGAAGGAAGCCATTGAAAGGGTTTTTGCAGCCTTACCAGATCGAAATGTCAAAGTGGTAATGATCGAAAACCGCGGGCGCGACGTCAGCGCGTTATTGGTAGGGTTTAAACCATACATCATGGATTATGATGTGGTTTGTACCGCACATGATAAAAAGACGAACTACTTTAAGCCTTTCCTCATCGGCGAATCCTTCGCTTACCATTGTTTTGAGAACGTGCTTGGCTCGAAAGAATATGTGCAGAATATCCTGAAGACTTTTAAGGACAACCCCAGGCTTGGACTTCTGACACCTCCCACCCCCAATTTTGGTCCATGGTCAAGCTTGCCTGGGAATGAATGGTTGATTAACTACGACGCGACCGAGCAATACGCCCGGGAGCTGGGCATCACAGTTCCCATGTCAAACGCCGTGCCGCCGATTGCCCCGCTCGGAACAATTTTCTGGTTCCGAACGAAAGCCCTGTCATTGCTTTTCGAACAGAACTATAGCTACGGGGATTTCCCGGTCGAACCCACCCGCGTAACCGATGGTACGATTATGCACTCCATCGAACGGGTCTATCCCTTTGCGGCACAGCAGGCCGGTTATTACTCAGCCTGGGTAATGACCACCAGTTACAGCCAACTGGACATCACAAATTATCATAAGATTACCAAAGACTACAACACGGCTTTCGCTGGCAGAGTGGGTTTTGAAAACCGCGAATATTATCTCAGCCTGATTAATCAGGGCAATGTGACCAATCCTGAAAAATTAACCAAAAATGCCGTAAAAACGCGGGCGAAGAAATTGATATTAAAAATTGCCGGCCCACGCGGACTGAACAGGGTTTCGCGTATTTGGAGAAAAATTAAGTGATGAGCAATAACAATCCATTGGTCAGCATCGTCATGTCCAACTTCAATGGCGAGCTTCTTATCAAAGAAACCATTGAAAGCGTGCTTGCCCAGACCTATCAGAACTGGGAATTCATTATCTTTGACGATTGCTCAACCGACAGATCACGCGAAATCATCACATCCTTCAAAGACCCGAGAATCAAACCGTATTACTCGGACACACACGAGCATATGGTTGCCGGATTTAACTACGGCATCAGCCACTCATCCGGAGAACTCATCGCCCGGATAGACAGTGACGATACCTGGGAACCGGATAAGCTGCAAAAGCAAGTTGAATTTTTCCGCAACCACCCGGAATATGGAGCCTGTTTCACCTTAGTTAACTTTGTGGACGAACGCGGGAATATCCTCACTGAAAGAGATACCGAGCGGGTGCTCTGGTGGGATCTTAAGAACAAGACTCAGGCGGAGTGGTTAAGGTATTTTTATTTTTTTGGCTGCGGCGTTTCCCATCCATCGGCTATGTTTCCCCGCAAAGTCATTGAGGAGGTTGGCTCTTACAACCTGGCTTTTGTGCAGGTTCAGGATTATGACCTGTGGATCAGGATTGTCAAGCATTATCCGATTCACATTATCCAGGAGAGATTAACCAATTACCGTTGGTTCACCACGGGCGCGAACGCGAGCGCCCCTTCGGAAAAAGGTATCCGCCGGGCGAATTTTGAATTCTCACAGGTTTTTTGCGGCTTCTTCGATGATATTCCTGACGAACTGTTTATTGAAGCGTTTGGAGCGGATTTTACGCGCAAAAGTACCACCGATCCGGATGACCTGATTATCGAACGCATGCTTCTGCTATTCAAAACGGTATTCTGCGGTGTCGTTCCACAGCTTGGAGGGGCGCAAAAGTTCCTGAGCTTGCTGCAAGATGAAAAAATGCGGGGGGTGCTGCGTGACCGGTACGGGCTCACGCAAATGTCGTTCTACGAAATCACCGCAAAACCAATCATCTATGAGGAAACGGTCTATAAGGCATCACCGCCAGCGTTCGCTCCCCCCAAGGGGAAAAGCAGACCCCACTTTCTAAGCTGGCTCCGACGCAGATTCAATTAGCAGCGCGTTCAACTATCTACACGGAAATCCCCCGCGATTATCCAGGTGAGCGGCCCTCGCGTCGTCCATAACAAATGTAATGAATCAGGGGATTTATACCTTCCTCGCGCACGTCTGCGTACGCGTTGAGATAGAACCGGGTATTAAATTTCTCGGAAGGGTTGCGCCCCTCTTTCCAACCGATCCTCATGAAGTGCCTGAGCGGGTCCACATCCGCAATCCGCACATCGGGATAGGTACGCAAATAGTAAACGGGGTCAAACAACCCGCTTCGATTAATTAACTGTCGGTCAGTAAATGTAAATCCCATTATTTTCCCAGTAAGAACTTCTTCAATTTACGCAAGGGGCGCGTCAGGCGCCAACTTTTGCTAAGGGCGTAATGAACACACTCCAAATCTGCCGCGTCTCTTGCCTCTTTGACAAGATGATTTTCTGTTTCCAGAGCTTGGATCAGCTTGGTGTGGTCCAACCATTGAACTGATAGCTGATCAACCTGGGCTTTCAATTCCTGAATCTCGCGACCTAAAGAATCTTGTCGGCCGAGGAATATGGATTTTTCTTTTTCCTGCCTTTGAAACAGGTCATCCAGGTGGAAGCCTATATTTTCCAGGATAGGTAAATAGCCAGCGATCGGTGCCTGGTTCGGGGTTGTGAGTTCTGCTATCCTGGCATAAGTTTCGGGCCACAGGTAAGCGTGATCGGATAATAACCAATCCCGGCGGACAGTCGCTTGCGCTGAGAGCGCCATTTTTTCCCTGAGTTCCGGATTTTCGATCAGCTGACTCAAGGAATCAATCCATTCACTGATGCTGGCAGCGGTAAAGCCGTTCACTCCTTCTTCAATCACGCTGGTATAAGGCGTTACTCTGGAATAAACCCCTGGCAGTCCCATGGCGGCATACTCAAAGAACTTGATCGAACTCTTGCAATGGTTGTATGGGATGTCTTCCAACGGGGCTATGGCGATGTTCGCTTTCTGAGCAAGCGCAATCCGTACATAATCCGAAAAGACAAAAGTTTCACTCTGGCAATTGGTGACGACAGCCGGAATGTTTTCCTCCAGCTGCAGGTTAGCCCCGTAGAACATAAACTCCAGGCGCCCCGGATATTTCATCGCCAAAGCGCGAAAAGCCGGTTTGAGCATTTCCAGGTCTGGAACATGGGTGATCGTGCCGATGTAGAAAATGCGAATCTTTTCGCCCGCAGGTTCAACCTGGGGTGCGTTAAATTTCCAGAGAGAATCATCCAGGTAATTGGGAAGGATAAAGATGTTGCTGTTGAATTTTCTGAGCAAATCAGCCAGGTACGGCGTGGTAACCGTGAGCGCCGCGGACTGAACCATGCCTATCAAAATCGGAATTTGCGCTTTCGCATAATTGAGTTTTATTCTGTCCGGGTGATGCGTAGGCAGCGCCAACAAGTCGTCATCCATGTCCATTACGACTGGCTTACCCAGGTTCGCGGCCGTGGAAATCAGAGAGAGGTAATTGGAGCGCCGGGCGGGGAATTCCCGCTGAAATACCACAATATCGGACTCCCTGACAGCGTCTGTTGAAAACTGATTATCAACAATCCCCGGGTTGATTCGCAGATTCGCACGAATCATTGGATTGAACAGCCGATAGGCTTCCAGGCTGGCAATAATTCGTTCATAGCTGTAAACTGCGGCAGATTGTATCTTCATCGATAACTCACTGATTCGAAACGACCGATCGTCCTAAAAGTGAAGCGCTCATCCACAAACGAACATTCCCATAAACCCTCGCCGGGTCAATCCTCCATGGCGAGCTCCAAAGCATTTCGCCAGAATGGTAACTTCATATCAAAGCTTGTCTCAAATTTGGTGATATCCAGGCAAGACCTGAGCGGCCTTCGCGCGGCGGTAGAAAAGTCAGCAGTAGAGGCAGGAAATAGCTGCGGATTAAACTTTTTTTGTGAGCTAAGCCTTATCACTTCGCTTGCCCATTCATAACGGCTGCAATAGCCTTTACAGGCGCAGTGATAAATCCCTTTGCGTTCATTCACCCAGGCATGCGGATGCTCCGCAATTCTTGAAACCAGACTGGCTGTTACTTCGGCAATTAATCTCGCAGGCGTCGGGCTGCTGATTTGGTCCTCCACAATCCGCAAAACCTCCTGCGTACGCGCCCATTCCAACACCTTGGCCACAAATCCGCTGCGTCTTGAATAAATCCAGGACGATCGTAAGATGAGATAGGCGCACCCGGAAGCAGCAATCGCCTGTTCGCCTTCCAGTTTCGTTTGACCGTAGAGATTAAGCGGATTGGGCTGGTCCGTCTCCTGATAAGGGCTGCCTTTGGCGCCGTCGAACACATAATCCGTGGAATAATGTAACAGCACCGCGCCGATTTCCCCGGCTTCGTCGGCTAAAACGCCGGGTCCAGCCGCGTTTATCGCCCTGACTTTTTCGGGCTCACTCTCAGCTTTATCGACATTTGTGTAGGCAGCCGCATTGATGATGATGTCGGGTTGAGTTTTCCGAATGAGCTCCCGTAAGCCGCTGCTGTCTGCAAGATCGACTTCGGGATAATCCAGCGCGATCACCTCGCCCAAGGGCGCGCAAGTGCGCAGCAATTCCCACCCTAATTGACCTCTGGTACCAATTTGCAGAATCTTTTTCACGCCTCAAGCCCCTTCATAAAGCGCAGCAGGTACTGCCCGTACTCATTCCCAGCCATTTCCTGCGCGCATCCCATCAATTGGGCCTGATCGATATAGCCCATGCGGTAGGCAATCTCTTCCACGCACGAAATCATCATCCCCTGCCGGTCTTCCACCGCCTGCACGAACATGGAAGCCTGCAGCAGGCTCTCATGCGTGCCGGCGTCCAGCCAGGCCACGCCCCTGCCCAGCACCTTCACCTGCAGCCTGCCTTCCTCCAGGTAGCGGCGGTTGATATCCGTAATCTCAATTTCGCCGCGCGGGGAGGGTATCAACTCTTCCGCGTAGCGAACCACATGATGGTCATAGAAGTAAATGCCCGGCACGGCAAAGTTCGAGCGCGGATGCGCCGGTTTTTCTTCCAGGCTGACGGCTTTACGGTTCCCGTCAAATTCCACAACGCCGTAGCGCTCGGGATCGCGCACAGGATACGCGAACACCACCGCGCCGTCCTGCAGTCCTGCCGCGCTGCGCAGCACTTCCGGCAGGCCGTGCCCGAAGAAGATGTTATCGCCCAGAATCAGGCAGGCGCTCTCACCCGCCAGGAACTCCCTGCCAATCAGGAAGGCATCCGCCAGACCGCGCGGAACAGGCTGCACGGCGTAGGTGAACGTCAGCCCCCACTGGGAGCCGTCCCGCAGCAAGCGCTGATACAGGAACTGCTCTTCCGGCGTGGTAATGACCAGAATTTCCCGGATGCCGGCCAGCATGAGCATGGACAAGGGATAATAAATCATCGGTTTATCATACACAGGCAGCAATTGTTTGCTGATTGCCAGGGTGAGGGGGTAAAGCCGGGTGCCTTTTCCGCCTGCCAGAATGATTCCTTTCATATTCAACCCTTCCTGTTGCTGTAGTTCTTCTGGACCCAACTGCTGTAATCCGAATTATGGGTGACGCTCTGGACCCACTCCGGGTGTTCCAGATACCAGACGACGGTATCCAGCATGCCCTGCTTGAGCGTGTGCCTGGGCTGCCAGCCAAGTTCGTTCTTGATTTTGGCGATATCGATGTCGTAGCGCCGGTCGTGCCCCGGGCGGTCTGCCACATAGCTGATTAACTTCTCATGCGGCGCCCAAACGGAACGCGGCTGCAGTTCGTCCATAATTTGGCAGATGGTGCGCACGATTTCGATATTGGGCGGCTGGTTATCGCCTCCCACGCAGTAGGTTTCGCCAACCTGACCGCGCGTGGCGACCTGCCAGATGGCTTCGCAGTGGTCATCCACATACAGCCAGTCGCGGATTTGCATTCCATCGCCGTAGACCGGCAGGGGTTTGCCGGAGCTGGCATTCAAAATCATCAGCGGGACCAATTTTTCGGGGAACTGGCGCGGACCGTAGTTGTTGGAGCAGTTGCTGATGCTGACGGGCAGTCCGTAGGTGATGTGATACGCCCGCACGAAGTGGTCGCTGGAAGCTTTGGAGGCGGCATAAGGAGAGCGCGGCTGGTAGGGAGTGCTCTCCTCAAAAGGTGGTTCTTCGCGCGTCAAGGTGCCGAAAACTTCATCCGTGGACACGTGGTGAAAGCGCGCCTGCTCCAGCGGCACGATTTTATCCACCAGCCAGGCTTTGCGCGCGGCCTCCAGCAGCGTGAAGGTGCCCAGCACGTTGGTCTGCACGAACACGCCCGGGTCGTGAATGGAACGGTCCACGTGCGTTTCGGCGGCAAAATGCACAACAGTGTCAATCGCATGTTCCGCGAAAAGCCGGTCCAGCAGGGCGCGGTCGGCAATGTCGCCCTGCACAAAGCTGTGGCGCGCGGGGTCGGGCAAGTCTTTCAGGTTTTCCAGGCTGCCGGCATAGGTGAGCGCGTCCAGGGTCACAATCCGGACATCCTGGTCTGTCCGCAGCAGATAATGCACAAAATTGGACCCGATAAAGCCGGCCCCTCCAGTCACCAACACATTGCGCGCCATCATCTCTCCCAAGCTGTGTCTACAGTCCAGTCAGCGGGGTAAGTTTCCGCGCAGGCCAGGCTTGGATTATGTTCGTCTTTGGCAGAAAGCAGCGGGGCCTCGTCCGCGGGCAGCGGCCAGTCGATGCCAATCGCCGGGTCGTTCCACTGCAAGCCGCGTTCCCATTCGGGAGCGTAATAATCGGTGGCTTTATAGAACACTTCCGCCCATTCGCTGAGCACGTAAAAGCCGTGCGCGAAGCCAGGCGGCACCCATAACTGCCGCTTGTTTTCGGCACTCAAGATTTCTCCCGCCCAACGCCCGAAGTTGGGGGAAGCGCAGCGCAGGTCCACCGCCACGTCAAAGATTTCGCCCGCAACCGCGCGCACCAGCTTGCCTTGCGCCTGCCGGAGCTGGTAGTGCAGCCCGCGCAGGATGCCGCGCCGCGAACCGGAGTGATTGTCCTGCACAAAATGATAGGGTCCGCAAGCCGCCTCAAACGCGTCCTGCCGGAAGGTTTCGGCAAAGAAACCGCGTTGGTCCCCGTGAACCTGGGGGGTCAGCAGCAAAACATCAGGCAGGGCGGTGGGTTCGAAGCGCATGTTACTGGTTATTCTCCCGGTAAGCCTGCACCACCCGGGCAGGGTCGCCTACCATTTTGAGTTCGCCGCGGCTCAGCCAGGCCGCCCGCTGGCACATCTCCTGAATTTTGGTCAGGTTGTGCGAGACAATCAAGACCGTGGTGCCTTGTTTTTGGAAGCTTTGCATCAGGTCACTGCTTTTCCTTTGAAAGGATTCATCCCCGACGCTCAGGATTTCGTCCACAATCAGGATTTCCGGCACGCGCGCGGTCGCCACGGCAAAGCCCAGACGGGCGTACATCCCCGAGGAGTAAGTGCGCACCGGCGCGTCGATAAAATCGCGCAGCTCCGCGAAATCAACAATGCTCTCAAACACGGCGTCCATCTCAGACTGGTTATATCCCAGCAGCGCGCCGTTCAGATACACGTTCTCCCGCCCGGAAAGCTCGGGGTGGAAGCCTGCGCCCAGCTCCAGCAGCGGAGCGATTTTGCCGTACAGCGCCACGCGACCCTTGGTGGGGCGCAGCACGCGCGAGATGACCTTAAGCAGGGTGCTCTTGCCCGCGCCGTTGTTGCCGATGATCCCGAAAACCTCGCCCCGGTAGATGGTCAGGTTAACGTCTTTTAGCGCCAGAAAATTCATGAACTGCAGGCGGCGCTGCAGCGCGCGAATGGCGTACTCCTTGAAGGTGCCGATGCGCTCCTTGGGTACGCGGTACTGCACGCTGACATCCTCGAGCACTACGATCGGCTCGGATGCGGAGGGGGAAGCCAACACGCTTGCAGAAAGGTCAGACGCGGTAAGCATATTCATCCGATTTTGAGGTGAAGAAGAGCCAGCCAATGACCAAAAAACCAACTGCCCAGGCAAGCGCGGGCAGAATTTCAGCCATACCCGGGATGCGGCCGTTGTAGATAGGCAGGCGGAAGAGCTTCACCATCCAATACATGGGGTTGACGCGATACAAACCCAGGAAGCGTTCGGGGATAATCTCCTCAGGGTAGATGATGGGGGTCAGGTACATCCAGGCGGTCAGCAGAATCTGGTACATCTCGGCCACATCCGGGAAGTAAATCGCCAGGGCGGAGAGCATGAGCCCGAAACCGAGCGTGAACGCCGTAAGCAGCAGGATGGACACCGGCAGAAACAGCACGGTCAGGGGGATGGGCGTGCCGGTAATCAGCATGACCAGCGTAAGCGGGATGAGCGCGATGAGCAGGTTCACCAGCGCCGTGCCGATGGCGGACACGCCGAAAATGGTGCGCGGCAGGTAAATGCGCTGCATCAGGCTGCCCCCCCAAACCAGCCCGACCATGGCGGCGTTGGTCCCCTGCGAGAAGAAGTTCCACACAATCAGACCGCTGAGGATATAGACCGGATAGGATTCAACCGATTTGAACAGGTTGGAAAACACGAGCGTCATAATCAGCATCGTGCCCAGCGGGTTCAGCATCGTCCACGCCACCCCCAGAATGGAGCGCTTATAACGCGCTACCAAATCGCGCCGGATGAGCTGGAATAACAAAAAACGGTAATGCCGGAGTTCTCGCAGCTCAGAAAGCGCGGGCAGCGCATGCGCGGCAGAATCGTAGATTGGTTTGGCGGGACTGGTCAATACAGAATCCTTGGTTGCCTCGAGTGTTCCTAAATTATAATACTACCATAGCCTATGGAGAAACCGCTTACCTCCCCCGCGGCCCTCGCCGCCGAGCCCGCGCCCTTCTTTTCCGTTGTGATGCTCCACTGGAACAGCGGGAGCTTCCTTGCCGCCGCGCTGGACGCGCTGGAAGAGCAAACTTACCGGGATTTTGAGCTTATCCTGCTGGACAACGGCTCGCCGGACGCTCTCGATGCAAATATGCTCGCGCAGCATGCAAGGCTTCCGCTCACAGTCTTGCGTTCGGAACGCAACCTCGGTTTTGCAGGCGGCAACAACCTGGCAGCCAAGTACGCCCGCGGGGAGTACCTGGTGCTGCTGAACGCGGACGCCTTCCCGCGGCCGGAATGGCTGGCGGAAATCCATGCTGTCGCGCAAAAGCGCCCGGGCGCTTGCTTTGCCTCACGCCAATTAACGGCCGGGGACCCAGACCGCCTGGATGGGGAGTGGAATGTGTATTCCGCAGCGGGCCTGGCGTGGCGCAAATCCCACGGGCAGCCGCTGGCGAGAGCCTGCCCGTCTGAACGCGAAGTCATCAGCGCCTGCGCCGCTGCCAGCGCCTATCCTCTGGCTGCTTTCCGGGAAGCCGGCGGCTTTGACGAGGACTTCTTTGCCTACCTGGAGGATGTGGACCTGGACCTGAGGCTGCGCTTGCTCGGGTATCCGTGTTACTACCTCCCGCGCGCGGTCGTCCGGCATATAGGCGCGGGCAGCACCGCTGTACGGAGCGATTTTTCGCTGCAGTATTCGCACCGCAATCTTATCTGGACTTATGTCAAGAACATGCCTGGCGCGTTTTTCTGGCTCTTATTACCCGCGCACCTGCTGGTGAACCTGGCATACCTGCTGGCTGCCGCGCTCACCGGGCGCGGCAGGCTTATCGCTCGCGCCAAATGGGAGTCGCTGAAAACGCTGCCAGCAGTCTGGCAGAAGCGAAGGAAAGTTCAGGGCAGCCGACGCGTTTCAGCCGCGCGATTTGCCCGCCTATTAAACTGGAACCCGTTCGCCCCGCTGGTAAAGCTGCTCTGCAGGTAGACGCTTGAGCGGGCCAAGCAAGCACCCGCCGGCGGCAAGTTGACGGGCGGCGATAGAACTGGAAGGATTAAGTTTATGAACACACCCGAAAACCGTTACTTCGCCATCACAAAGTCGGGGACGCTGCACCGGGCATCCGGGCTGGACGACGCACTGCTGTTTGCAGGCAGAGAAGGCTATGTCTGGTGTGATTACATCGACCCAAACGCGGAATCGCTATCCGAACTGGAGACAAAACTCGGCATCCATCCGCTTTCGATCGAAGACTGCCTGAATGGAGACCAACTGCCCAAGCTGGACCTCTTCCCGACTTATTCATTCATGACCTTTTCCATCTTTGAACGAGACACTGATGGGCTGCATGCGCATGAAATGGATTTATTCATCAGCAAGCAATACTTTATCACCGTAAGCAGTCGGGATTTGAACGGAAATTCGGTCTTGGCCGGGATGGAAGCCTCTGTCACGCGGGAGATGGATGCCGTCCGTCTGGGCCCTTCGTATTTGCTGCATCAGGTCGTGGATATGATTGTGGACCATAAGCTGCTGGCGGTGGAGAGCATTGAGGAAAAGCTGGATTCCGACGAGGACGCGATACTCAGGGATGCTGCCAGCTACAATTTGGGGGCGTTGATGGATTCCCGCCGCGACCTGCAGGTCATCCGCAAGTCGCTCTTTCACGAGCGCGAACTGGTCGGCAAGCTCGTGCGCAAAGACAGCCCCTTCCTGGCCGAAAAATCGTTGATTTATTTCCGGGATGTTTACGACCACTTGTCAAAGTACTACGAAATTGCGGAAACCGCCCGCGAACAGGTCACCAACCTGATGGAAATCCACCTGTCGCTCATCAGCAATGCCATGGCAGAGTCTTCGAACCGCACCAACGCGATTATGCGCCGATTGACCCTGATAACGACCATTTTTATGCCGCTCACATTAATTTCGGGCATTGGCGGCATGTCGGAATTCACGATGATGGTCGGCCCCACGAATTGGCAGACGGCTTACCTGGTTTTGCTCATCGTAATGGTCATCGTCGGCGCGATTAATTACGCGCTCTTGCTCAAGATGGAAAGAAGTGCGGAACAGCAATACAGGAATAAGCCCTAAAAAGAATTTTTTGTGTTTTTGGAAGCGCCAGCAAAGGAAGATTCTGCTGGCAGACCGGCAGTTTGCCTTACGCCCTTCCATTTTGTCACCCTGAGTAAGGCGCAGGGTCTTGCGTTGATTCATTGAGATTCTTCGCA
>DAONFX010000042.1:0-15994 GCA_035403825.1 Anaerolineaceae bacterium
TATGATCTTTTCAAAGCTTCTTCAGGTTTAGAAAGAAAATCTTTTATTTGCCTTGCTTTAAAAACCCTCCAATACCAGGACCGCAAAATTCTGCATTGGCACTGCTGCTTGGGTTATCCGCATAACAGGAGCTATTTTCTCCTGCAAACGTTCCTCTCCTAACAACGACGCTGGGGGCAAGGCGGGACGCAGCGCTCCCGCGCTCAAGCAGCTCCCGGCGCGGGATGGCTGATTTCAGCGTTCCAACTCCTACAGTGCATTCTTGAAGGCATCCAGCGGCAGCTGCACGCCGCCCTTCAGCGTCCATTCCATCAAGACATCCGGGTCGATGCCAAAGGGCAGCAGCACACTTCCGCCGGCTTTTGCCAGCAGTTCCATGTACCTGGGGATGTTCAGCGCTTGGGGGTCCAGCTTACCGCCCAGTTCCCAGGCGCGCACGTCCGGTTCGCCCTGCATAAAAAGAAAACGCACGCGCTGCCCGGGTCGGATTTGCAGGCCGGCGGCTTCCAATTGCCTGGCTGCGCGCACGGCCGCGGTCGCGCTTTTGTAGGCGTCCAGGGCATAGCTGACCTTGCCATTAACCACCAGCAAGTCCAGCGGAACGCGGCCGGCTTTCAGCGCTTCCAGCGCATCCTGGTAAAGCCGAAAAGCCGAGCGGAGCGCTTCGGGCAGCTCAGCACGGTTTTTTGCCTGCCCCAGGCAGGTGAGCATTTCAGTTTGCACCTGTGCAATCCAGCGCGGGGTATCCCGTCGGCGGGCTTCCAATCCGCGCACTTTGATTTCCCCACTCTGGAACACGCCAAAATAGCGGTTCGCGATTGGGATGCGCGCATCTGTTTTGGACGGCAGAAACGCGACCCAACGCAAAACACCGTCCAGCGCGATTGCCAGCCCGGTGCGGTCGACAATCTTGCGCATGACCTCCTCAAAGTGCTCGGGCTTACTGCAGCCCTTCTTTTTGAGCCAGAGCGCGTCCACATACATCTGCAGCACTTCAAAACCTTCTTCCTCCGCCACCTCTTTGGCACGCAGAAGCACCTCGCGACCGCCCTTGGTAACCGCTTCGTGCGCTTCGATGCGTCCGTAGCGGGCGTTTTTGTAGCCAAGAAAGCCAAAACAAACCACCAGCAGCCACTTGAGGGCGGATGAGCGCGCTTTGAGCGTTTTCGCCATGGGATGGTCGGGCGGGTAGGAGCGCGTCTTTGTCTTCAGAGCTACGCGTTTTTCGTAAATGGGTTTGAGCGTGAGCGGGACCACGCCCAATTCTTCGCTGGCGGGCGTCAGCACATCCGGCAGGGGAACTTCCGGCGAGATGTTGCCGCGGATAATAACAGCGGGGTACATGGAAACAAAATCCACTTCGCCCACATCGCTGTGCAGCCCCAGTTTGGGCTGGTAAATCATCCCGCCGCGGTCGGATTGAATGAGCTGCATGCCGCTCTTGAATTCCTCCACCTGGCGTTTCTGGTAAGGCACCAGGATGTCCTTTTGCAGCGCGGTGATGACCTGCATGGCGGAAATACCCTGACCGGGCGAGACGCGCGCGGCTTTCTCGATTGGCAGGGTGGTCACACGCGCCATTTCCAGCGTGCCGGCCAGGCTGTAATCCGACCACATCATGGCGGATTTGCGGTCAATATGGCAGCGCCCGAACAGGTGCGCTTCTTCCGGGCGGTAAATAATGTGCCCGTAGGAAAAGTAGGTGATTTCTTTCTGCCAGCGCACCGGCCGGCTGGCGTCCCGGTTCAGCGCCAGGGGCACTCTCTTCTCCTCCATCTGCTTGAGCAAAAAAGGCAGCAGCCAACTGTCCCCCCAGTCGGTAACGAGAATATCCGGGTCGTAGTCCAGCAGCGCGGCGTTCAGAACGGATAAGTACCCGCCCTCCGGGCTGAGCGGCAGCGTCTGGCTGAAGCGGTCCGTGCGCAGGGTGAGCGCGCGGGCCGGGCCGTGCGCGGGGTCCGCGTCCGGCGTCAGTTCCATCACGCGCAGGGGCGGGAGCTCCGGCATCAAGTCCCAACGGCTGTTGAGCACCTGGATGGACTGGATGCGGTTTTGCGCGTCGGCGCTGAGCTCGCACAGTGCCAGCGGGAATGCGCCGTGCCGGCTGATGTAGCGCGTGCTGATGGTTACGTCCGAATCGTACCAGGTCAGTTCCTGAAACTCCTCCTCCAACTGGCGGAACAATTCGGCCTGATGCGCCGGGGTGTCCACATCAATGCGCAGCACTTCCACGGGGTTCGCGGCGAACACATCCTGCTTTAGCTGGCGCTCCAGCGCGCACACGCAGCTCTCCTTACGCAGCCTTTTCCACAGCCGGCGCAGTTCCTCGCGTGCTCCCGCGGCGTAAAACGCCACCGGGAAGGCCTGTGTGAAGCACACCCGCCGGTCGTCCGTTGCGGAGATGAACCACAGGCTCAGGCCGTCCCGCTGGTTCAGGTACAGGTCGAGCAGCCAGCCGCGGAAATTCGGGCTGTTCACGGCGCCTCTTCAAACGCGGTGTACGCGCGCGGTTCGGACGCTTCTTCCGGCAGTTCCGCGGCGGGCGGGGCTTCCGGCGCCAAAATCGCCAGCGTCTCGTTGAGCAGCGTGAGAAAGCGCGCTTCTTTGCCGCTGTCCAGCTTTATGCCGGGGTCCGCGCCTTCCGGGGTAAGCTCCTTTTGGAGCGCTTTCAGCTGCTTGTACAGCTCCAGCAGGATGGCAATCAGATACATATCCAGCGGGTAGAGATTGGACGCGTACGAGGCTTCGGCCAGGTGCAGGCGGGAGAGCACCAGCAGTTCATCCAGCAGCAGCTGGTCCTCTTTGCGCAGCGCGCGCTGAAAGCGTTTTAGGGCGGCTTCTTCCTGCTGCCAGGTTTGGGTGATGGAAGCAATTGTGCGGCCCATGGGTTCCTTTCTAGAACAGCGCCGGCTGCAGCCCAAAATCGGCCGGCAGTGGGACGGGTTCTTCCCAGGCAGCGTTGGCGCTGGTGCGCAGCTCTTCCATCAGGCATTCACGCGCTGCGGATATGGGCGGAATGGGCCGCAGGCTCACCAGCACCGGCGCGGACTGGCTGAGGCGCTTCAGGCAGGCAATGCTGCGGGCAAGCAGGCGCTGGCAGTCTTTCAGCTTCACGTCTTCGTCCAGAAAGGTTGCCAGCAGATCCAGAATCACCAATGGTTCGCTCGGCGGGGCGGCGGAAACCGCTTCCAGCATCGCCAGCACCTGGTAGCAGGTAAAGGCGCGCGAGAGGCGGATTCTGTTCATCACGCCGACCGGATCGCTGGTGAAAGGCCGGAGAGCCCGGGCAACCGCGTACATATTGGATCGGTTGCCGCAGTCCAGCAAGGTCACGCGCTGCTTCAGGGCCAGGGCGGCCACCAGTTCCAACATTTTTTCGGACATCGCGTGGCTGCCAATCACCAGCAGCAGCTGGGGCGGCAGGGGCAGTGAAAAGGGGAGTATCGCGGCATCTGTTCTCATACCTCTATTATATAGAATATTTGTTCTATGTCAAGAGATTAACAGAACAGCTGTGCTAATTCTATCCTTTTTCTGGCGGCGTGGGTAGGGCAGGGTGGGTATAATTGGGGATTGAAATTATCTGTGACGAGGAAGAATGACAACGATCAAAGGCAGTGAAAGCGGCGCGACCGCGCGCAACCGCATCAGTAAATCCATTGTGTTGGCTATCCGGCTGTTGATGCGGCAGAAATCACCGGACGCGTCCAGCCGTGATTTGGCGGCGTACGTGGTGCTGGCGCTGGAAAAAATCAGCGAATCGGTGGAAACCAGCGCAGCCGCCTGGGAGAAGCGCGACTACTGGCTCAAGGCAGACCGCTTCCGCCAGGAGTGGGCCTGGTGTGAGCACAGCGCGGCCGGATTGGCAAAGGCGTTATACGCGGATGACTGGGCAGGCGCCGCCCAGCAGTTGGCCGATATCGGGCAGCGCTTCGGCGCGATAGAAGTAAGCGAGAACAACCGGTTGGGTGAACCGTGGAAAGGCGCCTGGGAAACGTTCTCGCGCCGGTAAACCGGCAGAGCGTCTAAATTCCTGTTCCAGGGCAGAGGCAGGGGAGCGATTTTTCTGAGATTCAATTTTATGGTTATGATAAGTATCATTATCGTAAGCTTATCATTCTCAACCCAGGCCACCAAGGGAGCGCTTGCGGTCGATATTCTGCGCTGATCTGTGTTTCAGGGGAAAGCAAACGCGGCACATACTCCGTACCGAAAGCAACTCAAAATGAACCGCACGGTGCTATTACAGTATCGTGTCCTTGACCGCGAAAGCCGGTGTGTCTCCCGCCCAACTCGATTTCCCAACTGAGACCCTTTTTTGCTTTGCATCGTTCGGAACCGCGTCTCTCCTGAGGAGGATTGCCGTAAGCGGTCCTGTTGGATATTTGCTATCTCCCTGTCGCCTCGCGGCAAGCAAACAGGCTGCCGTGCAGGCCCCGAACCGAATGTGGCATGTGTTCCGCTGGAAATTCGAGCGTAAGTGCTTTGCAAAGATCGGGATGACCTGGTAAAAAACTACCACTATACTATACGCAATATAGGAATAATTAATGGGATAATATGTATTCTTTATGCATTTATCGCAACCAATATATGGAAAGCGGTATAATGCCATTATGGAATCCACAGAAACAACAGTCACTCAGGCCCTAAACCAATACCTCGCCACAGTCCGCCTCTCCCGCAGCGCGAACACCGCCCGCACCTACACCAACGCGATGAACCTCTTCAGCCAGGTCCTGACGGAGCATAAACTAGACCTGGAAACCATGCCAGTCAGCGCGCTCAGCGAAGAGCCGGTCATCTGGGTCATCCGGGCGCTCAAAGACATGGCGCCCTCTACCGAGCAGTGCTACCTGACGGCCGTTGTGGGTTTTTACGAGTTCCTGGCAGGCGAAAACCTGGCTGCCATCAATTTGCCGCGCATTCGCCTGCTCATCAAGCAGCGCGCCCGCAAACCCGGCATCCGCCTGCCCCAATTCCCCAAATCATCGATAGAAAAGGTGCTGGAATATGCGGCCGGCTTGAACCTGCTTGAAACCAAAGAGCCAAATGAGCATCTGATTAACCTGCGCGACCGGGCCTTTTTACTCACTTTGGCGGATACCGGCCTGCGCGTGCATGAAGCCTGCAATCTGCGCCGCGGGGATATTGACTGGGATGAATACCGGGCAGTCATCATCGGGAAAGGCAACCGCGAAGCGGTCCTGCGCTTTTCCCGGCGCAGCCTGCTGGCAATCAAGGATTATTTGCGCCTGCGAGCCGAGTTGGACGGCGGCAGCGGCAAGGCTCTGGCAGCCCTGCCTGTGTTTGCCAGGCACGACAAGGGCAGCGGAAAAAAGGTCAAACCAATTTCCACCACAACCGGGCGGGAAATTGTGAACCAGCGCGTCCTGGAGGCAGTCGGTCCCGAAGCAGTAGGCTCTATCACCCCGCATTCCTTCCGGCATTACTTTGTCACCACAGTTTTGCTCGCCTCCGGCAACCTGAAACTGGCGCAGGAGCTTGCCCGCCACCAAAACATTGCCGTTACCCAGCGCTACAGCCACCTGAGCGACGCGGAACTTGACAAAAAATACCTGGAAATCTTTGGTTAAGCATCTTAGTGGTATCATAGTTGCCGACAATCACATATGGAGTTTGGCAATTGGAACTATGACCGATTATCGGATAAAAACTCACCCTATCTTACCGATTAAGCCAGTACCTTACCTTTCGTTTTATTGGAACAACCAGGAATGCTTCGCGAAAACCGATGAAATGATTTCCTCCGCGCTTTTCGCGAACGGAATCCATACCTTCGGTCACCATCCCAAAGATAATTCCCCGCAAGGCCTTTTTTGCGCTAACGGGCAGTGCTCGCAGTGCATGGTTATCGCGGACGGGCTGCCTGTGAAGGCCTGTATGACCGCGGTAAAACCCGGCATGCGCGTGTTTCCAACTGAAGGCTTGCCGGTTTTGCCGGATATACCGCTGGAACCAATCCACACCGCGCCGACACTCCGGATAAGCGTGGAGGCTCTAATCATCGGCGGCGGCCCGGCCGGGCTCTCCGCGGCGCAAGAGCTGGGCAAAGCCGGCCTTTCAGTTTTACTGGTGGATGATAAAGACAAGTTAGGTGGGAAGCTTGTTTTGCAAACTCACCGCTTTTTTGGTTCCTCCGAGGCTGTTTTTGCCGGCACGCGCGGAATTGATATCGCCAAAAAGCTGGAAGCCCAGGCGCGCGCCTATCCAGACGTGGAAATCTGGGAGAACAGCACTGCCCTGGCAATTTTTGAAGACCATAGTGTTGGCGTCCTGCGGGCGGGCAGCCAATACGTATTAGTGCAGCCGCGGGTGCTGCTCGTCGCTGCCGGCGCGCGTGAACGCAGTCTGGCATTCCCAGGCAATACCCTCCCGGGAGTCTACGGCGCGGGCGCTTTCCAGACACTGGTCAATCGCGACCTCGTCCGCCCCCGCGAGAATCTGTTCATCGTGGGCGGCGGAAACGTGGGACTCATCGCCGGTTATCACGCCATCCAGGCGGGCATTCACGTGGCTGGGCTGGTAGAAGCAGCCCCTGCTTGCGGGGGTTACCGCGTCCATTTGGATAAGCTGGTGCGTTCAGGCGTGCCTGTTTTTACCTCGCACACTGTTCTGGAAGCCGCGGGCGAGGAACGCGTCGAGAAAATCCGCATCGCTCAGGTCGACGCGAATTTCCACCCGATTCCATCCACCGCGCGTGAGTTCGCCTGCGATACGATCCTGATCGCGGTCGGGCTTGACCCGGTGAACGAGTTTATCCGCAAGGCGGAAGAGGTTGGGTTGCCTGTGTTTTCTGCTGGCGACGCCGAGGAAATCGCTGAGGCCTCCGCCGCGATTTTTTCCGGTCGGATTGCCGGCGCACATATCGCGGATTGGCTGGGGAAAAGCCTCGCGCCGATCCCGGATGAGTGGGTCCGGCTGGAAGGCATCCTAAAATCCAAGCCGGGCGCTCTGCGCGAAGAAGACCTGCCAGTCGAGCATGCGGGCGTATTCCCGGTGCTGCACTGCAACCAGGAAATCCCCTGCGACCCGTGCACAACCATCTGTCCCAAACATCTGATCCGAATTGACGCGCAGGACATCCGGAAACTGCCGCAGTTTTTACGCGGTGAAGCGGAAGAATGCATTGGCTGTTTGCGCTGTGTTTCGATTTGCCCGGGCCTGGCAATCACGCTGGTAGATTTCCGCAAGCGTGCTGGCACCGCTCTGGTGTCCTTACCCTACGAGCAAGAAGCGGCGGCGCTCCGACCTGGCAGTCTGATTATGGTCACGGATACCAGCGGGACTGCGCTGACATCCCTGCCCGTGCATTCTATTCGCAAGCTGGCTGGTTTTTCCGGTACGCACATCATCAGCGTGGAAGCTCCCGCGGACTTGGCCCCTCGCATCGCGGGCTTACGCCTCATCCCGACCTCGGAAGCGCTGGAGGGATTTCACCAGTCGGATGACTTCCCGGCAGAGACGGCGGACGAGGCCTATGTATGCCGCTGTGAAAGGGTAACTGCGGGGGAAATCCGCCAGCTTATCCGCTCCGGGATACGCGATATCAACCAGATCAAAGCCGTGCTGCGTGTTAGTATGGGCGCTTGCGGCGGGAAAACCTGCCTGAACATGGTCAAACGCATGTACCAGCAGGAAGGCATCCCCCTCTCCGAGGTCAGCGAGCCACCGATACGCCCCGTTTTCGTGGAAATGCCTGTCTCGCTGCTTGCCAATGTTTCCCGAAATTCTGACGGCGGTGCCCAGTGACCCCCGCAGCCTCTTACGATGTCATCATAGCAGGCGCCGGTTCCATCGGCACCCCTGGCGCCTATTACCTGGCACAGGCGGGTCTTCGCGTCCTGGTGTTAGAAGCGCTGCCCAGCGTTGGACAGGCGTCGAATAAGCACGCTATTGGCGGTGTGCGCGCCACCCATTCTGACGCCTCAAAAATATACCTATGCGCAGAGAGCATAAAAATTCTATCTTCCTGGCAAGAGACTCACGGGGATGATATCGAATGGCGCACCGGCGGCTATTGTTTTGTCGCCTATGAACAGGAAGTGAAGAACACCCTGCAGGATTTGCTGGCCTGTCAGAAAAGTTATGGTCTCAAGATTGATTGGCTTGACGCGGAAGGGATTCGAAGCATTGTTCCGGATATCCAGCCGGACGGGCTTTTGGGCGGCACGTTCTCCCCGGAGGATGGTTCTGCCTCGCCGATGAAAACCAACTTCGCATTCTATACCCACGCCCTGGCTGCCGGCGCCGAATTTCATTTTAATGAGCCGGTCATCGCGGTTGGGACAGCGCAAGGCTGCATCCAATCCGTAAGGACCGCGCGAGGCACTTATTCCTGCAAGTACTTCATCAACGCGGCGGGTTCCTGGGCTGCAGAAATTTCCGCGATGGTCGGCATTCCGCTGCCTGTCCAACCCGAGGCGCACGAAGCAGGCATCACCGAGCCGGTTCGACCCATGTTTTCCCCGATGATTGTGGACATTCGTCCGCGCGAAGGTTCCAGTAATTTCTATTTCTACCAGCACCCGACCGGTAAGATCATTTTCTGCCTCACACCCAGCCCGCAGATCCTGGGCAATCGCAGCCTGGATACCAGTGAATTCTTACCGCTTGCTTCCCAGCGGCTGATTGAGCTGATGCCTAAACTGATGAACCTTCGGGTGCGCCGCACGTGGCGCGGCACCTATCCTATCACTCCGGATGGACTTCCAATCCTGGGAGAGACGGACGCGCTGGAAGGTTATCTGCTTGCTGCTGGCGTGTGCGGTCAAGGGTACATGCTTGGGCCAGGCATAGGCAGGCTGCTGACCCACCTTCTCACCGGTCAGCTCAACAGCGCAGAGCAGGAATGTCTGCGCACTCTGCGCCTGGACAGATCTTTTACAAGCGCTGAAAAGCTAAAATGATTTTTTAGTTTTGTGGCATACTCTTCATATCATCATGGATTTGGAAAAAGTATTTCATAAGTTTCCGGCCTCGTATACTACCGCCGACATCGATTTGATTAAGTCGGCGTATCAACTGGCTGAAACAGCGCACCATGGTCAGACGCGGGCTTCCGGTGTGCCGTATATTTCGCACTGTGTTGGCGTCGCCAACATTCTTCTGGATATTGAGGCTGCTCCCAGTCTGGTCGCGGCCGGCTTGCTGCATGACGTAGTGCTTGATACTTCGGTAACGGTTGACCAAATCCGGGAAAAATTCGGCGAGACCATCGCGAAGTTAGTCGAAGACCTGACCCTGATCACCAGTCTGCCGCAGGTATCCCGCGGGGATCAGCACCCTGAGGAAATCACTGGTCCGCAAGCCCCTGACCTGATTACCGGCAGCCGGAAAACGGAATATGTTGTCGAGACCTTGCGGAAAATGCTGCTGGCGATTGGCAGCGATTTCCGGGTCATCATTGTGAAACTGGCTGACCGGCTGCATAATATGCGCACGCTGAAGGATATGCCCGCGGACAGGCAAAAGCGCATTGCCGAGGACACCCTTGAAATCTACGCTCCGCTGGCAAACCGCCTTGGCATCTGGCAGATCAAATGGGAGCTGGAAGACCTGGCTTTCCGTTACGTTAACCCGGTAGAGTACAACAAGATTGCTGAAAAGCTGGCGACGCAGAGGCTCAAGCGGCAGGAGGAAATCCAATCCATTATCCGGAATTTATCCGCGTTGCTTGAAAAATCCGAGGTAAAAGCCGTCATTTCCGGGCGGCCTAAGCACATCTTCTCCATCTACCGCAAGATGCAGCGAAAAGACGGGAATTTTGAAGCCATCCGCGATTTGCGGGCTGTGCGCATTCTGGTGGATGACGTGGAGTCCTGTTATAAAGTGCTGGGCATCGTACACATGCAGTTCACGCCCATCCCCGGCGAGTTTGATGACTACATCGCGGCAAAAAAGCCCAATAACTACCAATCCTTGCATACCACGGTCATCTATAAGGACGGGAAACCGTTGGAAATCCAGATCCGGACGCATGAAATGCACCGCAATGCGGAGTACGGCGTGGCGGCGCACTGGCGCTATAAGGAAAAATCCGCGCTGATCAGCGAAGATTACGAACAGAAAGTCAGCCTCATCCGCAACCTGCTTGCATGGAGCCAGGAAGTGGAGGAAAACTCCGACGCACAGGACGGACTGCCCTCCGATGTGTTCCGGGATCGGGTTTATGTCATCACGCCCCGGGGCGATGTAGTCGACCTGCCTTTTGGTTCGACGCCTATTGATTTTGCGTATCAGGTGCACACAAACGTTGGCCACCGCTGCCGCGGCGCGAAAGTCAACGGAAAACTGGTCACACTGGATTACAAACTCCAGACCGGAGATAAAGTTGAAATTCTGACCGCCAATCGAGGCGGACCCAGCCGGGATTGGCTCAATCCAAGCCTTGGGATGGTCAAAAGCGCCCGCACCCGCTCAAAAATCAAGCAATGGTTCAAGCAGCAGGACCGCGAACAGAACCTTGAACACGGCAAATTGCTTATTGAAAAGGAATTCAAGCGCCTGGGGATAGGGCAGATTGACCTGCTGGAATTCCTGGAATATTTCCATGTTCGTACGCTGGATGATCTGTATGTAGGGATTGGTACAGGCGACATCCCCATAGGCAGGCTGGTAAACCGCATCGCTGAAACCCAGAATCCCCCCGAGGATGAGACCTTTGAGCTCATGCCGAGCATTCCAAGCAAAGCCAAGCCCGGTGACACTGTCACAGTGATGGGCTTGAAAGGTCTGGCAACCACCATGGCGCGCTGCTGCAGCCCGATGCCTGGCGACGAGATTATCGGCTACATCACCCGCGGACGGGGAGCGACCATTCACCGCTCGGATTGCCCGAACGTATTACGCGTTACGGATAAAGAACGGCTCGTCAAGGTGGACTGGGGAACGGAAGAAAAAACTTTCCCGATTCCGCTGCAGATTAAGGCTTATGACCGGCAGGGTTTGATGCCGGATATCTCCAACATCATTTCCAGTGAGCCCGTGCGATTGATAGATCTTTCCTTGAACAACCGCCAGAACCTGGTCGTCATCAATCTTGTGCTGGAAATCAGCGGAATCAGCCAACTCAGCCGCTTGTTAGCCCGCCTGGAAAACCTGCCAAACGTCATCCAGGCCATTCGCGTGCGGCCGGGTTGACAAAAAGTTCACTTTACGGTTATTTAAGACTAAGGTAAAATGCCTTCCGAAAATAGCTTTCTCATCATAAGGAGATTTTTATGCCTAAAATTCGCTGCCATTATCTTGATTGTCTTTTTCTGGACGACCGGTATTGTTCTGCCGCAGCTATAGAGCTAAACCCCGATACCGGTTGTCAGACCTATACTCCCGATGAGGAAGCAGAACTCGAAAATTGGGAAGAGGAAGAAGAATTGGACGATTGGGAAGCCATGAGCACGCCGGAGGACCTCAGTGCAGACTGGGACGACGACGATGACGAGGATGATGACCTTGAAGATGAGGCCGACTCTTTCTAGGTGCTTACCCGGGCAGTCCTGCTGCCTGAGCACCGGGAATCCTTCTTTAAAAAGCGAAAGGCTACGATGGCTAACTTACAGCCGATGATTGCGTTGAATGTCTACCTGCTGCCTGAATTTCGTCAGGAAATCCTCAGCAAGGTGATCTCAGGGCTGCCAGGCCTCCCCGATGAGATTCGTCAGGAAGTTTTGAGCGCCGTTCGCGAGGAAGTCAAAATCAGCGGGTTCCGCAATCCATTTGGTTCGCCGCACGCTGTCCTCATCCGTGGGATGGAATCGGTTTTCGTCAAAAAGTCCCGGTTTGTGAGAACAATACTGAAAGCCTGGGCATCCTTGCAACAGCCGTCCGCAGCAGCCCTACGCGCTGTCATACCCCCGCTCGGGTTCCAGGCGAATGATCAGCTCCCGGATTACCCGGACCCCGAAAACGCATTGATACTGGGCTGGCCTGAGGGCTTGAATTATCAAAAATTGGCTGATCTTGCCCTGGCACAGGATTCGAATCTTGCCGCCAGCGCGGATACCCTGGCATTGCTTACAGTCTGGCTTACAGGGTGTTTGCCCAACCCATCCCCAGCCGGCGAACCCGCCTGAGCTGCAAAACTTCTGGAGTGAAAATGGAAGAAAAACATTCAGGAACTACGACCATTGCACCAAGCGTGTTGAACACAATTGCCCGACTGACCTCCCTGGCCACCCCCGGAGTTACGGCGATGGCGCCGGCGTTCCAAGGCGCAATCCGCAGCGGACGCACCGACACTGAGGGTGTAAAGATTGTTGTCAAAGATTCCGTTATCTATGTGGACGTTTATGTAGTGATTAACGGCGCGGAAAACGTACGCGTCGTCGCCGAAGCAGTTCAACAGCGGGTAACCAGGGCAATTTCCGAAATGGTTGGCATGGAAGTTGCTGCTGTCAATGTACATGTTACCGATATTGAACTTGAAGCTTAGGCGTTTATGAAATCCCGAACCAAGGCGCGCGTTGCTGCCTTGCAAACCCTTTATGAAGTCGACCTGACCGACCACCTCCTGGGCAGCGTCTTGGCGGACCGAGGCATTGATAATGACCTGGACGAAGCGCAATATGAATTCGCGCGTTTGATTGCTCAGGGAGTGTTTGAAAACCGCGAGCGCCTGGACCAACTAATAGCTGCGCATGCGCCGGAATGGCCCCTGGACCAGGTGGCAGTTATCGACCGGAATATCCTGAGGATAGCGCTCTGGGAACTCGCTTTTTATCGCAAAACGCCGTTAAAAGTAGGTATCAACGAAGCAGTCGAGCTTGCGAAATCCTTTGGAACGGACAGCTCCCCGCGTTTTATTAATGGAGTATTGGGCAGCCTGGTTGAAAACATTGACGCGCTGCTGAAATCGATTCCAAAGTAAAGGTGGCAATATGCGGCAAAAGACGCTTAAAACGCTCATCGTAACTCTTCTCAGCGCTATCGTTTTAAGCATGACCGCCGGGTGCGCCCTAACCATCTCTCCGCGCGGCGCGGTCACACAAGCGCCCGAGCCGGATTTCCCGTCCAAAGTCCAGACCCCGGAACTGGTTCCGGTTGTCTTTACGGTCGACCTGCGCCAGAGCTATTCCCCCGAGACCGTCCTCGCGCTCAATGTATTGGATGAAGTGACTGGTCTTGATTACAACATCACGCGTTTTGAATTAACCCGGCTTTCGGAGAACAGGTACAGCGGGACGCTGTTCCTGCCCTTGGGCACGGTGGTGAAATACCGTTATCAGAGCACGTTCCCGATAGACCAGCCGGAAGCCGCGGCTGACGGCACAAAGGTCGTCTACAGAATCGCCGTAGTCTCGCGCAACCTGCAGGTTTCCGACAGCATTTCCGGTTGGCCGGAGCTGCCCTATCCGGGCTCTACCGGGAAGTTGACAGGTATCGTCTCGGATAAACAAACCCAAAAGCCCCTGGCAGATTGCCTGGTTTCTGTGGCGGGCTACCTCACCTTTACCGACATGACCGGGCGCTTTTTCTTTGACCGCGTCCCTGAAGGGGTTCATACGCTTTCTGTTCTCTCGGTGGATGGAAAATACCAGGCCTTCCAGCAGCAGGCAAATGTCATCCAACAGCTTTCCACGCCCGCGGTCATTTCACTGAGCCCTTTGCCGGAAGTAACGGTGAAATTTATAGTAAGCCTGCCGGATGAAGCCCTCGGAGCGCCGCTGCGCATCGCTGGAAATCTTTATCAACTCGGGAATGTGTACAGCAAGCTCGGCGCTGGTGAGAGCACTCTTGCCGCGCGCATGCCGCTGCTCACCCGTATGGATGACGGACGCTATACCATCTCACTTAAGCTGCACGCGGGCAATGATCTGGTTTATAAGTACACGCTCGGTGACGGACTCTTGAACGCGGAACGCGGCGAAGAGCAAAAACTTGTTCTGCGGCGTTTTATTGTCCCGGATAAAGATGTTACCGTCAATGACAAAATCGCCACCTGGCGGCAGGAAAGCGCGAACCCTATCAGTATTCAGGTAAGTGTCCCGGATACGACGCCGCCAAACGATTCCATCTCCATCCAATTTCGGTTAACGGACAGCTGGCGGCAGCCCATCCCGATGTGGCCGGTTCGCGCAAACGAGTGGATGCTGCTGCTCTTTGCTGGTCCGACGGAAATGGATAGCATTTCATACAGGATTTGCCGCAACGACCAGTGCGAGCTGGCCTATGATGAAGGCAGTTTCTCCACTCCCGTACCGCTTGGTCGCGAACCCGACAACAAATACACAGTCTCCAACTGGCATCTGTGGGAAGGACCGACACCCACGACCCTGACAGCGAGCCCGGCCGTTCAAAATGGACAGTTATTCGGAGTCGAATTTACCTCCGCCTATCAGCCTTCAGACTTGAATCGCTACCGCAATGTGTTCACGGAATTGAAGCAAATGGGCGTGAACTGGGTTATCTTCTCGCCTTCCTGGCAGGTAACAGACCTGGACGCGCTGCCCTACCTGGACCCAAACCCGGCCGGCGGGATGATGAGCATGGACCTTGCCCAGCTTATCCAGCTTGCCAAGGACCAGGGGCTCGCGACAGGTTTGTATCCGAAGCTCAATTTTACCGGTACCGCGGCAGATTGGTGGAAATCGAGCCAGCGCAGTGCCCTCTGGTGGCAGCAGTGGTACCAGGAATACGAGCACTTTGTTATGAGCTATACGCAATTGGCTGTTAATTCTGCGGTAGACCAGCTAATCCTTGGCGGCGCTGAGGTCAGCCCAAGCTTGCCTGGCGGTCTGCTCACAACCGCCGCAAATTCCGGCACCCCCAAGACTTCCGAAAAGATTTGGACCGAGCTTCTACGCAAGATTAACACCTACTACCAGGGCGAAGTCCTATGGGCAGCGGCGGTCGAAGACCAGGGAATCCCGATGTATAGCTTTTATCCTGAGGTGGACGGCTTTTATGTCCAGCTGCAACTCCCCGCTGAAAATTACATTTACTACGACGCGGATACAGCCGCTGAATTTATCAACGGTACCTTGGCGAAATTCCGCGATGAAGTCGATTTGCCGGTCTACGTCGGACTGAATGCCCCTTCCGCTTCAGCTGAAAGCTTTGCTTGTGAGGCGGCTGACTGCCTGCGGAGCCCTCAGCAAGGGCAATGCGCTGCGCAGGATGTGGACCTGGAACGTCAGAATACCTTCTATCAATCTTATTGGCCGCCAGTGCGCGCTGCCGATTGGATTAAGGGCGCGGTAACGCGCGGATTTTACCCGATAATCATGCTGCAGGATTGCTCCTCATCGGTTTACGGCAAAACTGCGCTTGAAACCATTCTGAGATAACACTGAGAAGGAATAGAAAGGGACTTGATCGTGATACCAGACGAAGTGACCAGCGAGCAAAAATTGCAGGCTGAGCTTGCAAAATTGGGCATCACCCGGCCGGGCGAACTTTGCTTCGACGCCAACCGGGCGGAAATCGTGGAAGAGGCAGTGAAAAATGGTGAAGGCCGCCTCTCCGCCAGCGGAGCTTTTGTTGTAGACACATCCCCCTACACCGGCAGGTCCCCCAATGATAAATACCTGGTGCATAACGGCGATCCGGATTTATGGTTCGCTTCGGGCACCCAGGCGATAGATTTGCAGAAGTACACAGCCCTCAAAGCGAAAGTGACGGCTTATCTTCAGAATCGTAAGCTCTACGTGCGCGACATTACCGCTGGCGCCGACCCTGCCCAAAAAGCGCGTTTGCGCGTCATCACTGACCAGGCCTGGCAAAATCTGGCTGCCGCGAATATGTTCATTCCGCCGGCAGATGCAGCACCATTTGTGGACCCCGACTTGACGGTTATTGCTGCCACCGGTTTTGCCGGAGATCCGGAAACTGACGGACTGCGCTCACCGACCTTTGTCATCATGAATTTTGACGAAAAGATTGTGTTGATTGGTAACACATCTTACGCGGGCGAAATCAAGAAGTCGGTTTTCACGTACATGAATTATGTCCTTCCCAAACGCGGCGTCCTTTC
>DAONFX010000043.1:0-13267 GCA_035403825.1 Anaerolineaceae bacterium
ACATCGAAAAAACCTACGGCAAGCGCGGCGAAGCGGTGGTGAACAAGAACTTCGCGGCTGTGGACCAGGCTATCGCGAACATGCACAGGGTGAAAGTGCCCGCGCAGGTTACCAGCACCATCGAGCGCCACAGCCCGGTGCCCGCGAACGCGCCTGATTATGTGAAGGACGTGATTGGCACCATCATCGACCGCAAGGGCGACTCGATTAAGGTCAGCCAGATGCCGGTGGACGGCACCTTCCCGACCGCCACGACCAAGTGGGAAAAGCGCAACATCGCGCTGGAAATCCCGGTATGGGAACCGGATGTTTGTATCCAATGCGCGCGCTGCTCATTTGTGTGCCCGCATGCCGCCATCCGCGTCAAGATTTACCCGACTGAGCTGCTGGCGAACGCGCCGGAAGGTTACAAATCCACCGCCTCCAAGGCGCGCGAATGGAAAGACGGCTATTCCTGGACTGTCCAGGTAGCGCCCGAAGACTGCACCGGCTGCGGCTTGTGCGTCCAGAACTGCCCCGGGAAGGACAAGACCGACCCGAACCGCAAGGCGATTAACCTGGCTCCGCAGCCGCCCATCCGCGAACGGGAAATGAAGAACTGGGATTTCTTCCTCTCCCTGCCGATGCTCGACCGCACTACCATCCCCACTCACCTGATCAAGAACTCCCAACTGCTGGAACCGCTGTTCGAGTTCTCCGGCGCGTGCGCCGGCTGCGGCGAGACCCCCTATATCAAGCTGGCCACTCAGCTCTTTGGCGACCGCATGGTGATTGCCAACGCCACCGGCTGCTCGTCCATTTACGGCGGCAACCTGCCCACCACTCCCTACTCTAAGAATCGGGATGGACGCGGTCCGGCCTGGTCGAACTCCCTGTTTGAAGATAACGCTGAATTTGGCATGGGCATGCGCCTGACCATCGACAAACTGGCTGTATACGCCCGCGAACTGCTGGGCAAACATGCCCCGGAGGTAGGCGCTGAACTGGCGAATGCCATTCTGAGCGCCAGCCAGAAGTCCGAGGCTGAAATTCAGGAACAGCGCAAACGCGTACGCGAACTGAAGGCTGCGCTGGAAGGCAAGACCGAACAGGAACTCAAGAACCTGCTTTCCGTCGCGGATTACCTTGTGCGCAAGAGTGTCTGGATTATCGGCGGCGACGGTTGGGCGTATGACATCGGTTACGGCGGACTGGACCACGTTTTGGCTTCAGGCAAGGACGTGAACGTGCTGGTTCTCGATACTGAGGTGTACTCCAACACCGGCGGTCAGTCCTCCAAGGCCACCCCGCGCGCCGCCGTGGCGAAATTTGCCGCGGACGGACGCGACAAACCCAAGAAAGACCTGGGCCTTATCAGTATGAGCTACGGGAACATTTACGTGGCGCACGTGGCGATGGGCAGCAGCGATAACCAGACCCTGAGAGCGTTTGTGGAAGCGGACTCTTACGAAGGTCCGTCGCTGATTATTGCCTACAGCCACTGCATCAACCACGGCATCGATATGTCCAAGGGTTTGGTACAGCAGAAGCTGGCAGTGAATTCCGGCGCATGGCCGCTTTACCGCTACGACCCGCGGCTGGCTGACAGCGGAAAGAACCCGCTGCAGCTGGACTCCAAGGCTCCCAGCATCAAAGTGTCCGAATACGCCTACAACGAGACCCGCTACCGCATGCTGCTGCAGTCCGACGAGGAACGCGCGGAAATGCTGATGAAAGCCGCTCAGGCGGACGCGGAACGGCGCTGGTCGCTCTACGAACAGATGGCAGCCATGGACTACTCCTTCGGAAAGCCCGCTGAAGGAGAGGCGCCGCAGGCGTAGGCATTCTTTGAGATGTGCCTTCGGAAAGGATAATCGCCATCCCGGCGGTTGGAAGAAGGCGGGTTAATAAGGTAGAATAAACGATGACGTGTTTCCACGCGTCATCGTTTTCTATTCGATTACCCCGAGGAGGAAAGATGGCTGAATTGAAAACAAGCTACCTGGGTCTGCCGTTAAAGAACCCTCTGGTGGCTGGCGCCTCACCTTTTACTCTGCAGCTTGACGTCGTCAAACAACTGGAGGACAGCGGCGTTAGCGCCCTGGTGATGCACTCCCTCTTTGAGGAAGAAGTCACGCACGAGAGCCTGGAACTTGATTATTTCCTGAACAAAGGCACCGAAAGCCAACCCGAAGCGCAAACATATCTGGTGGAACCGCGTAGAATTGAAAGTATCGCTGACAGGTATATCGCCCAACTGCAAAAAATCAAGGAGAGCGTTGAAATCCCCGTCATTGCCAGCCTGAACGGGGTGACCCCCGGCGGCTGGGTGCGCCTGGCGAAAGACATGCAGGCAGCCGGAGCTGACGCGCTCGAGCTCAATATCTACACGTTGGTGACCGACCCGGGGCTTAACTCGGACCAGGTCGAAAAGAATTACATCAGCCTTATCCAGGAAGTCTGCAAGCAGGTGAACATCCCGGTAGCGGTCAAGCTTTCTCCTTTCCTGACCACCCTGCCGCATTTTCTGGCGCGGGCGTATAAGGCCGGAGCGGAGGGGTTTGTGCTCTTCAACCGCTACATGCAGCCCAACTTCGACATTGAATCGCTGGAGGTGGAGCGGAAGGCCCGACTGAGCACCAACGCGGACCTGGCCCTGCCGGCGCGCTGGATTGCCATTGCTTCTTCCCAGTTGAAGGCCGATTTCGCGCTCAGCGGCGGCGTGCACAGCCCGGAAGACATGGTGAAGGCCATCATGGCCGGCGCGAAAGTGGCTTACGTCGTCTCAGCACTGCTGGCGAACGGGGTGAAACACGCGGCCAGACTGTTGAGCGGTCTGAGCGTCTGGATGGACAGGAACGGCTACGAATCTGTGGAAAAAATGCTCGGAACCTTACGGCTGGATAAAATTGAAAACCCCGAGGCGTACGAGCGCGCAAACTACTTGCGCACGCTGAAATCCTTTGATGAGCGCGTAATATAAACGCGCATAACGATTAGAACGGCTTGATAAGGGAATTATGGGCGTTGTCGACGAGATTAAGGCGCAGCTCGATTTGGTGGATTATATCTCCCAGACCGTAAAACTGCGCCGTACCGGCAAAAACTATATTGGTTTTTGCCCCTTCCACAGCAACACGCGCACGCCCGCTTTTGTCGTCTTCCCGGAAAGTCAGACCTGGCGCTGCTTTGGTCAGTGCAACGAGGGCGGGGACTTGTTCGGCTTTGTCATGAAGAAAGAGGGCTGGGATTTCAACGAAACCCTTCGCTTTCTGGCAGAAAAAGCCGGCGTCGCGCTCAGTTCGCAGCCCAGGATTGCCGAAGCCGATGCCCAGGCGCGCGATGTCCTCATAAAAGTGCTGGAGGAAGCCGCGCAGTTCTACCGTTCCCAGCTTGTGGAGAGCGAAGCCGGCGGCGCGGCGCTGGCCTATCTGCGGCACAGAGGCTTGTCGGATACGACCATCAAGATTTGGGGTTTGGGTTACGCTCCCGCCGGATGGGACGAACTGACCAGGCAGCTCACGCGCAAAGGTTACACCAGGGAGCACCTGCTGCGCGCCGGTTTGCTGACAGAGCGCGAGGACGGCGGCACCCATGATAAATTCCGCCACCGCCTGATGTTTCCCATCCGTGACACCTACGGGAAAATGGCCGGCTTTGGCGGGCGGATTTTGAACCCGGACGATGTTCCGAAGTACCTCAACTCCCCGCGCACGGAGCTTTTTGACAAAGGGCGCCTGCTCTACGGATTGGACCTGGCGCGTCAGGAAATCCGCAAAGCAGAGCAGGCGGTCATCGTTGAAGGATATATGGACGTTATCGGTCTTCACCAGGCCGGCTTTGGCAACGCCGTCTCACCGATGGGCACCGCGCTGACGGAAGACCAGTTTAAGCTGCTGAAGAAATTCACGCGCAGCATTATTCTGGCGCTCGACCCCGATGCTGCCGGTGAAAAAGCGACTCTGCGCGGCCTGGAAACAGCGCGCCAGACCATGGACCAGGACGACCAACCGACTTTCGACTCACGCGGTTTACTGCATTTTGAAGGCCGTCTGAAGGCTGATATCCGCGTTACGACTCTGCCAGCCGGGCAGGACCCGGACGAAATCGCGCTGGCCGACCCGGAAGCCTGGCGCAAAATCGCCTCCGATGCGAAACCCGTGGTTGTGCACGTGATGGAAACCCTGGCTGCCGCGCAGGACCTGAACGACGCCAAGGTGAAGCGCGAAATTGCCGCCAGGGTGCTGCCGCTGATTGAGGACGTCGGGGACGCCGTGGAACGGGATGCCTACCGCCAACAGTTGGCGCGCCTGCTGAGAGTGGATGAACGCTCCCTGGTGCTTGCCAACCCCGTCCAACGCCGTGCCCGACGCAGCAGCGAGGAGCACGGCCGCAGCGAGCTTGAAAGCAGCTTGAATGCCATCACGGAAAAAGCGCGCAGCAACCGCATGCTGGAAGAGCAGGCGCTGCGCACGCTCGTGCAAGAGCCTTATTCTCTTAATGAAATCAACAGGGCTCTGGGTTTGATGAGCGTCCCGCAGCTTGGAGATGAGGATTTTGTCGAAAGCGATTTCCGCCAGGCTTTTCGCGTGGTGCTGAACAGCATCAGGCAGGACCAACTTTCTCCGCAGGATTATCTTGCGGAAAACCTGCCGGATTTGTTCTCCTCTGAAGAACCGGCAGCAATGATTGAAAAATCGCTTCCGCCCAGTGCGCAAAAACGCCTGGCTGACCAGGTGAGAACTGTGCTGCGTATCAAGCGCAGCCATCTGGAGACGCGCATCCAGGAAATCCTGTTCCTGCAGTCTGAATTGGAAGAAAAGCGCTATTCCGCGGAAGAAGCTGAAGTGCTGCTGACCGAGTTGATCGTCCAACGCAGAACGCTGGATGAGGCTATGAAGTCCAAAATGGCAGGCGGCGATGGCATGGAAGAGCGCAAACCCAGGCACAAACCATTAAGTATGGGGAAATAGCGCATGGATGACGATTTGCAATTTGAAGCGGAAGACGACGAAAAATTCGAAGCCGGCAGCGAACCGCACGAAACCCTCTCTCCTTCCGAGGAGTACACACCGGAAGAAGAGAGTGGAACCCAGTCGGATGAGCCTATTCAACTTTACCTGCGGGAAATTAACCGCAGCCGTCTGTTGGAAGCTCAGGAGGAATTTCAACTGGCAATTTGCGTCCAGGCCGAAAAAATCCAGTCCCTTTTTATCAAGCCTGATAACTCCCTGAAGCTGCCAGGCCTGTACGCGTCCATCGCCAACCTCAGCGAAAAGATTACTGCAGCAAGCGCGGCGCTGAAAAAAGAACCCCTGGACCTGTCACAGGTGTTGGCTGAGGCTTCCGCGCTGCGCCGGAATTTTCAGGATGCGCTGCCCTCCTATACCCATAATTTTCTTCAGGACGAGCGCTGGAAACAGGACGCCGAATGGCAAAATCTGGCCAGGCTGCTGTGCTCATTCCTCACGGCGGTGTACTTGCTGCCGGTCCCATTCCTGAACAGCGTGGCGGAACTTACTGCCAGGCATGGGCGTTTCCCTTCGTGGGAGGAACTTTCCGAAATCCAACCGGATCCGGATGAGATGGCGTTGAGCACCCGGCAGGTGCGCGATATTGCGAAATTAGCCAGGCGCGATTTGGTGGAATTCAACCTGCGGCTGGTGGTGAGCGTTGCCAAACGCTACACCGGCAGAGGTATCAACATTGAGGACTTGATTCAGGAAGGAAATATGGGCTTGCTGCGCGCGGTTGAAAAATTCGACCCCGCGCGCGGGTTCCGCTTCAGCACGTACGCCACCTGGTGGATCAGACAATCCATCAGCCGTTATATTTTGGAGTATGCGCGCACTATCCGCATTCCGGTGCATATGGTGGAATCAATCAGCAAACTCATCAAAGCGCAGCATATGCTGGTGCAGGAGCTGGGGCGCGAGCCTAATTTTGCCGAAATCGCGGCTGCCTCGGGGCTGCTTTCGAGCGAGGACGAACAGGAAATCCGTCGGAATGCTTTCTCGCGGGAGGCTTTACCCGCTGACTTGCTGCGCCGCTGGGACGAAGCTGCCCTCAAAGTGGAACAAATCCTGAAGGTTGGCGAGGAGCCGGTTTCGCTGGAGAGCCCGGTAGGGGATGAAGATAACAGCACGCTGGGCGACTATATAGAGGACGCTGACGCGCCGGAACCGATGGAGGCTGTCATTCTGGAGAGCCTGCGGGAAAGCGTGCGCCAGTCCTTGAGCGACCTGACCGAGAAGGAGCGCGCGATTTTGGAGCTGCGTTTCGGGCTGGTGGATGGGGTATACCATTCGCTTGAGGAAATCAGCGAGAAATTTGGCCTGACGCGCGAGCGCATCCGGCAGATTGAGAGCACCGCGCTGAGAAAATTGAGGGACCCGCGCCGGATGAATTCGCTGCGGGACTTTTTCCAGAGTTCGTGAGGTGGGTGGATTGGCGGGGGGCAGTGCGCAGGCTGGCTTGCGCTTTACAAACCGGCAGCCTGGTCTTGGGTGAGCATCCCAAGGAACCTGAAAAGGGTGCGAATGCAAGCAATAAACAGGGGCTGTCCGAAAAGCCGGACGGCCCTACTTAATTTCCCACTCCATGCCCGTTTACATAGGCTCTTACGGATTTGCGCTATCAAAACGAGGCCTATACAGGCACGTTCTCCCACTTTGGGCTGGCTAAAAAGGAACCCCCGTTCTTTTTGGACAGCCCCTTTCCAGCTTCTATCTCCGACCGCGGCAGCCGCGCATCGGGCCCCTGAATGCCTGGTAGGTCTCCAACTGTTCGGCGGTCATCACCTGGGGTTCGTACACCGCGTTGGTCATCTTCTCCCACCCGCGCACGAACGCGCGCAGGTGCATGCTGGAGCCTTGCAGCAGCCGGCGGTAGGCGCGCTGCACGTCCGCGTGCGTGCTTTCATCGATTGCCTTCTCGAGGTCAAGAATATCCCTTTCCTCGATATAGCCGCCGACTTTCAGCGCTTCTTCCTCGGAAAGCGAGCCCTTCGCGACCAGGTCATCATAAAGCTGGTCGAATTGCGGGTCCCCATACTCACCGGCTCCCAATTGGTCCAGGTTCGAATTGATGCCGTAGTCTCCCAAAAGCTGGAACATGCGGTCGAAGTGCCGGGTCTCGCTGCGCGCGATACGCTGGAAGGCGGCGAGTTCCCACTTTTCGTACAGCGCCAGATAGACGTCGTGTGCCAGCTTTTCCTCCGCGGCCATGTGCAGGAGGGTGCTGCGTTCCGCCTCGCTTAGAGTTTCCGCCGAATCGGTCTGGGCGCTCACCGGCGTCGTTTGTTCGCCGATTCCCACGAAGGCGAGTACGACAGCCAAACTGAGCAGCAAAATCCTGGGAATAGTTTTCATTGTTCACTCCATTTCGTTATAATGAGGGAAATCCTCTGTTCCAAAATATAGCGGACATTTATTAGGTATCTATTAAGCGGCTGTGAAGAAATTGTGAAGATGCTCAATTCCTCCAGAAAGGCGGCACAATGACGGAAAAACCGGCAAAACACGGAGAGGATCAGGACGGACTGCCTCTGTATCAGCGCGTTTACGCGCTTGTCAAACAAATCCCGGCCGGCAAAGTGGCAACCTACGGCCAAATCGCGCGCATGCTGGGGGGCTGTTCGGCGCGGATGGTGGGTTACGCTATGAGCGCGCTGCGAGACGGGGTCGATCCGGAAGTCCCCTGGCAGCGGGTCATCAACGCGCAGGGGCGTATCAGCCTGCACGGTATCGGCTCGGCTGAACAGCGTTTTTTGCTGGAGGACGAAGGCGTGGTATTTGACGAGGGCGACCGTGTCAGTTTTGATAGATACGGCTGGGAAGGGTGAGGGCTTCGCAGCCGCGCTGGTTGCTGGAATGTGCGCGCAGGCGCTGGCTGACGGATGGGAATTTGTCGCGCTCTTCGCCGACGTGGAGAACCTGGTCAGCAACGCGGTTTTCCGACGCATCAGCTTTTACCCGGTGTGCGATTCCCATCAATACATTTTTAGCCAGCCCAATCATGCGTAAAACAGCCGGGGAGCGCCGCGCAATGACAAACCTGGAGCGGGAGAAAAGAACATGAGAACTATCGGAGCAGCAGAACAGCGCGTGATCGAAGAAGCAGCCGCACGGGCAGGCGTTCCGGCAGGCGTTTTGATGGAACGTGCCGGGCGCGCGCTGGCGGAGCGGATTATGAGCCTGCTTGCTGAGCGCGGCGGGGGACCCGTCAGCATCCTATGCGGCCCGGGCAATAACGGCGGCGATGGCTATGCCGCAGCCCGTTTTTTGACCGGAAAAATCCCTGAGCTGCATCTCTACGAGGACGACAGCGCCGCCAGCGCAGGGGCAGACGCGCAGGCAAACCGCGCGGCCTGCAGATCACTTGGGATTCAGGTTTTGGGATACGCGGATTTCAATCTCACTTCCGGGATTGTTCTGGATGCGGTATACGGCAGCGGTTTCCGCGCGGAGCGAAACCCGAAGCCGGATTTCATGGCGCTCAGCCAACGAGTGCAGGCTTCCCGCCGGCAGTTTAGCGCGTACTTGCTTAGCGCGGATATCCCTTCCGGGGTGCAAGCGGATAACGGCGCCGTCGGCGCGGCAGCATTCCAGGCGGATGAGACCCTGTGCTTCATCCTGCCAAAAACCGGCGTCTGGAGCTACCCGGGGCGAAAGTTTGCCGGCTTGATCAGCGTGAACGACCTTGGGTTGGGTCAAAGTTTCATCGACCAGGTTTGGGAAGACCATCAGTTTCGCAGCCCCTCTGTGTTGACGGAAAGCGAGGTGCGCGCCTGGCGGCCTGAGCGCGCGCCGGACAGCCACAAGGGCAGCTTCGGCAGGTTGGCAATCATGGCAGGCAGTGTGGGCTTGGCGGGCGCAGCTGTGCTTTGCGCGCGCGCGGCGCAAATGGGCGGGGCGGGCTATGTTGACCTGCTCGTGCCGCAGGAAATTTACCCGGCTGTGCTTGCCGCCGTACCGTCCGTGCTCAGCCAGGCTCTGCCCGCGGATGCGAACGCGAGGCTGGCCCTTTGGCAGGCGAAACTTGAAAGCTGCAGCGCCGCGCTGGTGGGGCCCGGGCTGGGGAAGCTCGCAAGCCTTGATTTGGTTCTGGCGGCCATCGCCGGCGCGCCGAGGCTGGTATTGGACGCGGACGCGCTGAACCTGCTGGCGCTGCCGGAGAACCTGAAGCGCGGACGGGCGGCTTTGCTCGAGCGGGGAAATCACGGTCTGGAGCCCGCGGTACTGACCCCGCACCCAGGCGAATTTGGCCGGCTTTGCCCGGAATACGCGCAAACCGTGAATCAGGACCGCATCCAAAGCGCGGAGGCGTTGGCGCGGATGACCGGCAGTGTGGTGGTGTTGAAGGGCGCGGGCACGGTGGTGGCTTTTCCGGAAGAGGACTGCAAGCCCGAAATATGGATTAACAGCAGCGGCAACGCCGGTATGGCCAAAGCCGGCTCGGGCGACGTGCTTGCGGGGCTGCTGGCTTCGTTCCTGGCGCAGAAACTGCCTTTGCGCGAGGCGGCGCTCTCCGCGGTGTACCTGCACGGGCTTTCGGCGGATTTACGCGCCAATGAACTGACCGAACGCGCGCTCACGCCTGAGGACACGCTCGCGGGGCTGCCGGCGGCTTTCCGCCAGGTTGGCTGGGACCGCTAACCGCCGGTTTTTCGCTTACAATTGCAGCCATGCGCTTACAACTCCACACCCAAGCGGATGAAATTCAGCCTTTCCTCACGGATGAATCCAGCGCGGCTGGCCGGGCGGAGGGGATTTTTTTCCCGCAAAATGAAGAGGAAATCCGCGAAGCTCTAAAGTTCTGCCGGGAAAACCGCAAGCCCGTCACCATTCAGGGCGCACGCACCGGCATCACCGGCGGGGCGGTCCCTTCGGGCGGGCTGCTCATTAACCTGAGCCGCTGCAGCCGCGCGTTGGGGATGGGCTGGGATGAAGAAAGTCAGCGCTTTACGCTGACGGTTCAACCCGGCATGCTGTTCAGCCAGGTTCAAAAAGGCCTGGCGGAAAAAGAATTCAACACGGAAGGTTGGAGCGCGGAATCCTTGCGCGCCTACCGGCGCTTCGGCACGGCCGGGCGCTGGCACTTCCCAGCGGATATCACCGAGACCTCCGCTTCGATTGGGGGCATGCTTTCCACCAACGCTTCCGGCGCCAAATCCTACCTGGACGGGCCAATGCGCGCGCACGTCTTGGGTCTGCGGGCGCTGCTGATGGACGGGCGGGCATTAGTGCTGCGCCGCGGCGGGCAAACCGCGCGGGATGGGGGTTTTCGCTTGCGCCTGGAGGACGGCAGCGCCATCGAGGGCCAACTTCCCGGTTACCGTATGCCGCGCGTTAAGAACGCGTCGGGGTATTCCGTCGCGCCGGATATGGACCTTCTGGACCTGTTCATTGGCGCGGAAGGGACGCTCGGCGTCGTCACCGAAATCACCATCGCGCTGGCCCCGCTGCCAAAGCTGAGCTGGGGAATCCTGACATTTTTTGAGGAACCAGCGCTGGCGTTGAGATATGTACAGGCGCTTAAGGCAATTCAGGGGGCGCACAGGCCGGCCGCCATCGAGTATTTTGACCGCGCCTGCCTGGAGATGATCCACCGCGAACAGGTGGAAACGCACGCCCACCTGGGCTTACCCTTGCTGCCGCCAGCCGAGGCGGTTTACGCGGAATTCCGCCACCCTGACCAGGAGGAGATGGACCTTTGCCTGCACCAGACAGCCGGATTGCTCGAGAACGCCGGCGCAAACCCGGCCGAAACCTGGCTGGCTGTGACCCCGCAAGACCTGGATAAGCTGATAGGCTTCAGGCATGCGGTGCCTGAGAGTATCAACCGCATCATCGCCGACCGCAAACGCGAGTTTCCGACCCTCACCAAGCTGGGCACAGACATGGCCGTACCCGACGACAAACTGGAATGGGTGCTGGGGCTCTATACAGAATCTATCCGCGCGCTCGGGTTGGAAGGGCTCAAGTTCGGGCATATCGGGGATAACCACCTGCATGTCAACATCCTGCCCCGCAGCGAGCTGGAGTATCAAGCGGGCAAGGCGCTCGTTTTGGACTGGGCCCGCCAGGTC
Organism: Anaerolineaceae bacterium; assembly: GCA_035403825.1. Lineage (GTDB taxonomy): Bacteria > Chloroflexota > Anaerolineae > Anaerolineales > Anaerolineaceae > Mesolinea. Next base: position 11,069 of record DAONFX010000043.1, read on the forward strand.
ATCGCCGCGGGCGGAACGGTCTCGGCGGAACACGGCATCGGCAAACTGAAGACTGCCCAACTGCTGGCAATGTACGGGGAGCAAGCCGTGGCGGAAATGCGTGCGCTGAAGCGCTGCTTTGACCCGCAGGGGCTCTTGAACCCCGGCAATATGTTCACGCTGGAAGGCGGCGCGTGAGTATGGAGATTGTGGTGTGCCTCAAGCAGGTGCCGGCCAGCACGCGCGTTCGCTTGAACCCGGCCACGAACACGATTGTGCGCGAGGGCGTTGAGCTGATGCTGAACCCGTTCGACGCGTACGCTCTGGAAGAAGCCTTGCGCCTGAAGGAAAACTTTGGCGGGCAGGTCACGGTGCTGAGCATGGGCATCCCCAGCGCGGAAGGAATTTTGCGGCAGGCGCTTGGTTTGGGGGCGGACCGGGCTGTGCTGCTCAGCGACAAACGCTTCGCCGGCGCGGACACGCTGGCTACCGCCCGCACGCTGGCGGCGGCTGTTCGTAAGCTGGGGACGGTTGACCTGCTGCTGTGCGGCAGGCAGGCTGTGGACGGAGATACCGCACAGGTAGGGCCTTCTTTGGCGCAAAAGCTGGATATCCCGCATCTGAGCGCGGTCAGGCGGGTGCGGTTGCTGGGCAATCGGGAACTGCTGTGTGAGAAGATGAGTGACGAGGGCTGCCTGAAGATACGGCTTGGTTTGCCGGCGCTGCTGACAGTGGTCAAGGAAATTAACACGCCGCGTTTTCTGAATTTGCAGGGATATCTGCAGTCGCTCCGTGCGCAGGTTGAGATTTGGACGGCGGATGACCTGCAGCTTGATCCCGCGCGGATTGGACTGGAGGGCTCGGCAACCTGGGTGGTTTCCACCGCGGCTGCAGACCGCCGCAAAACCGGCAAGGATATTCCCGGTTCGCCCGAGGAAGCCGCCGCTTCCATCCTTGCTGCGCTCAGGCAGAAGGGCTGGAGCAAGCCCGAACGCGAGGAGAGCCGTGGCTGAGATTCGCGTTGTGGTGGATAACTGCACCGGCTGCCGCAAATGCGTGCCTGCCTGCCCCTACGGCGCCATCAGCATGGAAGGTAAAAAGGCACGAATCTCGGAAACTTGCGTCTTCTGCGGGGCTTGCGTGGAAGTTTGCCGCTTTGATGCGATTTTGCTGCGGGTTGAAGAACCGGCCGGGCAGAGCGAGGCGCCTGAAAGCAGCGGCATTTGGGTATTCGCGGAACAGAGCGAAGGGGCTGCCAAACCGGTGGCGCTGGAACTGCTGGGAGAGGCGCGACGCCTGGCGCGGAAAAGGCCGGGAAAGGTCAGCGCGCTGTGGTTGGGCCCGGAGGCGCCGGAACAATTTAAGAAGCTCATTGCGCACGGCGCGGATGAGGTGTTGGCGGTCACGGACGAGCGCCTGAGGCAGCGCGACGAGCTGTTGTACCCGCAGGTATTGGCGCGGCTCGCGGAGGCGTATAAACCCGAGATTTTTCTATTCGGCGCGACTGGCTTCGGGCGTTCCATTGCCCCGCGCACGGCTTCAGCGTTGGATACCGGGCTGACTGCTGACTGCACCCGGCTGGATATCGACGCGCGCAGCGGTTTGCTGCTGCAGACCCGGCCGGCATTTGGGGGCAACCTGCTGGCCACTATCCTTTGCCGCAGCCGCCGCCCCCAGATGGCCAGCGTGCGCCCGAAAGTGATGCAGGCTTTGCCAGCGGATGACACACGGCAAGGAAAAGTACGCCGTGAATCCCTGGATTTGAGCGACATGCCCGGGCTGGAGATTGTATCCGTTCGGAAAAACACGCAGGACGGACCGGGATTGGAGGGAGCCGAATTTGTGGTGGGCATCGGCCGCGGGATTGGCAGCGCGCGCCGGGTGGGGCTCTACCGCCAGTTGGCGGCTGCGTTGGGGGCGGGATTGGCGGCTTCGCGCGCGGTGGTGGACCTGGGCTGGGTCGATTACGCGCACCAGGTCGGGCAAACGGGCATCACGATTGCCCCGAAGGTTTACCTGGCGTTTGGCATTTCGGGGTCAGTGCAGCACATGGCTGGGCTGGCGGAGAACACGTATCTCATCGCGGTGAACAAAGATGGGAACGCGCCGATTTTTTCCGCGGCGGATGAACGCGTGCAGGCGGACTGCAATGAGGTAGCCTCAGCGCTGCTGAAACAGGTTGGCGGTGGCGCATCCTTATCCTGAGCAACACCGAAGGAT
>DAONFX010000043.1:13367-15909 GCA_035403825.1 Anaerolineaceae bacterium
CGGTCCTAGGGTTTTGCCCTCGCACCTCTGGACCCGGCTTTAACGGCTTGCCATACTGAGCGCGAGCGAAGGATCTGGCTTATCCCCACGAGAGATTCTTCACTTCCTTCAGAATGACAGGATTTTGGCGAAACGGTCTCTCTAACGCTTAGCGCCGGCAAACAGGCATACTTCGGGGCAGCAGGGTATTGCCACACCGTTTTTCCCGGTTTGCTGTGTTCGCATTAACTAGCAGACCAGGGTCACTCAACATTCCTCGTAAATCCGCCGACAGGAAAACAAAAAAGCGGCCGCCAGGAATGGCGGCCGCCTGTGAAACCAGACTGAAGGGGATTATTCCTCTTCCTTAAGTTCCTTCTGACGGGCATCGATGATCTCCTGCGCCAGGTGGCTCGGAACCAGATCGTAGTGGTCGAATTCCATGCTGAAGTACCCGCGTCCGCCGGTCATGGAGCGCAAGGTGGTGGTATAGCGCAGCATTTCAGCCAGGGGCACTGTGACGGTCACAACAGAACGGCCTTTTTCGGTGTCCATGCCCTGCACGCGCGCGCGGCGGGTGTTCATATCCCCCAAAACGTCGCCCATGTTCGCCTCTGGGACGACCACCGTAACTTTCATAATCGGTTCATAGAGCACCGGATTGGCATCTTTGAAAGCTAGCTTGAACGCTTCGCGCCCGGCAATTTCGAACGCAATTGGTTTAGAGTCCACCGGGTGTTCCTTGCCGTCAAAAACGGAAACGGCGACATTGTGCACCGGGTAGCCTGCCACAACGCCGTCTTTCATCACGGCGCGGATACCCTTCTCGATTGGGGCCATGTAGCTGTTGGAAATCGCGCCGCCAAAAACGTCATTGCTGAAGCTGAAATCCTCATCCTTAATCGGAAAGACTTTCAGATGGACCTCGCCAAACTGGCCTGAGCCGCCGGTTTGCTTCTTATGGCGGTACATAGCGCTGGCTTCCTTGGTGATGTGCTCTTCATACGGCACCTTGGGTTCCAGCAGGTTCATGCTCATCTGGAACTTCTGCTCGGCGCGGCGCACTGCTACGTCAATGTGCTGGTCGCCCATCCCGAACAGCAGCGTCTGGCGGGTGGCGGGTTCCATGTGCCAGGTGAGGGTCAGGTCTTCTTCGCACAAGCGGGAAAGCGTGGTGCTCATCTTGGCGGCGTCGGATTGGGTCTTGGGGCTGACAGCTACGCGGTAAAGCGGGCTGGGGTATTCAGGCATGGGAAGAATCAGGCTCTGTTCCTTGGTGGTGAGCGTATCTCCGGTGGTGGTCAGGCTCAACTTGGCAACCGTGCCAATATCGCCACTGTGAATGACGGAGACTGGCAGGTTTTCCTTGCCAAAAGGCACCTGCATGCCAGCCAGGCGTTCTTCCTCGCCTTTATTCGCGTTCCAGACGCGGGTATCCGAGCTCATCACGCCGGAAAATACGCGGAAGAAGGTTTGCTTTCCCACAAAGGGGTCGGCCGTGGTTTTCCAGACATAAGCGGCAAGCGGACCGGAATCCGACGGGGTCAGCTGCACGTCGCCCTTGGGGGATTTCGCGACAACGTCGGCGTGCTCGAGCGGGGACGGGGCAAGCGTGCTCAGCGCTTCCAGCAGCGGCGCGACGCCGACCATATGACCGCCGGCAGCCACCATCACGGGGATAACGTTGCTAATCTGAACGGCTCTGTGCAGGCCTTGCAGCGCTTCTTCCGTCGTCAGGTCGCCATTTTCAAAGTATTTTTCCAGCAGTGAATCCTCGCCTTCGGCGGCGGCTTCAATCAGTTTGAGGCGGGCTTCTTCTGCTTCCGGCAGGAATTCAGCCGGGATTTCCACGGCGGTTTTGCCCTCGCCCTGGAAAGCCTTCATGCTGATGAGGTCAATCACGCCCTTGAAATCCGCTTTTTCGCCCCAGGGGAGCTGCATGGGGATCAGACGGTAGTCGGTCTGTTCCTGGACGGAAGCGAGCGCTTTTTGAAAACTGGCGTTTTCGCGGTCCATCTTGTTAATTACCATAAACATGGGCAGTTTAAATTTGGCCGCGTAGTTCATCGCGGTTTCCGTGCCCACTTCCATGCCGCCAACCGAATCGACCAGGATCAGGACGCTGTCTGCCACGCGCATAGCCGAGACTACTTCTCCGACGAAGTCCGAATATCCGGGGGTGTCCAAAAAGTTGAATTTCAGGTCTTTGTAGAGAACCGGAATTACGGAGGTGAACAGGGAAATCCCGCGGCGGTGTTCTTCGTCGTCAAAGTCCGAAACGGTTGTTCCGTCTTCGATTTTGCCGAGGCGGGTGGTGGCACCGGTGAAGTGCAGGAACGCTTCGGTGAGCATGGTCTTGCCGGAGTTGCTGTGTGACGCGAGGGCGATATTGCGTACAGAGGCTGTCGAAAATTCTTTCATTGATGTGACCTTCCTTATTTGTTGCGCGGCGCTGCAGCACCGGGCGGATTAGAATCATTGGTATCGATAAATATGCCAAGAATTAATTATATCAAAAAACAAGCAGACTGGAAATGAAAATAGCAGGAGGATATTGAAAAAA
>DAONFX010000044.1:0-2512 GCA_035403825.1 Anaerolineaceae bacterium
ACCGCCCCATCCGTCGCCAGCACCTCGCCGGCCAACGGCGGGGAAATCGCGACGGGCGGCAACCTCACCATCACCTTCAGCGAACCCGTCACGCTGGCCGACCTTTGGTACGACATCACCTGCAGCACATCAGGGACGCACACTGCTGCGGTGACCGACGCCGACCCGGTCTTTACCCTGGACCCGGACACGAACTTTGTGGCTGGCGAGACCTGCACGGTGACCGTCTACGCTGCTAAAGTGACCGATGACGACACCGAAGACCCGCCCGATACCATGGAAAGCGATTACGTCTTCACTTTCAGCGTCGCTTACGGCTGCGGCGACCCGTTCACTGCCATCCCCGCAATTCAAGGGAACAGCACCGCCAGCCCGCTGGTCGGGCAAGTCGTCTCCACGGAAGGGATTGTTACCGCGGACTATCAAACCAGCGCTTACGTCTCCGGCACCAAGAACGGCTTCTTCATGCAGTCTGAGACCGGAGACGGCGACCCGGCCACCTCGGAAGGACTGTTCATCTACAGCTACCTTACGGATGTGCATGTGGGCGACCACGTGCGCGTGACCGGTACGGTCAAGGAACAGTACGACCTGACCGAACTCTCACCCGTGACCCGGATTCTGGTGTGCTCCACCGGCAATAGCGTTGAGCCAACCGTGTTCAGCCTGCCTGCCGCCAGCCTGTTGGACTTTGAGAAGCTCGAAGGCATGTACGTTACCATCCCGCAGGAACTGAGCATTGTGGAATACTACAACTTTGACCAGTTTGGCGAGATCGTTTTGGGCACCGAGCGCTTCATGCAGTTTACCGCGGCGAACGAGCCTGACCCCACTGGCTTTGCCGCCTGGAACGCGGATATGGCCCTCAACAGCATCTTGCTCGACGACAGCAGCGAAGTATCCAACCCCGACCCCGCGCGGCATCCTAACGGCCTGCCGTTCACGCTGGAGAACCTCTTCCGCGGCGGCGATAAGTTGACGAACGTCATCGGCGTGATGGACTATAACTTCAGCAAATACCGCATTCAGCCCACCACGGGCGCGGATTACCAGGCGGTGAACCTCCGCACGGCCGCCCCGGATGTCCTGCCTGGCGACCTGACCGTAGCCAGCTTCAACGTCCTCAATTACTTCACGACCATTGATACCGGCGCGCTCATTTGCGGCCCGCTCGGCAATGTGGAATGCCGCGGCGCGGATACGGCGGAAGAACTGACCCGCCAGCGCGACAAGATTCTGGCCGCGCTGCTCGTGATTGACGCGGACGTGACCGGCATCATGGAAATTGAAAACGATCGACCGGTCGGAGATCCCGACTACGCGGTAGCGGACCTGGTCGCGGGCTTGAACGCGGCGGCCGGCGAGGGCACTTTCGCCTATATCGCCACCGGCGCGATCGGCACCGACGCGATTAAGCAGGCCATCATCTACAAACCCGCCGCGGTCACCCCGGTGGGAACTTACCAACTGCTCACCACTGCAGTGGACTCCCGCTTCATCGACACCCTGAACCGCCCGGCGCTTGCACAGGTCTTTGAAGATGCCCTGACCGGTGAAAGCTTTGTAGTGGCGGTGAATCACCTTAAGTCCAAGGGCTCCGCCTGCACGGGCGACCCCGACCTGCTGGACGGCGCGGGCAACTGCAACCTGACGCGCAAAGCCGCCGCGCAAGCGCTGGTGGACTGGCTGGCCAACCCCGTTTACTTCCCGGACGTGGAAAACGCGCTCATCATCGGCGACCTGAACTCGTATGATTACGAGGATCCCATTGATATGATTAAACTGGGCGCGGACGACGCCGCAGCGACTGGCGACGACTACGTGGACCTGATGAAAGAAATCCGTGGAGAGGATGCCTACGGGTACCTATACGGCTCGCAGCTGGGCTACCTGGACTACGCTCTGGCGAATCCAAATCTGGCGCAGTCTGTGGTCGATGTGAACTTCTGGCATATTAACGCGGATGAGAGCGACCTGATTAACTACGATATGACCTATAAGCTGCCCGCGCAGGACGCGATTTTCGCGCCGGATGCCTACCGCTCTTCGGACCACGACCCGGTCATCCTGACGCTGAGCTTCAACAGCGCGCCGGTGGCGAATAATATGACCGTCACCACAGCCGAGGACTCCCCGCTGGATATCGATCTGGACGTTTCGGATGCGAATGGGGATGAACTTACAACAACCATCCTGACCGATCCGCTGCACGGCAGCCTGGATATCCTCGGGACCACCGTCACTTATACGCCTGACGAGAATTACAACGGCCCGGACAGCTTCACCTATAAGGTAAACGACGGCGAATTAGACTCCGGTGAAGCAACCGTTACGATTACGGTTACGCCGGTCGATGACGCGCCGCTGGCGAATAATATGACCGTCACAACGCCCGAGGACGCGTCGCTGGCTATCCCGCTGGACGTAAGCGATATTGAAGGCGATGTGCTTGTGGTGACCATCCTGACCGATCCGCTGCACGGCAGCCTGGATATCCTCGGGACCACCGTCA
>DAONFX010000044.1:2612-15656 GCA_035403825.1 Anaerolineaceae bacterium
ACCATCCTGACCGATCCGCTGCACGGCAGCCTGGATATCCTCGGGACCACCGTCACTTATACGCCTGACGAGAATTACAACGGCCCGGACAGCTTCACCTATAAGGTAAACGACGGCGAATTAGACTCCGGTGAAGCAACCGTTACGATTACGGTTACGCCGGCCAATGACGCGCCGGTGGCTGTTGGCGCGACTTATGATCTGGTTGAGAACGGCTCGATCGTGTTCAACCTGGATGCCAGCGACGTGGACGGAGACGAGTTGAGCTTTATTGTGACGGTCCAGCCCTTGCACGGCAGCCTGGAATGCACAGGCGCGGTGTGCACCTATACGCCGATGCCCGGCTGGTACGGCGAGGACAGCCTGAGCTTTAAAGTAAACGACGGGACGCTGGATTCCAACGAAGCAGTGGTAACCCTGCGGGTGACCGCGCTGCCGCGCATCTACCTGCCCATCGCATTCAAGTAAGCTGTTTCGTTCTATCCATGAGAGGCTGACCGTAAGGTCAGCCTCTTTTTTGTGGTCTGTCACGGTGCACGAAGCGGGGAAGCTTTGCCCCCGGCGCTTTCGACCCTCCTTCGGGGGAAGGTGCCCGCAGCGGGGCTGGGGGTCTTTTCATCATTTGTCGTGGGCGGTGTGCGTTTTTCAAGCCGACACTTCGGCGGCATCGGGCCATGCATGGTGAGTATCAGGCGTACGGGCGAAGCATCTGTATTGAGCGCCCTGGAGGGAGATTGGTGCCCATTCCAGGAAACTTCGCCCCTACCGTTGACCGCCGCAGGCAAGCGGAGCACACACGAACAAGACCCTCATCAGTCTTGCTGCACTGGCCAGATTGGTCCCTACACAGTTATCGCGCACCTGTGAAAATCTACGGTTCTGTACACGAGGATAAACTATAATCAGTGCGTTCTTCATTCAAAACAGAGGAAACCCATGATAATTACCCGAGGGATTAGTAAAGTCTTCAAGATTGGCAAAAAGCAAAAGCAGGAATTTACCGCAGTAGACGGGCTGGACCTGCAGGTAAACGAAGGCGAGGTGTTCGGCTTTTTGGGCCCCAACGGCGCCGGAAAAACCACCACGGTGCGCATGCTCACCTGCCTGATACAACCCAGCGCGGGGCAGGCCAGCGTGAACGGCCTGGTTGTGGGGCGCGACGATACCCAAATCCGGCGCACGGTGGGCCTGCTGACTGAGTCACCGGGCATGTACGAACGGCTCTCAGCCGAAAAAAACCTGAGCATTTACGCCAAACTCTACGACGTGCCGGATGTGGACGCTGCCGTGAACAAGTACCTGGTGATGCTGGACTTGTGGGAGCGGCGCTTCGACCCCGTCGGCAGCTTCTCCAAGGGCATGCGCCAGAAACTGGCCGTCGCGCGCGCGCTGCTGCACGAACCCAAGGTCCTCTTTCTGGACGAACCTACCACCGGCCTGGACCCCGAAGCCGCCAAAACCGTGCGCGACTTCCTCTACGAGCTGAAAAACGAAGGCCGCACCATCTTTATGACCACCCACAACCTGGATGAAGCCGAACGCCTGTGCGACCGGGTCGGGATCTTCAAGCAGAGCCTGCTGGCGGTGGATACTCCCGAAGCGCTGCGCCAGCGGCTGTACGGGCGGAAAGTCGTCTTCCATCTGGCTGCCGTGAACCCCGAATGGGTCGGTTTAGTGGCGGGGCAGCCGGGGGTGAAGGCCGCCGAGGCGGTGGAAAACAAACTGGTGGTCAGCCTGAACGAACCTGAGCGCGAGAACCCCGCTATTGTGCGAGCCCTGGTGCAAGCCGGCGCTGATATCCGCTTTATTGGCGAGCTGCGGCACTCCCTGGAACAGGTCTACCTGGAACTGCTTCATTCTGACGCGGAAGGGAGATAACCATGAAACACATCCGCACAATAATCAACAAAGAATGGGCAGAAGTCTTTAAAAACCGCACTGTGCTCTATACCACTCTGCTCCTGCCGCTGGTGTTTGCCATCCTGCCGCTCATCATGCTCAAATCCACCGCAGGCAGCATTCCGGATATGGGGGACGCGGCAACGACCGGTCTCCCGGAAGGCTTTGTGCAAAGCTGTGAGGGTCTCAGCGGCGGCGACTGTCTGCAGGTGTATCTGGTGAGCGAATTCCTGTTCCTGTTCATGATGATGCCGGTGATTATCCCCATCAACATCGCCGCGTACAGTATTGTGGGCGAAAAGACCACGCGCAGCCTGGAGCCGCTGCTGGCGACGCCGATTACCACTGTGGAACTGCTGGCCGGCAAGTGCCTGGCGGCGGTACTGCCAGCTATCGGGGCGACATACTTCTCCATCGGAATTTTCAACCTGGGTTTAAGCCTGCTGAAAATCAGCCCGGGTGTCATCAGCTATGTCAACAGCCCTATCTGGCTGCTGGCGCTCTTGGCGCTGGGACCGCTGTTGTCGCTTATTTCGACCTTGTTTGCCCTGTTCATCTCCTCCCGGGTCACCGACCCGCGCGTAGCGGAACAGATTTCCGCGGTGTTGATTGTGCCTGTGATGGGAGTTATGCTGGCGCAGATGGCGGGGGTGGTGACTTTGAACCTGACGATGATGCTGATTGCCATCGCGGCGGTGGCGGCGCTTGCCTTCGCGATGCTGCACCTTGGCAATGCGATTTTTGAGCGGGAGAATATCCTGACCCGCTGGAAGTGAGGACTGTCTATGAAAAAAACACGCATGGGTATCACGGTTCTATTGGTCTTGTGTGCTTTCCTGCTGGCACCCTTGAGCCGGGTCAGCGCGCAAACGGAACAGCCATACCGCGTCAGCTTGCGGCGGGATTTTGGCTACGGCAGCGGCATGGACATTCAGGGGCGGATGACGCTCAGCCTGAAAGGTGATGAGAGCGCCGTCAGCCGCGTAACCTTTTTGATGGACAGCCAGGAGCTGTTCAGCACGGAAAGCGCGCCGTATGCCTTCTCCTTTACCACCGACGCCTATCCCTCCGGCGTACATCAGCTCTCTGCGCGCGTGGAAACGAAAGATGGGAAAACATACAGTACTGACGCGCTTACCTACAATTTCCTTTCAAAAGATGCGGCCAGCCAGAGTACACGCGATATTATCCTGCCGCTGCTCGGACTGGTTGTGGGGATTGCCTTGGTTTCCGGGCTCTTTCAGTACCTTTCTACCCGCAAGAAGCCGCAGTCGGGCGCGCAGTCTTACAACGGCTTCTACGGTGGAGCGGTCTGTGGGAAGTGCGGGCGCCCCTTCGCGCGCTCGCTGTTCGGGTTGAACCTGGTGGCTGGCAGGCTGGAACGCTGCCCGCACTGCGGAAAATGGAGCCTGACGCGCCGCGCCAGCCTGGCGGAACTGGAAGCCGCGGAGGCAAGTTTACGCGCCAGCGCGGCAGCCGACGAAGCAACGGCTCAGCCGCGCAGCGATTTGCAGGATATGCTGGACGACTCCAGGTATTACGACCCCAACGGGAAATAAGCCGGCTGCCTGCCGAAGCTTTCGCCTGGTAAAAACGCGCCGGGCTTGGTAGACTCTCTTCAGAGAAACAGAAAAAGGAGCTTTCGATGGGACTGAATGGAAAGAAAATCGCAATTTTGGTAGCCGAAGGCGTGGAAGACCTGGAGTATTCCGTGGTGGCCATGCGCCTGCAAGAAGAGGGTGCCGAGGTGCTTTCTGCGGGGATGGATTTGAAGCCTTTACGCGGCAAGAACGGCCTCCCGATTGTGCCCGACACGCTGATTGAATCTCTGAAGGCTGACGAGCTGTTCGCGCTGGTGCTGCCGGGCGGTTGGGCGCCGGATAAATTGCGCCGTTACGCGGTCGTGAAGGACCTGATCGCGAAGGTGCACGCGCAAGGCAAGATTATCGGCATCATCTGTCACGGCGGGCTGCTGGCAATCTCCGCAAAGATTATTACAGGCGGGCATGCCACCGGTTCTTTGGGAATCAAGGACGACCTGGAGAATGCTGGAGCGATCTGGCTGGATACGCCTGCCTTCCGCGAGGGCAACCTGGTGTGGGGGCGCGTGGTGGCGGACATCCCTGCGTTTAATAAGGAACTGGTCGCCGCGCTGCTCGAGAAGGCTTAAGCACGGAAGACATGCCAAGCGTGGTAAAATCCCAATAGAATACTATTGGGTTTGGAGGTTGCATGGAACAGCAGGTTTCTGGTTTTGCTGTCAAGAAAGGCCTGGCACAGATGCTTAAGGGCGGCGTTATCATGGATGTGGTGACGCCGGAACACGCGCGCATCGCGGAAGATGCCGGCGCGGTCGCTGTGATGGCGCTGGAACGCGTCCCGGCGGATATTCGTGCCAGCGGCGGGGTTGCCCGTATGAGCGACCCTGAGTTAATTGTGCGCATCATGGAAACGGTCAGCATTCCAGTAATGGCAAAATGCCGCATTGGTCATTTTGTGGAAGCTCAAATTTTGGAAGCGCTGGGCGTGGATTATATTGATGAGTCCGAGGTGCTTACCCCGGCAGATGAAGCCCACCATATCTACAAGCATGCGTTCAAGGTGCCTTTTGTGTGCGGCTGCCGCAACCTGGGCGAGGCGCTGCGGCGGATAGGCGAAGGCGCTGCCATGATTCGCACCAAAGGCGAAGCCGGCACCGGTGACGTGGTCGAAGCGGTGCGGCATGCCCGCCAGGTTCTGGGCGATATCCGCGCTCTGCAGGCGCTGCCCGAGGAAGAGGTGATGGCTTTCGCCAAGAACATCGGCGCGCCATATGAGCTCTGCCTGGAAGTGCGCGCGACTGGGCGCATGCCCGTGGTGAATTTTGCTGCCGGAGGGATTGCCACCCCGGCCGACGCCGCGCTGATGATGCAGCTGGGCGTGGACGGCGTGTTTGTGGGCTCCGGTATTTTTAAATCCGGCGACCCTGCCAAACGCGCAGCCGCGATTGTGAAAGCCACTACCCATTACCAGGATGCCAAGCTGCTGGCGGAAGTGAGCCGCAACCTTGGTGAACCGATGGTAGGGCGGCAAGTTTCCAGCATTCCGGAACAGGACCTGATCGCAAAGCGCGGTTGGTAATTCCCGCGGAGCGTCGCGTGAAAATTGGCGTACTCGCCTTGCAAGGCGACTTTCTTGAGCACCGCCGGAGCTTATCCAGCCTGGGCGTGGAAAGCGCGGAAGTGCGTCTGCCTGCCCAGTTGGACGGGCTGGACGGCTTGATTATCCCCGGCGGGGAATCTACCACAATCGGCAAGCTGATGGTCGCTTATGGGTTCGTGGACGCGCTGAAGCAATTTGCGCGGGAAAAAGCCATCTGGGGCACCTGCGCCGGCGCCATTCTGCTCTCGCAGGATGCCGGGCGCGACCAGGACCTGCTGCAAGTGATGGACATCCACATTGCCCGCAACGCCTTCGGGCGGCAGGTGGACTCGTTTGAAACCGAGCTGCCGGCGCCGTTCCTTTCGCCAGCTGAACCTCCTTTTCACGCGGTCTTTATTCGCGCGCCCATCATCACGCATGTGTACGGACGGGCGCGCGCGCTGATTACGCTTGCGGACGGACGCGTGGTGGCGGCCCGCCAGGGTAAATTGCTGGCGACTTCCTTCCACCCGGAACTGACCCCCGACACGCGTTTTCACCGATTTTTTCTGGAGCTGGCGCAATCACCGCACGCAGAATAGGTCCTTCTGATTTTCCCGCGCTCCTTGGCGCGAAAAAGCTGGCGCAAAGCACGGACAGCATCAGCGAGATCACGCGCGGGCATCCGCTTTCCCCCATACGCTGGCTCTCCAACCGCGGTATTACGATCAATTCGTACAGCGCGGTATGGGAACAAGCCGGCAGCCCGCGCTGTTTTGGACGGGTGTGGCACGCGGAAGGGGAAGCTTTTAGCCGCCTGGACTATGTTGCCTGCCTCCGGGATGCCAGCCCTGACGACCTGACTTGCCTGTTGGAGGCCTTGGTCCGCGTCAGCGGCAGCTGGGGAGCGCGCTACCTGTTGGCGGAACTGCCTGAAAGCTCTCCCTGCCTGCCGGCTTTCCGCCGCGCGGATTTTTCGATTTGGTCCCAGGCGCGTATCTATCGATACGAAGGCAGCTTTGGACAAAGCGAAAAGGCTGAAAATTCCTGGCGCCAATGGACTGACCAGGACGTCCGGGCAATGCAGGCGTTGCGGCAAAGCGCTGTGCCGAAACTTTACCAGACGATAGAACCGCTCTCCCGCAAGCTGACCCAGGGTCTGGCAGCTTACGACTTGCAAGGCAAGCTGCTTACTTTTGCGGACCTGGCATACGGCCCGACCGGAATCTGGCTGCAGCCCCTGCTGGATCCCGCAGCGGACCACGCTTCGCTGCTTCTCAGTCTGACGCAAGCTGTCCCCAAGCGTCTGGGAAGGCCGCTTTACTTCAGCGCACGCTCGTATCAGCCGCTGATCTCTGAAGCGCTGGAACGGCTGCCTTTTTCTTTGGAACGCGAGTTAGCCCTGATGGTGCGCCACCTGACGCTGAAGAATAAGGTTCCGGCTGTGGGTTGGCAGCCCGGATATGAGGGTGAAAAGATCGAAGGCAGCGTACCGGTGATACAGTCGCGCCAAACCAGCGTGAAATGAGCGGGCGCTCCTTGCTTCAGAATAGACGCTTTCGCACGGAACAATCCTCAGGATATTCATATACAAAAGCTTTCCTCAACAATGCGGCAAATTGAAAATCGATTAAAATCAAAATGGCACGGAGAATGCTTGGATGTATTCGCGTGCCATTCGATGCATCTGGGTAAGAAATGACGACGACTCAAAAGAAAATTACTGACGATCTGGACGCAATGCTTTCTGTGCTGCCCCCCGATATTGCCCGCGCAGTACAGTCCAGAGATAATTTTGACAACCTCCTGGAAGTCATCCTGGACCTCGGGAGGCTGCCAACTGCCCGTTTTGTGGACGAGGAAGTTCCCCTTTCCACACAGAATGTCACCCAGGCGGATATTGATTATGTCACGACCCGCATCGGGGATTTTGACGCGGACAACCGCGCTGGAATGGAACGCACCCTGCACCGCATTTCCGCCATCCGCAACCGCCGTGGAAAGATTGTGGGGCTCACCTGCCGCGTCGGTCGGGCGGTGTACGGAACAATCGACATCATCGCGGACTTGGTCAATTCCGGCCAGAGCATCCTGATCCTGGGGAAGCCGGGCGTTGGGAAGACAACCATGCTGCGCGAAGCCGCGCGGATCCTTGCGGAAACCCGGCGCGTGGTGATAGTGGATACCTCCAATGAAATTGGCGGCGACGGCGACGTGCCCCATCCCGCGGTGGGAGCTGCCCGGCGTATGCAGGTGCCCAAACCCTCGCTGCAGCATGAGGTCATGATTGAAGCCGTGGAGAACCACAACCCCGAGGTCATCGTGATTGACGAAATCGGGCGTGAACTGGAAGCGCAAGCCGCGCGCACAATCGCGGAACGCGGTGTGCAGCTGATTGGCACCGCGCACGGCAACTCTCTGGAAAACTTGCTGCTGAACCCAACGCTCTCCGACCTGGTCGGTGGGATTGAGTCTGTCACGCTTTCCGATGAAGAGGCGCGCCGGCGCGGCACGCAAAAGACCGTGTTGGAACGCCGCGCTCCCCCGACCTTCACCGTTCTGGTGGAAATCCAGAGTCGCCAGCGCCTGGCTGTGCACCGCGACGTCTCCGCTTCAGTGGACGCGCAGCTGCGCGGTTATTTGGCGCCGCCCGAAGAACGCTACTGGGATGAAAAGGGTGGTATTCATATTCAGAGCGCGCCCCAGCCCGCTGTACCTACGGTTTCGCAAGCTCTCAAGCGCGGCAGCATCGAGAAAGCGCCTTTCCAACGCGGTTTGAACCAGGACCGCACCCGCGTGAATCCGGCGCCTGTTATCCCGCCCAACGCGGTGTACGAAAGCGCGCCCAGCACCAAAGCCCCGGAGATGAAAAATATCTTTGCTTTTGGCATCGCGCGCAACCGCTTGTTGCAGCGCATTCGCGGTATGGGCGTGCCTGCCCGACTGGTGCGCACGCTGGAGGAAGCGGATACCTTCGTGACCCAAAGGCGCTACTATCGCGAACGCCTCCAGCCTATTGTGCAGGCGGAAGAACAGGGTCTGCCGATTTACGTAATCAAATCCAATTCTGACAGTCAGATTGAGCAGTTCCTGGCGGACGTATTTATGGTGGCTGTACCGAACCACGCGTCCAGCCCATACATCGAAGCGCTGGAGGAAGCCGACGATGCTGTCCAGATGGTCATGAACGGCGAGAAGTATGTGGACCTGAAGCCCGCCCCGGCGGACGTCCGGCGCGAACAGCACCAGCTGGCAGAAAAAGCTGAACTGGCGTCAGAATCTTTTGGCACGGAACCCCGCCGCTTCGTGCGCATCTTCAGAGATTGAGCATGTTTATCACCCTGGAAGGACCGGAAGGCAGCGGCAAGACCAGCCAGATGAGGGAACTGGCAGCTTACCTGCAAGGCATGGGCTATGAAGTGCTCACCACGCGCGAACCGGGCGGCACCGATATCGGCGACCAAATCCGGCAGGTGCTGGTGCGCCTGGAAAATCAGGGCTTGCATCCGCGCACAGAAATCCTCCTGTTCCTGGCGGCGCGCGCCCAACTGGTCGAACAGGTCATCAAACCCGCGCTCTCGGCAGGCAAAGTGGTGCTGTGCGACCGCTACGGCGATTCCACGCTCGCGTATCAGGGCTACGGTCACGGTCTGGATTTGGCCACGCTGCGTTCCATGTTGGCTTTCGCCACGGACCAGCTAAAACCCGACCTCACGCTCCTGCTGGACCTGGACGTGGAAGCCGGCCTGCAGCGCAAACGCAAAGAAGCGGAATGGAACCGCCTGGACGCGTATGAAGTCGCGTTTCATCATCGCGTGCGTGCTGGATATCTGGAACTTAGCGCGCAAGAGCCTTCGCGTTGGCGCGTCATTGACGCGGGCGCGTCTAAAGATGCCGTTCAGCTTGCCATGCGGGAGGCTGTTTCGCGCTTCATTACCGAGAATACGAAAGAACCGCTTTCTGCCCCTGCGAACCAGGGAAACTAGCGCGGAAAGCTCAGATGAAAGGTAATCCTATGAAAAAACTATCCGGAGTAATCCTCGTACTGTTGATTGGCGCGCTGGTTTTGGGCGCTTGTAAGGTACGTGAATTCACAGCAACCCCTGAACCGACCGCGACGGCTGAGGCGACCGAAGCGCCGGCCGCGGAAGCAACGGAAGCGGCCGAGGCTACTGCGGCGCCTACTGAAGTAGTGGATACGCGCTTGTTCGATGAGAACGGCAAAATGATCTGTACCATTTATGAGGGCTTCTTCCCGGCGCTTACAGCAGAACAATCCCAGTCGCTGGAAGTCTTCCCGGAAATTTCTGACGCGGATTGGACCCGCGGGCCGGAAGACGCCACGCTTACCATCATGGAATACAGCGATTTTCAGTGTCCGGCTTGCGCTGCTTTCTATGCCGAGCTGGAAAAGCTGATGGAAAAATACCCGGACGACGTCCGCCTGGTGTTTCGCAACTTCCCTTTGGTCAGCATCCACCCCAACTCGCAGGTAGCCGCCCAGGCTGCCGAGGCTGCCGGACTGCAAGGCAAATACTGGGAGATGTACCACGATCTCTTCTCCAAACAAGGAGATTGGTCCGGGCTGGCCGCGGAAGACTTTTTAAGCTGGCTGAAAACTGAAGCGGAAACGCTGGGTTTGGACGCGGACCAGTTTGCGGCTGACCTGACCAGCGAGGCCATTGTCAACAAAGTCGCTTCTGAATTGGAATACGGTCAGAGTACCATCGGGCTCAACTCCACGCCTACTATTCTGCTGAACGGACGCCCCTGGTCTTATGACTGGAGCGCGAGCACCCTGGGGATGGTGATTGACGTGCTGAAATACGAAAAGGGCAACCTGGAAACCGAATGCCCCCCGTGGGTGATTGACCAGTCCAAGTCTTATACCGCCACCATCAAGACCGAGAAAGGCGATATCGTCATTCAACTGTTCGATGACGAAGCTCCGATCACGGTCAATTCTTTCGTGTATCTGGCGGAAAAAGGTTTCTTCGACGGCGTGACCTTCCACCGCGTATTGCACGACTTTGTGGCGCAGGCAGGCGACCCCAGCGGCACAGGTATTTCCGGCTCGGGCTATGAGTTCCGCGATGAAATTGTCAGCAGCCTGACCTACGACGAGGCAGGCATGGTCGGCATGGCAAACGCCGGGGCGAACACCAACGGCAGCCAGTTCTTCATCACCTATGTGCCCGCCACGCAGTTGACTGGCAAGTACACCCTCTTTGGCAAAGTGATTGAGGGCATGGACGTTTTGCAGAGCCTGGCCGAGCGCGACCCACAGAACAACCCGGACGCGCCTGCCGGCGATAAAATCATCAGCATCACCATTGAGGTGAAATGAGCGTTGGGCCTCAGGCTCAGCAAATGAACAGGAACGCAAAGACTGACTGGATGAGTATCCTCCAGTTAGTCTTTTCTATATTGGTCTTCTTTACTTTCCTGGGCGCGGCGGTCCTAACGGCTGCCGCTGGCAGTGCGCTGACCGGAATAGCGGGTTTGGAAGGGCTGAACCCGGGCAGCCAGAGCATCACAGCCTGCGCCTTCGCGGCGCTGGCCTTGTTGAACCTGCCTTCCGCGGTCACTTCCATGAGAAGGCTGACTGGCGCCCGGCAGCATGCGCCCGCGCGAGCAGGCAGTTCGCAAAGGAAGCCCGCCCTGCCGGGTTGGCTGCCGCTGCTGCTTTTTGGCGGAGCGCTGGCCGGGATGTACTACCTGCCGGAAAGTTTGCCCCGGCGCGAGCTGCTGGTAGGTTTGCTGGCCGTATTAGGCGCGGTTCTGCCGGCGGTCTGGCTGCTGCGCGTCGGCAGCGGCAGCCTGTGGGGCAGCTTTGCCAACCGGCACGCCGGCTTGCTCAGCTTCAGCATCGGCTTCACTACGTACTTTATCCTGGTGTTGGAGATGGCAGTCATCTTCCTCCTTGGAGCGGGTGTGGGTTTGGCGGCTGCCGCAAACCCGAGCTTGATGACCAGGCTGGCTGAACTTTGGCGCGTGTATCTGACTTCCGGGGCGGACCCGGAGGCGCTGCGTGCCAGCCTGATGGAATTCGCGCGCAGCCCGCTCGTGCTGGCGCTCACATTCGGCCTGGTGGCGCTGGCGCTGCCAATGCTGGAAGAAGGCTTTAAGACCCTGGGCGTCTGGCTGTTGAGCGACCGCAAAATCAGCCCGGCTGAGGGCTACGCCGCTGGTTTGTTCTGTGGGGCGGGCTTTGCCCTGGTGGAGGCATTTCTGAACAGCGCGCAGATGGCAGGCGGAAACTCAGCCGAATGGCTGGCATTTCTGCTGTTGCGCTTTGGCGGCACGCTGCTGCATTGCTTCAACGGCGGATTGATGGGCTGGGCGTTGGCAAAATCCTGGCAGGATAAGCGCCGCGGAAGGACGTTGGGCGTGTTTCTGCTGGCGCTGCTGGCGCATGCCCTGTGGAACGCAGCCGCGCTTGCGGACCTTTTCTTTGGCGCGCAAAGTGGAAGCGGAATGACCGCTTACCTGCCGATGATTTTGCTCGGGGCCGTCCTGCTGGGCTGCTTCCTGATGTTCAGCCGGCGCGTGCACCGCTCCGGCTCAGGCATACCTGCCGACAGCCCAAACGGAACATCCTTCTATTAGCCCGAACGTATTAGAATTGTGACAAGAGAGTAT
Source organism: Anaerolineaceae bacterium (assembly GCA_035403825.1). Classification (GTDB taxonomy): domain Bacteria; phylum Chloroflexota; class Anaerolineae; order Anaerolineales; family Anaerolineaceae; genus Mesolinea. Next base: position 14,274 of record DAONFX010000044.1, read on the forward strand.
GCAGCGCGAAAGTATCTTTAAAATTATCCGATTTCTGGTCAAGGCGTTGGTTAACATGCGCGTTGAAGGCTATGAAAACGTGCCGGAGTCTGGCCCTTTTATTGTGGTAATCAATCATATATCCCGCCTGGACACACCGTTTCTGATGCTCTCCACCACCCGGCAGGATACCATCGGCATGGTGGGCGACAGCTACCGCAAGAATGCCTTCTTCAATTGGCTGCTGAACAAAATGGGCGTCATTTGGGTGAACCGCGAATCGTACGATTTTGCCGCCTTCCGCGAAGCGGCGGACTACCTCAAGCGCGGCTGGATTGTAGGCGTCGCTCCGGAAGGGACGCGTTCCAGGAACGGTAAATTGAAGCCCGGAAAACCCGGGGCAGCGCTGCTGGCAAAGAAAACCGGCGTGATGATGCTCCCCGCCGCGGTGACTGGCTCGGAAGAAATGGCCGACCATCTGCTGCACCTGAAGAAGATGGAAGTATGCGTGCGTTTTGGCGCCCCTTTCCGTTTTGATGAGCTTGACCCCAACGCGGATAACAAAGTCTGGCTGGAAGAAGCTACGGAAGAAATGATGTGCCGGATTGCCGCCCTGCTGCCGGAAGAACGGCGCGGCGTGTATGCCGGCCACCCGCGTGTGGCGCAGCTGTTGAGCCAAAATCAAGCGCAAGCACCTGAGGAGGAACGATTTGATTCCCATTCGTGATGAAATTAAAGCCCGGCGCGTGCCTTACGTCAATTACATTCTCATTGCCATCAATGTGGTTGTCTTTCTTTTTGAGACCATGGCCGGTCCCCGCCTGGAAGCCGTGATATCCGAGTTCGCGCTGGTGCCCACGCAAATTACGGCCGGCCTGGACCCGGGCGACATGCGTTCCATCCTGACCAGCATGTTCCTGCACGCCAGCTGGATGCATTTGCTCGGCAACATGCTCTACCTGTGGATTTTTGGTGACAACGTCGAAGACCGTATAGGCCATTTTTGGTACCTGCTCTTTTACCTGGCGGGCGGATTTGTTGCGGCTTTCGCGCATTGGGCGGTCAATCCGGCTTCCAGCATCCCGACAGTGGGAGCCAGCGGCGCCATCGCGGCGGTTTTAGGCGCGTACCTGATTTTGTATCCGCGCGCACGCGTGTACACCTTCATCCCGATTGGTTTCTTTGTCCGCTTGCAGCTGCTACCCGCTTCGGCAGTGCTGCTGCTGTGGTTTATCCTGCAGATTTTCAACGGCGTGCTGACGCTTGGCGCGGAGGATGTGGGCGGCACGGCTTTTTGGGCGCACATCGGCGGGTTCCTGTTTGGCGTGCTGGTAGGTTTTCTGACAAAGCCCAGGAACGTGGATAGGCCGGCGCGGCAGTGGTCGCAAATCGGGTAGGTTTGGC
>DAONFX010000045.1:0-4613 GCA_035403825.1 Anaerolineaceae bacterium
CATAACGCCATGGTACGGGCAGCCGGGGCATGGGATGAAACCGTCGCCGGCCTGCGCAATGCGGTCCACTCCGGCATCTACCTGATGACCAATACCACGCTCTTGCGCGATAACACATCGGATCTCGAGGAGATCCTCAACTTTTTGGCCGATGAAAAAGTACCGACCGTCGGCTTGAATGCGCTGATTTACTCCGGACACGGCGCGACGGTCAACACCGGCCTGGCGGAGGTGGAATTGCCGCCCTTGTTGGAGCTGGCCACACGGCTTACCCGCCAGCATGACCAGCGCTTGATTTGGTACACCCCGACCCAGTACTGCCACTTCAATCCCATCCTGCTCAGCCTGGGGATCAAAGGCTGCACGGCCGCGCTCTACAACATGTGCGTGGAACCGGACGGACAGGTCATCCCGTGCCAGTCCTACTACGAAGCGCTCGGGCATATCCTGGATGACGACTGGGACAGGATCTGGAATCATCCGCTCTCGCGCGAATTACGGGAGCGAAAAAATATTCCCGAGGGCTGCCAGCAATGCGACTTTTTGGTGGAATGCGGCGGCGGCTGCCCCCTGGCGCGCGCGCATCAATCCGTTCAAGCGATCACAGCAGACATCTTTTAGTGGAGGCCCAATGATTGACTTCATCAAGCGCTTATTCTCCAAAGAACCCGCACACCTTCCCCTGGAACCCGGCTTCCACGCATACCACAGCCCCAAGGACGACCCGCAACCTTACCGCTTGCACCTGAGAATCGACCCGGACGGTGAAGGGGTCCTGATTGTGAACGCGTCCTCCGTGCTGCACCTGAACCAGACAGCAGCCGAATTCGCGTATTACCTCATCAAGGGCAAACAGGATGCGGAAATTACCCGGCTGGTCTCCGAACGTTTTTCCGCCCCGATCGAAACCATCGCCGCAGATGTGGTCTCTTTCCATCAGCAGCTGCTCTCGTTCATCCGGAAGACAGACCAGGAGCCCATTACCAGCTTTGGCTTTGAACCGCATACCCAATTAAAAGACATCTCCGCACCATACCGACTGGACTGCTGCCTGACAAAATCCTGTGAGACGCCTTCCGAGCCCGCGCTTCTGAGCGACGAATTGGACAGCTCGGCATGGAAAAAGATGATCCGCAAAGCCTTTGAGGCTGGCATTCCGCACCTGATTTTCTGGGGCGGCGAGCCTACTTTGCGCGCTGACCTGCCTGAATTGCTGGCTTACTGCGAGGAGCTGGGGCTGGTAACCGGGCTGGTGAGCCGCGGAAGCAAGCTGAACGATGCCGCGTATGTTCAATCATTGATTGACAGCGGGCTTGACCATCTTTTCGTTCCTTTCCAGCCCGGCGACGACTCTCTGCTCTCAGCCCTGCGGCAAATCCTCCCGCTGGACCTGTACACCTGCGTCGGTCTGCTGCTTCATGCGGATACTGAAAGCCGCCAGACGATTGAAGAGCTCAGAGTCCTGGGCGTGAACGCCTTTGCGCTTATCCCACTGAGCACAGACGCGGCTCCGGCAATCGATCGAGCGGAAGAGGCTGTGCTGGAAAGCGGACTTCCGATGATCAACGACCTGCCTCTGCCTTTGGACCTGCGCGCTGCGCTCCCTGAGCAAAACTTCACGGCTGCGCCTGACCCGGAAGCGGAATTTGTTACGCTGGAACTTGCCCCGAATGGCGACCTGCGGACGCTGCCCATGTATCACAAATACCTCGGAAACCTGCTGACCGATAGTTGGCGCGACCTCTGGCAGCAGCGCTACCAGGCATAACATGAATATTCACACCTGGCACTCCCGCTATGTTCTGCAAGCACTTTGGACGGCAAAACTGCGCCAGTTCCTGCTGAACAAGGTTAACGCCCGACCCGGGGAGCAGATCCTGGAGGTTGGCAGTGGTACGGGCGCCTTGTTCCCGGATTTTGAGAACCGCGGATTGCGCGTGGTCGGTCTGGATTACAAACCCAAACGATGCCAATATTCGCTTGCGTATAACAGTCAGCGCACGGTCATCTGCGGGAACGCCTACGCCATCCCAGCCGCTGACCAAAGCTTTGACCTGTGCGTATGTCATTACTTGCTGCTCTGGTTGAAGGAACCGGAGCGCGCGCTGGCTGAGATGGCGCGAGTCACCAGGCGCGGCAGGCATGTCATCGCTTTCGCGGAGCCGGACTACCAATCCCGTATCGATTACCCGGAAGTTTTCCAGAAAATTGGCGAAGTGCAGAACCGCAGCCTGGAATTTCAGGGTGTGGACCTGAGCATCGGCCGACGCATGGGGGCGATGTTCCGCGGTCTGGGTCTGCAAAATGTAAACGTGGGGCTGCTGGCGGGCGAGTGGAAAGAGCCCGATCCGCAGGTCTTTGAAGCGGAATGGGATATCATCGCTTACGATTTAGGCGGGCTGGCGCCAGTGGATGAAATTTTGGCTTTCAAGGCCAAAGCGCGCGAAACCTGGCTGAGCGGCCAGGCAACCGTCTTTATCCCCACGTTCTATGCGTATGGGATGGTGTAAACAGCACCTGATTTAATAATACAGCTTGCAGGAGAAGGCGCATGAAAAAGACAAAACTGGGTTTGCTGCTTGTATCTCTTGTTTTGCTCTTTTCAGCGCCTCTCAGCTCAGCCGCGGGTCAAACCCAGACCTGCCCCACCAATTCCAGCGTGGCGGAAATTCTCAATCAAGTGGACAGCGCGTATATCACCAAATGGATCCGAGACTTCAGCGGCGAAGATTTTGTCGCAATCGGAGGCGCCCAACGCAGAATACTTACCCGTCAGTCTCTGCAATTGTTCAATTTCAATGCCAACGCCCTGGCTTATCCCTACCTTGGCGAGTTGCTGCGGAGCTTCGGATACGAAGACGGCACGTCCCTGGCTGATCACCTCTACACGCCAACCTTGAAGTTAACCTCTGAGGGAATACCCAGCCAGATATTCGATGAGCGCGGCAGACCGATAGTACTGATTCCAGAGCTGATGGATGAACAGGCGCAGGCCGCCAGCTGGAAAAACAAGATAGTCATCCTCCCGGGGCACGGCGCGCATGCCGATGAGCTGGTGCTCATGACCGCCCATATGGACAGCACTTCCGGTTCGGCCTCTACGAACGCGCCGGGGGCTGAGGACAATGCCAGCGGTATCGCCGCGTTGATGGAAGCCGCCCGCCTGTTCCGTTTTTACAGGTTCGACCGGACCATCAAAATCATCTTCTTCAGCGGCGAGGAACAGGGTTTGCTGGGCAGTGAAGCCTATGTGGATGACTTCCCTGCGGAAATGGACAACATTATCGGGGTCGTGAACCTGGACATGTTTGGCTATGATGCCGATAACGACCGCTGTTTCGAATTGCACGTGGGGACGCGGGCGGACTCGAACCAGGTCGGAACCTGTTTTACTGATGTAATTGATAACTACGCGTTGGACCTGAGCTACGATTATGTCACCAGCGGAGCTATCCCCTATTCTGACCATGCTTCCTTCTGGTACGCGCAGGTTGGGGCAATTGAGGTGCTGGAAAATTCCTTCTATCACAGCCAGGGCGGCTGCGGCGGCATCGTGGATGAAAACAGGTACTACCACACCGTCAATGACAGAATCACCCACATGAATATGCCTGTGACCCTCGCCATCGCGCAAGGCGGTATCGGGACGACTGCCAGCCTGGCTGGGACGCTGGGCAGGTGCTTCGCGGCGGACCCCGTGGTTTCTGCTGTTCCACAGGCTGAGTCGGTCCTGCTGAGCTGGGACCCGATTGAGGGAGCGGATGTTTACCGGGTGTATCGCGGCACCGCCGGTTGCGATGGCAGCTTCAACCTGATTGCCGAAACTGCCGATCCTGTATATGAAGACCGCGCAATCAGTTTCGGGACGGAGTATGTTTACCAGGTCCAGGCAGCTGAGGAGGGCGCGGTGTGCTTTTCGCAGCTTTCCAACTGCGCCGCGACCAACGTGCCCGAACCGCCGGAGCAGGTTTATTACTACCTGCCGTTCTTAATTACCGCCGAGTAAGCAGAGAAATGACCGATCTGCTGAAAATACCAGAAGGTCTTCTTTATTTTCGCCAGCCTTCTATTGCTCTCGCCGGTCTCCAGACCGAGCGAGGGGCTTGACCGCAGATCTCCAATCAATATACCAACCGGACGTAGGGGCGAAGCATCCAGAATCACGCAATCCATAACGCGAAGTTGGCGGCTTAAAAACGCAAGCCGACCTGTTCCACGCTGGTCAGGAGACTAGCGCGATCGGGGATTTTTCCATGTTCTCGAACATGGTTGCGATATGGAGACCAAAAAGTCAGATGCCTTACATGGTCTCCGGACCATGCAAGAACAGGCACGGCAAAGAACCAATAAAAAGACCCTTTGGATTTCTCCAAAAGGTCTTCACTCTGTCGGGGCGCCGGGATTCGAACCCGGGACCTCTTGCACCCCATGCAAGCACGCTAGCCGGACTGCGCTACGCCCCGAACAACAGGCGTTGATTATACTCAAGCCCCGCGGAAAGTGCAAGCTTTTTTTACCCCCGCTTTTACCCCCGGCTTTCCCCTTTTTCCACGCGCTCCCCTGCAGTATTTATTTCTCACCCGGGCTCTCCTTTGTTTTTCTACTGCTCCCCA
>DAONFX010000045.1:4713-15467 GCA_035403825.1 Anaerolineaceae bacterium
TCATCAGGACGAAAATTTTTTTTCCGACCCGAAAGCACAGTGTGTCAAAATCAAAAGGCATATCGCGGGTGCAGCCACGCTTGGTTTCGATAAACGCGCACAATCCTTCGTAAGTTTGCAGCATTTCCTCATTCCTTCAGCTCGTACGGGATTAGCAGGTCCTCTTCGACATCCAGGACCGCAAAACTGTGCGGCTTCAGCCAGTCCCCCAACGCGCCAGGGTTAATCAAGCGCGTGCGCCCAACCCGCAGGTCCTCGAACAGGTGCGAATGTCCTCGCAGGATATAATCATAATCCCCGCTCGCGAGCACGCGATTAAGCGGTTCCGCGAAGTTCCCGTGAATGACGAAAAAGCGTTTGCCGTCCAGCGTGAACTCCAGGGCTCTATCTGCCCGGCTTTCGGGGTTCATCTGCTGCAGGCTGAGCGCGATCGCGCCGCTGGCGATATCGCCGTTGCCAAAGGCGTAAAAAACCTGAAAATCCCGTAAATGTCGGCACAGCGCAAAATCCGTAAGGTCGCCGCAGTGTACGAGCCGCGTGATGCCCTGGCTGCGCAGGATCGCAAGAGCCTTGTTGAGCCAGGTCTCCTTATTATGCGTATCGCTGATGATTCCGATTTTCACTTCGAACTCCCTGATTCATCCGGTAATTTATCCACCACAATTGTATCTATTGATTCTCATATGGTAAAATCGAATTGCATTTAACTAGGACGATCAGGCGGAGCTGGCATTATGGCAACATCCCTCGAACAAGGCATTGAAGCGGCAAAATCCGGGCAAATGGAACAAGCCCTGGCACACCTGAAGGATGCCATTGTGGAAGAACCGACCAACGCGGATGTGTGGGTTTGGCTGGCTGCCATCATCGAAGACGAGACCAAACAGGAGATTTTTCTCAAAAAAGCGCTCGAACTGGACCCCTCCAACCGTCCTGCGCAGCGCGGGTTGGCGTTCATCGAACGCAAAAAGCATATCCCCCCCAAACCCGGCGAGAAACTTTCCGATTACACCCGTCCGATTGGCATCTTCAAAGCCGTTCCCGCCCAAATCCAGGTGGAACCGGAGCCTGAACCCGCACCTGCGGCCGAACCGCAAATTGAGTTGCCCGCGCCCGCCGCTGAAGAAGCGCCTGCCCCGGCGCCAGCCGCGGAAGAACCGCCCAAAAAACAGACAGCCCAAAAACCGCCCAAGACCAAGGTCTGGTTGGATGTATTGATGTACGGCGTGACGCTGATGGTATTCATTGTCATCGGCATTCTGATTGGCACCACGCTCTTGAACGTAAATATCCCCTTTCTGACGGAACCCACGCCGGTCCTGGACCTGCTGCCGGAAAACGAAGGCGTTTTCCTGCTCGAAAACGGGCAGTACACCGAGATGGCGCTGAACCTGAACGTCCCGAAGGACGAAACAGGCATTCCGGTGACCAGGCAAGCCCTGCCGGAATTGGTGGTAAACAACCAGGTCATCAGTCTGGAACGCGTGCAGCTGCTGGACGAAGCCGGCTTGCCCGTGGCCTTTACCACCCGGCCTGTGAAAGATAATATCCACCTGCTAACCCCCCAGGAAGCCCTGGCACCCGGGAGATACTGCATTGTTTTTACCCTGAATGTTGACCGCAACGAAGCCCTGTATTGGTGCTTGCGCGTGGAGTAAAGAACGCTTTGCCCTTACAACGACATACCTATCCCCCGGAGGCTGATTTCAATGACAGTTGAATCCTTGGGATTAAACATCCCATCTGCCCACTTCGATGATTCCATGCACGGCACAATCATCGCCAAAGACATCCTAGCCGAGCGCATTACCCGCTACGAAGTTTACGCGCCGCTGATAGCTCAAAAAGCCAGGCCGGGTCAATTCGTAATCCTACGGCTGACAGACACCGGTGAGCGCATTCCGCTCACAATCGTAGAGCACGACGCGCAGCGCGGCAGCATCACGCTGATTGTGCAGGCTGTCGGCAAAAGCACGGAGTATCTCGAGAGCCTGCAGGTTGGCGAACAAATCCTGGATGTGCTTGGTCCTCTGGGCAACCCCTCGGAAATTAGGAATTTCGATCGTGTTGTCGTGGTCGGCGGCGGCGTCGGCACGGCGGTAGCCTACCCGGTCGCGAAGGCGCTTAAAGAAGCCGGCAATCACGTTACCGCAATTGTCGGAGCGCGCAGCAAGGACCTGATTATCCTGCAGAAAGAGCTGGAACAGGTGGCGGACGAGCTTTATATCACCACGGACGACGGCTCCTACGGCTTCCACGGTTTCGTAACCGACCAACTGCAGCAGCTGTTGGCTGGCGGAAAAACTTACCAGTACGCGCTGGCGGTTGGTCCGCTGCCAATGATGCGCGCCATTTCCGAGCTCACCCGGCCGTACGGCATCCCCACTACCGTCAGCCTGAACCCCATCATGGTGGACGGAACAGGCATGTGCGGCGGCTGCCGCGTGCTGGTGGGGAATAAGGTGCGTTTCACCTGCGTGGAAGGGCCGGAATTCGACGGCCACCTGGTGGACTTCGACTCGCTGAGCAAGCGCAACCGCGCCTACAACCACCTTGAGGAGTGCCGCCTGGACGAGCCGCTTACAAAGCTGGAAAGCGCTGTGGAAGAAGGCAAAAGCGCGCCGCGAGCCAGGCAGGCCATGCCCGAACTGCCGGTAAGCGAGCGCATCCGGAATTTCGAGGAGGTTGCCCTCGGGTTTACTGACGCGCTCGCGCTCAAGGAAGCCGCCCGCTGTCTGCAATGCAAGAACCCTAAATGCGTGGCTGGATGCCCGGTCTCCGTCCAAATCCCGCAATTCATCAAGCTAATCCTTTCCGGCGAAGTGTCCGCAGCAGCGCTGCTCATCAAACAGGACAACTCCCTGCCTGGGGTGTGCGGGCGTGTATGTCCGCAGACGGAACAGTGCGAAGGCGCCTGCATTCTGAACAAAAAAGGCGTACCGGTGGCGATTGGTGCGCTGGAACGCTATGTCACCGATTACCTCGACGCGCATCCGGTCCAAAAAGCGCCGCTGGATTTGAAACCAAGCGGGCACAAAGTCGCGTTGGTCGGCAGTGGACCGGCATGCCTGAGCTGCGCGGGGGACTTAATCAAGGCCGGCCACGATGTAACTGTCTTCGAAGCCTTCCACGATTTTGGCGGAGTCCTGCGCTACGGCATCCCCGAATTCCGCCTGCCCAAGGTTATTGTCACGAAAGAAGTGCAGCAGCTTTCGGACCTGGGCGTGAAATTTGTTCCAGACGTGCTGATTGGGGCTACCAAAACCGTCCAGGATTTGATGCAGATAGACGGCTACGAGGCGGTGTTTATCGGCACCGGCGCGGGACTGCCCAACTTCCTGAATATTCCCGGCGAGAGCCTGGTGGGGATTTACTCCGCCAATGAATTCCTGACCCGCGTAAACCTGATGAAAGCCTACCTCTTCCCGCGGGTGGACACACCCATTCTCAACTTGCAAGGAAAACGCGTGGCTGTCATCGGCGGCGGGAATACCGCTTTGGATTCCGCCCGGGTTGCCCTGCGGCTTGGCGCTGAAGAGGTTTCCATTGTTTACAGGCGCAGCGAAACCGAAATGCCAGGGCGCTTTGAGGAAATCCAGCACGCGAAGGCCGAAGGCGTGCGCTTCGAATTTCTGCGTAATCCGCTCGAGTTCCTGGGCAACCCGGACGGCTGGCTGATCGGGATGAAACTCATCCGGATGGAACTTGGCGAGCCAGATTCCAGCGGCAGAAGGCGTCCGATAGCGGTTGCGGGCTCAGAATACGAAGTGCCGGTGGATGTTGCGGTGGTAGCCATCGGAAACGGCTCCAACCCGATCATCCAGCGCACCACTCCAGGTCTCGAATTCAACCGCTGGGGCAATATTATCGCTGACCCTGACAGCATGGAGACTTCCATCCCGGGTGTGTATGCCGGCGGAGATATTGTTACCGGCGGCGCAACGGTAATTCTGGCGATGGGAGCCGGCCGTAAGGCTGCCGCAGCCATAAACCGCTTTCTGGCCGAAAAAGCCGCCCAAAAAAGCAGTTGATATGCCAAAAATCGTATGTTTAGGCGCAGGTAGTTTTTCGTTTGGATTAAGCACCCTTTTAACCCTGCTGCAAAGCCCGGTGCTGCGCGGAAGTGAAATCGCGCTGGTGGATATCAACGCGGAATCCCTCGACCTGACAGCCCGTCTGGCCGGCTGGTTAAATGAAAGTTGGGATTGCGGCAAGAGGATCAGCGCGCATTCCAACCACAAAGACGCCCTCCCCGGCGCGGATTATGTCATCAGCGCGATCGAAGTGCAGCCGCGCGAAAGATTGTGGCGGCAGGACTTCGAGCTGACCCTGAAGTATGGGCTGCGCCAACCATACGGCGAAAACGGCGGACCCGGGGGATTCGCGCATGCCGCCCGCAACGTTAATACTGTGCTGGAAATCGCCCGGGACATGGAACAAGCTTGCCCGGATGCCTGGCTGATAAACTTCACCAACCCCATGCATCGGCTCTGCTACCTGGTAAACCAGTACTCACGCGTGAAGGTGGTTGGCTTATGCCACCAGCTTGCGGCGGGTTACGCCATGGCAGCCAAAGCCTTGTCTGAGCATTACGGCTTCCAGGGCGCGCAGGACTTCGTAAGCACGCATGCCGACCCCGGCAACCATAAGCCCATGGCGAACATGGCAGCCCAGGGCATGGAGCGCTTCAAAATCACGGCTGCCGGCCTGAACCATTTCACCTGGATGCTCGCCCTGCAGGACCGGAAAACTGGCGAGAACCTCTACCCGCTTTTCCGACGGGAATGGCAGAAGCTCCCGAACAACTTTGAGCCGCTGACCAGGGAAATATTCGATATTTTCAAGGTATTTCCGATTCCGGGCGATGAGCACCTGGATGAGTATCTGCCCTGGCTGACGAACGCCGGGCAAAAAGCCTGGGAACGTTACGACTTGTCTTTGTATGATTGGACCCTGTATGAGAACCTGCGCAAGGAGCAGTGGAAGCAGGTTTCTGAGTGGATTTCGAGCAAGGAACAAAACGAAAGTCTGCAGAACCCCGTCAGTGAAGGAGCTGTGGAACTCATCGAAAGTTTGTCAACAGGCCGGCTGCTTTCCTGGGAAGCGCTCAATCTTCCCAACCGCGGCCTGATTGACGGACTGCCGCACAGCGCGATTGTGGAAGTTCCCGGAACGGTGTCGCGCGGCGGGATTACCGGTCAGGCTGTTGGCGAGCTTCCGCGTGGAATTACCGAGCTGCTGCACCGCGAGCTGAGCGCAAGCCAACTGTGCATCGACGCGGTCGTGCACGGGGATAAAGAACTCGCGCTGCAAAGTTTGCTGCTGGACCCGGTCGTGGACGATATCAGCAGCGCCCGCCTGATTTTGGCTGATATTCTGGAGACCAACAAAGCCTGGCTGCCCCAATTTTTTGATTAGCTGCGCGGAAAGAATCAGGATACTTACCCAGAGGCAAAAGGTCAGAATTGACGCCGCGCCTTTGTTGTAGTATAAAAACAAATTGTTACGGTATATTCAGATGCCTGCATAACAATTTCATTTGAAGGACCGGAAACACATGTTTACAGTTTTTTTCAATCACGGAGGATTAGAGAATTATGGCAGAACGGGAAATTGGTAAGGTTAAGTGGTTTGACGGCGGTAAAGGCTATGGTTTTATCGCGCGCAATAACGGCGAAAAAGACGTTTTTGTTCACTACAGCGCCATTATCGGTGATGGGTACAAAACCCTCAAAGAAAACGACACTGTCGAATTCAGCGTGGTCCAGGGGTCGAAAGGTCCCCAGGCTCAGGATGTGAAAATCGTCTCTGAGTAATTGATAAAAGAATCGAAGACCGGTCTGGTTATGCAGACCGGTTTTTTTGTTTAATTCCGGGTCAAACCGCGATAGGCAAAACGCCCCTGTCCCGAACGGTCCAGGCCGTAGCGCGCAATCTGGTCCGCTTCAAAATCGGACCAATTGCCGAGGAAAAGCCTGGGTTTCCCCTCATGCCCCAGCGCCAGAATGTGCGTCGCAATCCGGTCCAGGAACCAGCGGTCGTGGCTGACAACCACCGCGCAGCCGGCAAAATTCTCAAGCGCTTCTTCCAGCGCCCGCAAAGTGTTTACATCCAGGTCATTGGTGGGTTCGTCCAGCAGCAGGACGTTCGCGCCGACGGTCAGCGTGCGGGCAAGGAAAACCCGGTTGCGCTCCCCGCCAGAAAGATTTTTGACCGGCTTCTGCTGGTCAGAGCCGGTAAAGTTGAACGAAGCGCAGTAAGCCCGTCCGTTAACATTCATATCGCCCAACTGCAGGTTATCCGCCCCGCCGGTGATTGCCTGGAATACGGTCAGGTCGCCGTCAAGCGTGCGCGATTGGTCGGCGTAGGCCAGCTTGACGGTCTCGCCCAGGCGAATTGTGCCTGAATCCGGCGCCACCACACCGGCAATCATTTTAATCAGGGTGGACTTTCCGGCTCCGTTGGGGCCGATGACCCCCACAATAGAACCTGGCGGTACGCTGATGCTTAATTCCTCGATAAGCTGTCGGCCGCCGAAGCCTTTGCTGACGCCCTCCACTTCGATGACCACATTGCCCAGGCGCGGCCCGGAGGGAATATAGATTTCCAAATCCTTACGCTCTTTTTCATATTCCTGGGAGAGCAATTTTTCGTAGGCGGTTACACGCGCCTGCCCCTTGGATTGGCGCGCCTTTGGAGACATATGAATCCACTCCAACTCGCGCTGTAAGGTGCGCTGTCGCTTGGATTCCGTCTTTTCTTCTACGCGCAAGCGTTCCTCTTTTTGGGCCAACCAACTCGAATAGTTGCCTTTCCAGGGAATGCCGTAACCCCGGTCCAATTCCAGAATCCAACCTGCCACGTTATCGAGAAAATACCGGTCATGTGTCACGGCGATGACGGTGCCCTTGTAATTCTGCAGGTGGTGTTCCAGCCAGGCTACGGATTCGGCATCCAGATGGTTGGTCGGCTCATCCAGCAGCAGAATGTCCGGCTCGGTCAAGAGCAGGCGGGTCAGCGCAACGCGCCGTTTTTCGCCTCCGGAAAGTACCCTGACAGGCGTATCCCCGGGCGGGCAGTTCAGCGCTCCCATCGCCAGCTTCAGATTGCTCTCGAGGTTCCAGGCATCCACGTGCTCCAGCGCGTCCGTCAGGCGCGACTGTTCGGCGATGAGCTTGTCAAAGTCGGCGTCAGGCTCAGAAAAGCCCTCGTTCACCCGGTCATATTCCGCCAGCAGGTCAACAATCGGCTGCACGCCTTCGCGAATCACTTCCAGGACAGTCTTGGAGTCGTCCAGCTGCGGCTCCTGCTCCAGCATGCCCACGCTGTATCCCTTGGAAATGGCGATTTCGCCGAGATAATCCAGGTCCTTGCCCGCCATGATGCGCAGCAGCGTGGATTTACCCGAGCCGTTCAGGCCCAGAACGCCAATTTTCGCGCCGTAATAGAACCCGAGCGAGATATCCCGCAAAACCTGCTTGTTGGGCGGATAAATCCGGCCCACACGGACCATGGAATAAATGACCTGGGTATCAGAAGGCATATGTGCTCCTTAATGCTATTCTTCCTGGCAGTGTTGGTTCAAAACCGGAGAAATTTTCCTCATGGCTTGCGCTCGTAAAGAATCCAGTCCCCCAGGCTCTCCCCTGCCTGGAAATTCTGCGCGACTTCCGGGCTGCCTGCGCCGGACGCGCGCACCAGCAGATATTGCACGCCGCGCTCGCCCAACCAGGCTTTATCCGCCGCCAGGCTGACGGGGTAAACATTCACCACCCGGCGCGAAAAATCCGCGCCAAACAGCCCGTACTCCTGATAATCGTTCGCCTCAGCGGCCACACCGACCACTGCCCCGGAGGGTATTTGCTCCGCCAGGTAGAGCATCTCCTTGGAGGAATAGGATTGACGCGTCAGTCTATCGATGCGGTTCATGTTCCAGACGGCTGCGCCTCCGACAATTTGCTTTGCAGGGTTGACCAAAATGACCATCGCCGAGCTGAACAACGCCGTAAACACCAAAATCCACTGCACCCACACGCGCGGGCGCTTGCCCTCGAACCACATTGGCAGCAGCGCAGCTGCCAGCGCCACGGCCGGCATAAAATACCTGCCGTCAAAAGGCGTCCAACCCGGCCGGATGAGGCTGCAGGTGACCAGCGCGGTCAGGTAAAACACGAATGGGAATGCCCGCAGCGCTTCTTTTTTCCGCACAGCCTGAACAACGCTGACAAGGCTGGTAGGGATAATTAACAGGAAACCCACGAGTCCAAACCAGGCCTCATCCTCCTGGAGTTGGTACTTTCTATCCCAGCTGAAAACATGCGCGTCCAGTGTGGCAATATCGCCTTCCAGGTTCAGGCCCAAAGGCGCAGTCAGTATACGGGCAGCCGCAGATTTCACAGCAGTCAGCCGGGTCTGAATCGAGCCCGGCAGCCAGGAAAGGTCCGCCAATTGATAGGTCCAGCGTGTGCTGGTGAGCACGATATACTTTGCCCGCGGCATTTCTGCTTCCACAGCCGTACTGGTCATCTCGGCTGCGTCCGGACCCACCGGCGAGCCAAAGTGAATCTGATTGCTGATGTAAATCGGCGAGCTGAACAAGCCAAAAGCCAGCAGTGCCGCGCAAACCCACCCAAGCGCCTGTTTGAGCGAATAGCGGTAACTCCAGAATCCAGCCAGCGCGAGTACAGCGAAGCCAGACAGGTACGCAGCAATCGAGAAATTGGTCCCCAGCACCAGCCCAAGCGCCAAACTGGATAGCAGCAGGGCGCTGATTTGTTTTTCTTTTCCCCAGCGGTGAAAGAAGTAAATCAGGGATACAAACAGCCAGGTACTGATCAGGTCATGCCGGACAGACGTGAGATGCAGCTGAACCACGGGGAAAGTGAGCCAGAAGAGCCCGGCAAAAGCCGAGCCGCGCCGGGAATAGCCGAACTCTCGCGCGAAGGCATAGACCAATAAACTGGTCAGCACGCCGGCAAGGAAAGGAATATACGCCATGAAGTGGTCTGTCCCGCTCAGGAGCAAGGTCCACAGGTAAGTCAGCTGGGCATTGACCGGAAAGGTGAGCTGCCAGATGAAGGGCGTTTCCCACGGGAAATAAGTGCCCTGCTGCATCCAGCGTACGATGCGGGCGACGTGGAAAGAAAGCGCGTCGTTGTTATTTGGTGGAACGACGTAGATAAGCACCAACGAAAGCAGCAGCACCCCCACCACCAAAAGCAAGAGCACTTTCAGCGCGGCGTTTCCCCGCAGCTTGAACCGGGCTAACAGCTGCCCGGGTTTCAGGTCAGCCGGATAGAGCGCGGGTTTGCCTTTCAGGAACCATAAAGCAGCGCTGATTACGAGAAGCACGCATTGCAGCAGGAGGATTAGAGCAGCGGAATCCAAGCCGTGCAGCAGGTTAGCGACCTGAAAAACAAGCACGATGGACGCAAAGCTGAGCAGGCCCCAGGCCAACGGAAACTCCAAAGCTCGCCTTAAGCGCAGCAGCGCCGTAAGAAAAAGCGTACTAAAGACCAACATGAGGATTGACAGCAAGAAAATCAAGGCAGAGCTCCCCTATTAGTTTACCCCAAGCGCTTAGGCTTGGGTATTCCATAACGACCTCTTGCAGTTAGAAATTCCTATTGCTTTTTTTGTTTCCAGGATATTGCCCCTATAATAAAGGCAGATTGGTCACCGTCCAAGGAGGCTACATGCCCACTACAATCCAAATCAAGTTAAGATTCAATCTATTGCTTTGCGCCTTCGCGGCAGTCTTATCTGCCTGTTCTCCTGCAATCCAAACGCCTGTGCCCAGCCAGACCCCGCTGCCACCGACTTTGACGCCTACCGAGACTACCACCCCCACGCAAACCCCAACCCCTGCACCGCTAAAGCTGGATATCCCGGTCCTTTTAGAGCAATGTGAGACTCTCAGCATTACAAACACAGAAGTAATTGTGAGCGGTCATCTCTACCTGCCGGAGTTCCGGATTTATGGGTACAGTGGGTGGAAAGGCATGAACCTGAAACAATTCCTGCCCAACGACCAGAAAGGCATCACTGCACTGATCCCGCTTGGCGATGGACCTAACACAATGGACGAACTGCCGGTGTATTTCACGCCGCGCGACCTGCGTGCGCGCTCGGATAGCGGGCAGCTGATTCTTCACGGGCACAGTGTTAGCATCCAGGGTCGTGCTGAATATGTAGTGAGTGAGGGGGTGCCCCGCTGCCAGGTGTGGGTGGAAAAGATTGAGTCGTTGATGCCAGCGGAGTTGCTCATTCCACAGACTTTCGAGATTTCCAACTTGCTTAAAGAACAGAACATCGGGAGTAAATCTCATCCGGAAATCGTTTCCACCTGTGAATTGATGGGAAGAAAGCAACAAATGGTGTCCATAAAGGGCTCAGTCATCGCGGAGAGCGGTCCGGACCTTTGCAAGCAAGAAATATGCCGTTTTAAGCTGACAGATAAGACCGGCACGGTGACCGCGCTTTTTCTGTTGGCGGATACGCCCAATTCCATAAACTTCATCTCAAACCAAGGCTGGAAGCTGATGGACCAGGATGGAATTCCCCGCGACCTGCTGAACCTGGTTTTCACTGGTACGCTGTTTGTTGATCCTTCTGATGGCTGTTCGTTATTGGTGTACCAGATCAAGGAACATTGATAGTCAACCTGTAATAGACCGTGGCTGATAGATCGACCTTCGCACAGCACCCTGTCAAGGGCTCGGTCCCGAACCAACAAAAAAGAGGCTGTCTCATTA
>DAONFX010000046.1:0-15098 GCA_035403825.1 Anaerolineaceae bacterium
ATACCCAGCGCGGGCAGGTATTCGTATACCGGAATTTGCACCAGGGCGTAGTAATACAGCGGCTGTGTGCCGCGCTGCACCGCCTGTTGGGACATCCAATAACCCAGCGCGGCTACCAGACCCTTAAAGAAGCCTTCGCCGTGGGTGAAGAAGGTGGTGTAGAAAACAATGAAAATGCTCCAGAAAATCAGCAGCGCGCGCAGCCAGACCTTGCGGTTCCACATTAGCCCGAGCAGCATGGACACCAGGCTGAGCGCCAGGAAAACCGCCACGGAGCGCAGGATGCCGGCGGACGAGTAGTCAAGCGGGTCAAAACCGAGCAGCCTGACGGGCAGGGCGGTCAGCAGCGGCAGGATAAGCAGCAGCTGCAAAACCACCAGGTCAAAGCTGCGGGTAAGGCGGATTTCTTTCCAACCCAGGCCGCGAATCAGCCAGAAAATCATAAAAACAAGAGCTGCCAGCAGCACCGCGCCGATAATCGCGAAGGGGAGCAGCATGCTGCCAGCTGCCGCGCCCTTGCTCAGCAGATACAGCGCCGCACCTGCCAGCACCGCCAGCAAGGCGACCAGGGTCATGATGAGGAAATTCGAGCGGTATTGGCGCTCCCGCCAGGGCTTACGCAGGGATTCGACTAGAAAGAGAACCGCCAGGAAAATGAGCGCTTCCGCGCTGAAGATGTAAGAGGTGGCTTTATCTGCGTAGTGCAGCGCGGTGATGAGCGTAATCCAGAGCAGGTACTTGCTCTCACCGCCTTCCAGATAGCGCAGGAACAGCCAAAGCAGCACCAAACCCCAAAAGACAATAAATATCTCGTTGCGGGTATAGCGGCTGTAGAACAGGATATACGGCGAGATGACGAATAGAAAGGCGCTGATGAGCGCGCCAACCCGACCGAGGTAGCGCCGCCAGGCAAAAATCGTGAAAAGAACCACCGCCACGCCAAACAGCGCCGCGGGTACCCGCGCGCTGAAATCGGAATCTCCGAACAGGAAGAAAGACAATGCCAGCAAGTGGAATTGAAGCGGACCATGGGTAACCGGGTCGTAGACATACGATTCGATGGAATAGGACGGAACCACATGATTAACTTCATCATGTGCCATGGTGCGCGCGCCAAGATTGTAGAAACGCGTGAGGAAAACCGCGCAAATCAATAGGATTATTATTAATTTTTCGATGGTCAGCGCCGGCCACCAGGGCACAACAGGTTTGTCCAGCCAGCGGTCGGCGGGTTTGGACGAGGTCGCGGCATCCGTCTCAGCAGTCATAAATGGGTCTCCGTTCTGAGGAACATTTCTCCGTGAAACTATACTTTACTCCATTTGTGGAGGCAAGGCAAGCGCGGAGAACAGAGCAAAACTGGTGAATGTTTCGCCTGCACAGCGGGGTTTGCTGTAAAGGACGGCTGGTGGCCGGGTACAATTCCATTTTCCCTTGCCGGCTGTTGAGGCAGCCGATAAAGCCGTTGCTTTGGAACTGCTCAAGTTTCCTGATAGACGGAGAACCGCGAACAGCAAAGGATAAGGCAAATCCTGTCCCGATTTTCTGTTGCTCTATTGAACGCTTCGGCCTGAGCCGGGCTCGTTACCCAGCCGTGCTGTCAGAATCCACCCGGAAGGAAGGAGGACGGCCGCGCGCTTGCGGCGCAGAAGCCCTTAACTGCCAAGTAGAGTAAAATTAACCTGAGATGGTCTCTTTAAAAAAATTAAGATTACTGGCCGCCTGTCTGTTATGTGCGGCGCTTGCCTTGGTTCCAGCGGCGTGCGCGCCCGCGGGGGCTGAGCAAAGCGCTCTACCCACGGCAGAATCCCTGGCGCAAACGCTGGCTGCCGAAGCGACGCAGCTGTTTCAGCTTACCCTGGTGGCTTTTCAGAACGCCACGCCAACCGCCCGCCTGACTCCTGCGCCCAGTGCCGAGCCGACCCGGATTCCGACAATCGCGCGCAGCCCGACGCCCGCCCAAACGTCCACTGCAAGCGCTGGCTGCAACCGGGCGGCAGCCGGCGTGCCGTTTGACGTAACAATCCCCGACGAAAGCCCCATGCAGCCGGGTCAGCGCTTTATCAAGACCTGGCGGCTGGTGAACAACGGCACCTGCAAGTGGACCCGCCTGTATACGCTGGTTTTCTTTTCCGGCAACCCGCTGGGAGCGCTGCAATCGCAGCTGCTGACTGCCGAAGTGCAGCCTGGCGCGCAGGTGGAACTGAGCGTAGAGATGTTCGCGCCGTTGGAAATGGGATTTTACCAAAGCAACTGGATGCTGATGGCTCCGGACGGCGAGCTCTTTGGTCTGGGTCCCAACGGGGATGCCCCCTTTTGGGCGCGCATTCAGGTGATGGAAAAATTTACCGACACGCCCGCGCCAACCTCGATCGCGACTGAGACCCCAACACCAACTCCAACCCCAACCCCCTGAGTTTACAGGAGAGCAGCAATGACCGATTACGTGGATTTCAATTCACAAATGTGGGACCAATGGAGTGAAGCAGGCAACACCTGGACGATTCCGGTTACCCATGAAGACTTTGTGCGAGCCCAAAACGGGAACCTCAACATTTACCTGACCCCGCAAAAGCCAGTCCCCCAGGAATGGTACCGCGGACTGGGCAAGAAAGTGCTGGGGCTGGCCAGCGGCGGAGGCCAGCAAGGGGCGCTGCTTTCAGCAGGCGGGTTTGAGGTCACAATTTTCGATAATTCCCGCCGACAGCTGGCAGCTGAAAAGCGTGTGGCAGACCGCGAAGGCTACCGGATTGGGCTGGTGAAGGGTGATATGACCAGAATATTTCCTTTCGAGGATGAAAGTTTCGATTGGATTATCAACCCGGTTTCCAATTGTTACGTCGAGGACCTGAGCAATATGTGGAGCGAGGCTTTTCGCGTGCTGCGCAAAGGCGGGGCGCTGATGACCGGCTTTACAAATCCAATCGTTTATATGTTCGCGGATGAGGACATGGACTTGAACGCCCGCACCCCGCTGGCATGCAAATTCAAACTGCCCTATAACGGCAGACACCTGGAAGCCGCCGGGAAAATCATCAGCATGGATGAGGGCTACCAATTCAGCCACAGCCTGGAAACCCAGCTTGGCGGCCAAACCCGGGCGGGCTTTTTGATAAAAGCAGTGTACGAGGACACGGACGACAGCTGCCGGTTGAGCAAATACTGCAGCCTTTATCTCGCGGACCTGGCAGTCAAACTTTGATTTTCGTTTGAGATTAAGTCAAAAAACAGGAGCATCCCTAATGGAGAAAATAGAAAACCCGCAGGACCCCGAAAACATGCTTGGATACATCGACGCGCTGGCGGAAGACCTGGAAAAAGCCTGGCAGCTCGGATTCAGCCTGCCGCTGCCGGCGTTCGACCATATCGAGCGGGTCGTCATCGCGGGCATGGGGGGTTCCGCGATTGGCGGCGACCTGCTCAGCGCGTATCTGGCGCCGTCCTGCCGGGTGCCAATTTTCTCCCACCGCAATTACGGCTTGCCGGGCTGGGCGCAGGGCCAGGGCACGCTGGTCGTTTGTTCGTCACATTCCGGCAACACGGAAGAGACGCTCTCCTCCTTTGACGCGGCGCTGGAGCACGGCTGCCAGGTGATGGCGCTGTGCACCGGCGGCAGTTTGCGCGCGCGCGCGGAGGAAAACGGGAAGCCTGTCTGGGTTTTTGAGCATCATGGACAGCCCCGCACGGCGGTCCCGGTCTCCTTTGGCATCTTGCTGGCGCTGCTTTGCCGGCTTTGCCTGGCACAGGTGCCTGAGAGTGAGCTGCAAGAAGCGTTCACGGTGCTGCGCGAGGGTAAGGCGCAGTTCAGCATGCCATCCGAGCTGAGCGCCAACCCCGCCAAACGCCTGGCGGGACAATTGCTGGAGCGGAATGTGGCCGTTTTCGCGGCAGGGGAATTGGAGGTGGTTGCGCGCCGCTGGAAAACCCAAATCAATGAACTGGCAAAAGCCTGGGCGGTCTTCGAGGGGCTGCCTGAATCCAATCACAACACCCTGGCTGGGCTGGAATCCCCGCAGAGCTTGCTGGAAAGGACTTCCGCGCTGTTCCTGCGCTCCGGGCTGGACCATCCGCGCAACGCGTTAAGACTGACCGCTACGCAGCAAGCCTTCCTGATGGCTGGCGCCAGCGTGGACAGCGTGTATGCCCGGGGGGCAGGCCGCCTGGCGCAAATGTGGAGCCTGCTTCAGTTCGGGGATTATGTTGCTTATTATCTCGCGCTCGCCTACGGCGTGGACCCGACGCCGGTGGACGCGCTGACCAGGCTGAAGCACAGCCTGGCAGCGGTCCAGTAATCTGATGGAATGGAGCGTGCTCAGAAGATTGAGCCCACCATCATCATCAGGCCCAGAATTATCAGCGGCACGCCCAGGATGGCGCCTATGAGCGTGGCGCACAGCAGCGCGCCCAGAATCAGGACCACCAACCCAAGGATTGCGCCCACAAGTCGTCCGGTGAACTTGAGGATTCCGAGCGTAAGCTGGTAAATCAGCCAGAAAGGCCAGAGGTACCAGGGCACGTGTTTTTTGTTTTCTGTCATCAGCTCTCCGATTTGAACCGGTGAACTCCGGTTCCCTTGGCTATGAATATATCTGACCTGTAGAGCTGCCGCCTATGATAATCTGTGCATTGTGGGCGATTTACTTTTACAAAGCCTAAGCGAGAAGATACAGCGGGGATTAGCCTTGTGAATCTTAAAATTTCTTGAATCTTATCTGTTAATATGGTATAACATTATCTATAACTTATCTATTTACGGCTTGACGAATGGAGAATGATGTCCCGGATTAGCATGCAGAACATTTCCGTAATGACGGTGCAATATTGGCACCATTCTTTTGAATTCGTGCTGGATTCAATCGAAAAATGCGGACTCAAGTCCCTCGAACTTTGGGCAGGTGACCCGCATTACAGTTTTGATGATTATACCGACCGGGCAAGCGCCAGCCGGAAAATCGCCAGAATGCGCAAACAGATTGAAGACCGCGGAATGAAAGTGGTTATGCTGACCCCTGAACAACTGAATTACCCCATTAACCTGGCCGGGCGTGCTGAGGAATACCGCCAGAAGAGCATCCGCTACTTTACCCGCTCCATGGAAGACGCGCTGGAATTTGGTACCAACCGCCTGTTTGTGACTTCGGGCTGGGGACTGCTGGACGAACCGCGCGAAGAGGCTTGGAAGCGTTCCATCGACTCGATGCGGGTGCTGGCCGGGCGGGCGGAGGAACTGGGCGTGCAGATGATTGTCGAACAGCTTCAGCCCTACGAATCCAACCTCATTAACAGCTGTGCCGATATAGACCGGATGCTCAAGGAAGTGGGGTCGGAACAGGTGCAGTGCTGCGTAGACCTGGTGGCCATGGCCGTGGTCGGCGAAGAACTGCAGACCTTCTTTGATGTGCTCGGCAGCCGCGTGCAGCATATCCACCTCGCGGACGGCAACCCATCCGGGCACTATGTCCTCGGGGACGGCAACCTGCCGATCAAGGGGTATATCGACACCCTGGAGCGCAACGACTACACCGGAAACCTGACGCTGGAGATTAACGACTCCATTTACTGGGATGACCCGCACACCTCCATAGAAAGAACCGTGCAGGTTCTGCGCAAAATGCTTCCCGAAACTTAATCCCCGGTAAAGAGGTGCATGTGGACAGGTATGAAAGCAGACCAAGAGACCGGATTGCTGAACAGATTGAGTGCTACATTATCGAGCACAACCTGAAGCCAGGGGACGCGCTGCCCAGCGAACGCCAACTGTGCGAAGCCTGGCAGTGCAACCGTATGACCTTCCGCGCGGCAGCGAAACGGCTCATCTCCGCCGGCATTTTGGCGAGCACGCCGCTGGTGAATTATTACATCCCCGAACCCCGTCTGGTCCGAAATCTTCAGGACCTGGGCTCCTTTACGGAATGGGTGAACAGCCTGGGGAAAACGCTGAAAAATCGATGCCTGAGCCAAGCGGTCCTCTCTGCCAGCCCCCGCATGACTGAGCGCCTGGGTCTGACCAAAGGAAGCGAGGTCCTGCAGATCGTGCGCGTCCGCCTCATCGACGGGGAACCGATCTCAGTGGATACCTCAATCATTCCGCTGGAGAGATTTCCCGGGATAGAAAATGAAGATTTTGAGAATCTCTCGATCTATGGCTTGTATAAAGAAAAATACGGCGTAGAACTCGGCTCCGGCACGGAAGATATCAGCCTGACCTTTGCGGACGAGTGGGAAGCGGTGCAGCTCGAGATTCCGGAAGGCAGCGCGTGTTACTTCCTGAACGGCGTGACCTATAACGCGCAAAACGTGCCCATTGAGCTATTCAAATCTGTCACCCGGACGGAGAAAATTAAGTTCATCAGCGAATTACGAAAAGAGGAGAGCTGAACCATGAAAATTGCGGCAGTTGGCGATAACTCGACGGATGTCTATCTGCAGCAGGGTGAAACTTATCCTGGCGGCAACACGGTGAATGTTGCGGTAAACATCATTCGGCTTGGGGGAGAGGCTTCCTATGTGGGTTTCATCGGCGCGGACGAGTACGGCGCGAAACTGAAAAAAGCGCTGGCTGCCAAAGGCGTGGATATATCGCACCTCTCCACCAAGCCGGGCACCTCGCCTTATACGGAAATCACGCTGGATAACGGCAACCGCGTCTTCGGCAAATACGACGAAGGTGTGATGGAGCATTTTTTCCTTTCGGAAGAAGACAAAGCCTTTATCTGCCAGCATGACCTGCTGCATACCAGTGTCTGGAGCCGCATCGAGAACGACCTGAAAGAACTTCGTGAGTGCGGCCTGGTGATTTCATTTGATTTTTCCGACCAGCCGCAGCATGAATGCGTCGATATCGCCATGCCTTATGTGGATTACGCCTTCTTCTCCTTCCAGCACGACAGCCCTGAACTGCGCGAATTTATGCAAAAATGTTGGAGCAAAGGGCCGAAATACGTGGTGGCAACCCTGGGAGAGAACGGCAGCCTGGGCTATGACGGCAGCGCTTTCGTGGAGCAGGGCATTATCGACGTGCCCGTTGTGGATACAATGGGCTGCGGCGACTCTTTCATCGCCGGCTTCTTGTACGGCGCACTGCAGGGTCTGGATCTGAAGAGCTGCCTGCAAAGCGGCGCTGAGAGCGCGGCGGTAACCATCCAGGTCAACGGCGCCTGGCCTTTGGAATAAAGACGGAGGAGATGAGCATGCGCGTCGCAGCGATTGGTGATAATTGTATTGATGTCTACCCCAAACTGGGCAGGCAGTACCCTACCGGCAACGCCGTGGACTTTGCCGTGAACATTCGCAAACTCGGCTTTCCGACTTCTCTGATCAGCGTTACCGGCAGCGATCAAAACGGCCGCTGGATGCTGGATACGCTGAAGGCGGAGGGCATTGATATCTCCCATGTGCGGGTAGGGAACGGCGCGACCGCGATTACCTATATGGACATGAACGGAAAAGACCGGGTGCACGGGCAATACGTGGAAGGCGTTTTGGCGGACCTGGTATTCACGCCAGAAGAAGTGGACTTTGCCGCCCGGCACGACCTGGTGCACAGCGCTTTTTGGGGTAAGGCGGATGGCAATTTGCCCGGGCTTAAGGCACACGGCGCGCTTATCAGCTTTGACTACGCCACCCAAAAAGACGACCCCCTGGTCGCGCGCACGCTGCCCTATGTGGATTACGCCTTCTTCTCACTCAAGCCGGCTGAAGCCGAAGCTTTCCTGAAAGACGCCTGGAAGCAGGGACCCAAAGTTGTCATAGGGACCTTTGGGATGGATGGAAGCGCCGCCTACGACGGCGAACGCTTCTACTATTTTGGTATTTACCCCGCGCGGGTGGAGAACACGATTGGCGCTGGAGACGCGTACATGGCCGGCTTTCTGGCAGCGGTGCTGCGCGGAAAGAGCCTGGATGAAGCCTTGCGCAGCGGCGCAAAGGTCGCTGCGGAGGTGGTGGAGGTTTTTGAACCGTGGGTGAAGAACTAATCAACAACAAAAATCAGAGCCCGAAGTACATCCAACTGCGGGAAATCCTGCGCTCCCGGATTGAGGAGGGTGTGTATTTGCCCGGCACGGCGATACCCTCGGAGAGCGAACTGGTGGACGAGTTTGGCATCCACCGCCTGACGGTGCGCAACGCGATCAACTCGCTTACGCTGGAAGGGCAGCTGAAACCCGTGCAGGGCAAAGGCGTCTTTGTGGTCGGGAAAAAGATTCGCCATGAACTGGATTCCATGTCCGGTTTCCGCCAGAAAATCCGGGAACAGGGCGGCACAAGCTCCGTAAAAATGCTCAACAAGGTTGTCCGCCCGGCCGGGGCAAAATTCGCGAGGCTGCTCGAAATTCAGCCGGAAGATGAAATCTTCTTCGTCCGCCGGCTTTATTCCATCAACGGCGAGCCGTATTCCATAGAGGATGTCTACATTCCCAAAGCGCTGCTGCCCGACCTGGAATTCATGGATTTGGAAGTGTTCTCGCTCTTTGACATCATGGAATTTCACGGTCACACCTATGATCACGGCTGGCAGACGCTGACAGCTTATTGGCTGGACGCGAAAGACGCCCGCTGGCTGAAGATTGACCCCGGCACCCCCGTACTGATGTTTGAGTGCGTGACGCGCAACAAATCCGGCAAGGTCATTGAATACAACCAGTCTTTTACCCGCAGTGAAAAAGCGGCTTTTTCTGTTAACTTTTCCACCTCATTCAAGAACAAATACCTGCCCGGCAGCCTGAAGCCGGGCGGCAGCCGCTACCGCGGCACAGAACCGCTGTTGGTTGGCGTGGATCTTGGCGCGACCAATATTCGCGCAGGTCTGGTCACCCAGAACGGGGAGGCCCTCGACGTGCGCAGCAGCCGGTTGGGCAGCGATAGGCGGGAAGACACCGGAGCCCGCGCGACCATCGAACTGGTGGAAACGCTGCTAAAGGAAAACGGTTCGCCCGGGATTTTGGGCATTGGCGTCGGGGCGACCGGGCCGGTGGACCCCTGCAAAGGCACCATTCTCAGCCCGTACACCTCGCCTGCCTGGCAGTACGTACCCTACACCGGGTTGATCAGCGCGCATTTCGGACTGCCTTGCGTGCTGGAAAACGACGCCGACGCCGCAGCGCTGGCGGAATACTGGCAAGGCGCTGGCAAGGGCGTCAAACGCCTGCTCGCGGTGACTGTGGGTACCGGCATCGGGACCGCTCTCCTCATTGACGGCCGGATTTACCGCGGGATGGACGGCGCGCACCCGGAAGCCGGGCATCATATTATCGATCCCTCCGGCCCCTTGTGCTACTGCGGCGCGAAAGGCTGCTGGGAAAGCCTGGCCAGCGGAGACGCGCTGACCGAATACTCCCGCCAGATTGCAGCCGAAGACCCGCAATTCTTGCGGGAACTGAGCTTGAGCGCGCCTGAGCTTGTGACAGGCGCGGCGGTGGCAAAGGCGGCCGAAAGAGGCAGCGCGAAAGCGCTTGCCGTCATGCAGCGCGAAGCCCGATATCTGGCTGTCGGTTTGTTGAACCTGATTTCCGCCTATGTGCCTGAGATGATTGTGCTCAGCGGTGGGGTCATCGAAAATTATACATTGCTCCGCTCTGAAGTCGAGGAAACCATGCGGAAGAACAATCTCATGGTTCCCGCGGATAAAGTCAGGATTATCCCTGCCAAACTCGGGTATTACTCCGGCGTGATTGGCGGGGCATACGCGCTCCTGCTGCGGCTGCAGAGCGAAGAAAAGGCTTTGGTGAGCTAAAGATGTACGCAGATTTTCCTTTCATCACGGACATCCTTTCCCAACCTGAAGGCGTGCGCAACGCACTCAAAGGCTACGACCCGGACAGTCTGAACGCGCTCAGCGCCCGCTACAAGGCCGGCGAATTCGACCGCATCATCCTGACCGGCATGGGCTCCTCTTTGTTTGCCGCATACGCGGCCTGGGTGCGATTGGCGCAGGCTGGTTTGCCCGCGCAGTGGGTGGATGCCAGCGAGCTGAACAGCTACGCAGCGAACATGATTAATTCCAGCACTATCCTGTGGATGATATCAAATTCCGGCAAAATCATCGAGATGACGCGCTTGCTGAACCGGCGCGAGGAACTCGGTTCGCCTTTCATTCTGGCGAACACGAATGATCGCGACAGCCCTTTGGGGCGCGCTGCTGACCTGATTGTGCCCATCCACACTGGCAATGACATCACGCTTGCCACCCGCAGTTACATGGGCACGCTGGCGGTCTCGCAATTAATGGCTTACCAGCTTGGCGGGAGGCCGGTGGACGCTGCTGTGGAGGATTTGCGTTACACGGCGGATGGATTGGAAACCTACCTGAACGATCTGGAATGGCACATTCAGGAACTCGACCAGAAGCTTGGCGAAGTGAAGAAGTTAGCCATCCTGGGCAGGGGCGCATCCTATGCCACGGCCCTGGAAGGCGCTTTGTGCTTCATGGAAGGACCTAAACTGTACGCGCAAGGGCTGGCTACCGGGCAATTCTGGCACGGCGCGGTGGAAATGGCCAGCCCGGAATTCACCCTTCTCATGATGGAAGGCGAGGAGCAGACCAGCAAGGAAGACGAATTCCTGGCTGCCAAAGCCGCAAGGCTCGGGATGAAGGTGTTCTGGTTCGCGAACGAAAGCTCTGCTTTGCTGCCGACCGTGGTGCTGCCTGAGAACCGAGGCATCGGTCGGACAATCGCAGAGATTGTTCCCATCCAACTGATTTCCATCAACGTTGGCAAACAAACCGGCTACCGGCCGGGAGATTTTATCCATCTCACCCGCACAGTAAACACCAAGATAGAGGAATTTCCCGGGTGAAGGCGCGTTCGAAGTAAAAAAGCAACAATGCCTGGGTGCATTGTCATCAACTAACGATAGAAAAGGAAGCTGAAATGAAAATTGGAATGTTTACCATGGGGTATATGCGTTATCCGCTGGAGCGCGCTTTCGCGGACGCGAAACGACTTGGATACGACGGCATCGAAATCTGGGGCGGCCGCCCACACGCCTACGCGCCTGACCTGAAAGCCGGCCAACTCAAGGAGCTGCTCGGGCTGCGCGATAAGTACAACATCGAAATTATTGGTTACACCCCTGAGACCAATGGCTACCCGTATAACCCGATGATTGGAACGGAATCCATGCGTCGGGAAAGCATCGATTACATCAAGCTGAACATGGATATGGCTAAAGCGATGGGCGGCAAGTTCGTCCTGCTTTCTGCTGCTCACGCCGGCTATGAAGCTACCCACGCCGAAATCTGGGAGCGGGTTATCAAAACCTTCACCGAGCTGGCGCATTATGCCGAAGACATCGACATAGACATAGCCTTTGAGCCTCTGACCCAGTACGAATCCAATGTTATCGTGACCTGTAATGACCTGGTGCGCACGCTCGATACCATCAATTCCCCGCGCCTGGTCGGCATGTGCGATATCTGCCCGCCTTTCTGCAATCGCGAACCCATCATGAGCTACTTCGATAAACTGGGCGACCGCCTGCGCCATATGCACATCATCGACAGCGACGGCTGTTCCGATACCCACATGATGCCTGGTGACGGCAACATTCCTTTGAAGCAGCTTTTCCGCGCTATCGAAGCCAGGAACTACCAGCATTTCTGCACTGTGGAACTGGTAATGGCCTACCTGAATGAACCCAGCCTGTACTCTGAACTGGCAATGGAAAGAATGCGCGAACTTTTGAGCTGACGCTAACCAGCGTGGGAGAGATTTATGGGCGAAGTTATCGACATCCATACCCATCCGGCTTTTATGGAGCCGATTTGCGGGAGCGAGGAGCTGCTTGAGCAGCGCCGCCAGGCTTTGGGCTTGTATAAAACGGACACTGCGTGCCTGGAGCATATCCATAACCAAATGCGGTGCGCCGGCATAGACCGCCTCGCGCTGCTGCCGCTCGACTTGAGCACGCAAGAAAACCTCCTGCTCGTCAGCAATGAGGAAATAAGACAGCTGGTGGACCTTGACCCGCAGCGCTTCATCGGCTTTGCGTCGGTGGACCCCTACCGCCCGGATGCGCTGGACGCGCTCGAACACGCCTTCGGCGACCTGGGGCTGGCTGGCCTCAAGCTGCACCCTTCGCGCCAGAATTTCTCTCCCACCAGCGACTTACTGACCCCGATTTACGAACTTTGCCTGCGTTACAACAAACCCGTCATTTTCCATGCGGGGTTGAGCCTGGAACCGAACGCCAGCATGCGCTATGCCAACCCGTTGGAATTTGAGCCCGTCGCCGCGCGCTATCCCAAACTGCGCTTCTGCCTGGCGCATTTTGGATTCCCCTGGGTGCGGGAAACTGCCGCGCTCCTGTTGAAATATCCCAATATATACGCGGATACTGCTTTGCTGTACTTTGACAGCGCGCGGGAATTCTACGAAGAGGTATTTACGGGCATGCTTGGCAGGTATTGGATTGACCGCTCGCTGCGGCATCAGGTCATGTTTGGCTCGAACAATCCCCGCTTTGAACAGCTGCGCATGGCGGAAGCGCTGCGCACGCTTGGCTGGCGCTCGGGCACGCTGGACCTGGTTTTCGGGCAAAACGCGCTGGAATTTCTGGGTTAAGGAGAGCTATGTTCTTTCATAAAAGCAATACCGTGCTCACCAGTCAATACAATCAGTTCATCCTGATTACCGGGGAAGTAGCCGCCGCGATAAAAGAGTCCGGCGTACGGAACGGCATTGTGGCGGTGACCAGCAACCATACCACCGCCGGCATCATGGTGAACGAAGCTCTGGAATGCCTGGAAAGCGATATCGACGACGCGCTGCAGCGGCTTATCCCTGAGAACCACCCCTACGCGCACTCGCGCATCCTGCGCTCGTACGGCAGTACTGCGGGCAACCCAACCGGGCACCTGAAAGCTATGTTGACCGGTTACCATTGTCTGTTCCCGGTGGTGGAGGGCGAAATCCTGAAAGGCAGCGCTCAGGAGATTTACTTCATGGAGTTTGACGGACCTTCACAACGCACCTATACCATCACTGTACAGGGCGAGTAAACAAAAAAACATACCGGACTTTTTTTAACCGGTAACAAGGAGTGAGCGCAATGGGAATTCGTTATTTTTTGGGGGTGGATGTTGGCACGTATGAAAGCAAGGGCGTGCTGATAGACCAGGATTACAACCTGGTGGCAAGCAAAGCCGTCAGGCACGGTCTGGACAACCCCCAGCCGAATTATTACGAACACGACGCCGAAGCTGTCTGGTGGCAGGACTTGTGCGCGCTAACCAAAGGGCTGATTGCCGAAAGCGGTATTGACCCATCGCAAATTGCCTGCGTGGGCACCAGCGCGTTGGGCGCGGACTGCGTCCCGGTTGACGCGGACTGCCGCCCGCTGCGCAAAGCCATCCTTTACGGCATCGATTCCCGAGCTGTGGGCGAGATGGCATTCATGGATAGCTATTACGGCGAGGAGAAACTCAATGCGCTGTGGGGCCGCCCGCTGTGTTCCTCAGACGTTGCCCCGAAAATCCTGTGGATCAAGAACAATGAACCGGAAATCTATCAGCGCACGCACAAGTTCCTCACGGCTACATCCTATCTGACCGCCAAGCTGACGGGCAAATATGTCATTGACAAGTTCCTGATCAACACTTTTACCCCCTGTTATAAGCCGGACGGAAGCGTGGACGAGGAGCACTGCCAGCTCTACTGCCGGCCGGACCAATTGGCGGAATGCCGCGGGACAATGGATATCGTCGGGAGGGTGACCGCCCGGGCAGCCGCAGAAACAGGCTTGGCGGAAGGCACGCCGGTCATTACCGGCACCGATGACGCCGGCGCGGAAGCTATCAGCACCGGGATTTTTGTGCCCGGTGACATGATGGTAATGTTGGGCTCCAGCTGCTACCTGATTTACTGCTCCGACCGCCTGGTCATTGACCCGCGCCTGTGGCACGATACTTTCATTCTGCCCGGAGCATTCAGCATTACTGGCGGGACGAACAACGCCGGCACGGTAACGCGCTGGTTCCGCGACAATATCTTCTTTGATAAGCTGGCTTTACAGGAAGAAAGCGGCCGGAACGCCTATGAAAGCATTTTGGACGAGCTTGAAGGCATCCCTGCAGGCAGCGCCGGACTGATTACACTGCCGTACTTTGCCGGAGAACGCACACCCATCAACGACCCCGCCGCGCGCGGCGTTATCTTTGGGCTTACGCTGCAGCATACTCGCGGACACTTGTACAAGTCCGCGCTGGAAGGCGTCGGGTACAGCATCGCGCAGCACCTGGATATCATCAGTGAGCATCAGCAGCCGCTGACCAAGATTATGGCGGTGGGCGGCGGCACGCAAAACAAGCTCTGGCTGCAGATTATTGCCGATATCAGTGGGCATCCGATTCAAACTGCCAGGATTACCATCGGCGCTTCCTTTGGGGACGCCCTGCTCGCAGCGGTGGCAGCCGGCAACAGCGCCAGCTTCGCTGAATTGGGCGAGAAAATCACCCCGGCGGAGGTGTATACCCCGAACCCGGAAAACCAACCCGTGTACGCGCGTTATCGCAAGCTGTTTGATGAGCTTTACGTGCGCACGAAGGATTTGATGCGCGCGTTGTAAAGCCGGGTTTGGTCAATAGAAAGCAGAAGAGCGGCTGGAGAAAATTTGTCACTTCGAGGCCCTTTGCCAGAAGGTTTATAAGATTAATATCCAGGTTATTGGCAAAGGGTCGTGGCAGTCTGCCTGTCCATACCTCCATCCCACAGAGGGCTTATTAATAGTTCAACGGTAAAAGGCGGATTTCCAAGGTGTGCTTCGCTATCCCACGTCCGCTTCCAGTCAGTCCAACACTCGTGTAACCTTCCCGGCGGGGGCTTGCAACGACAAATCCTTCGGCACCGCGATGCAAGAAACGGTCACCCGAGTAGGATGATCCGGGCTCACTACGGGTCAACAAATAAGCAGGCAGATTGCCACGCCCCCTTCAGGTGAGTCTAAGGTCCGTGTCATCCCAACGGCGGGGGCTCGCTAATGACAGGCCTAAATACCGCGCCCCCTACTGCTGTTCAGACGTTCGTATAATCCAAACAGCGGGGGCTCACACTGACGAATCTGGGTATGCCATTAACATAATCCTCAGTTCACAGAAAAAC
>DAONFX010000047.1:0-14812 GCA_035403825.1 Anaerolineaceae bacterium
GCTTGCTGCGGGCGGAATCGGGCCTGGAGACCGAGCCTGAAAGCGGCCTTCCCTGGTTGGACTCAGCCAGCCTTACGATAAATATCGAACTGCCTCTTTCCAGTGAAATTCCAACCAGCTACATCCCTGACCAGGAATTGCGTCTGACGCTCTACCGCCGGATTGCTTCGCTGCGGCGTGAGGAAGACCTTATCTCCACGGAAATCGAATTCGCCGACCGCTTTGGCGAACCTCCGCAGGGCGTAAAGGATCTGCTGTTCCAAATGAAGATTAAGATTATGGGCCAAAACGCCGGTTTGGAGTCCATCAGCATAATCAATAACCAGCTGGTGCTCAGCTACCCGCCGCTGCCCAAAGGCACGACCCAACGCGGCTTGCCTGAGGTGGACCCCAGCGCGCGGGCGGGTAAAAACGCGTATTGGGTTAACCTGGCGGGCCTGCGCAATGAAAGCTGGCAGGAGGTTTTGGTGCGGGTGCTGCGAAAACTGCTGGACAGCCGGGATTCACCGCGCGCAGCGCTGTGATATACTGCGAAAACAGATGCAAAACAAAAACCCGCGGAAATTCGCGCTGTCGCGCCTGTGGCTGCCCGCACTGCTTATTCTGGCAGGCGTAATCCTGATTCTCGCGCAGTTCTACGGCGAAGTTACCCTGCTCGTAAACGGCGCTGAGCGTCAGGCGCGCGCTTTGGCGTTCACTCCCGGTCAGCTTTTGCGCGCCGCCGGATACACGCTGCAGGCTGAGGATGAAGTTTCCCCCGCCCGGAACAGGCTGAACCTGACCCACAGAACGATTGTCCTCAACCAGGCGCGCGAGGTGTTCATTCAGACTGCTGAGGGCGGGAAGACTGTGCTTTCCGCGCAAACACTGCCGGCGAACCTGCTGGCAGAGGCCGGGCTGACCTGGTTCCCCGGGGATTGGCTGTTGTGGGAAGGCACTCCGCTGAGCCCCTCCGCGCCTCTTCCGTCCGGTGAGGATTTGCGGCTGGAATTTGTGCCTGCCAAACGGGTGGATTTGCAGTTTGAGACCGGAACACGCACTTTCTTTACGCAGCAAACGACTTTGGGCGACGCGCTGAAGGAAGCCGGCATTCAACTGCGTCCGGAGGATAGGCTTTCGCAGCCGCTGGACATTGAATTGGCAGCCGCGAACACGGTTAACGTCCGGCTGGCTCGGGAAATTCGCGTTCAGGTCGGCGGGCAGCAATACGCAGGCCTCAGCGCGGCTGAAAACGTGGGCGAAGCGCTGCGCGACCTGGGGCTGCCCCTGCAAAACCTGGATTACGCCCGACCGGATGAGAGCCAACCGGTCCCTGTGAACGGACAAATCCGGATTGTGCGCGTGAGCGAAGAAATCCTGCTGCAGACCGAAGAAACTGCCTATAACAACACCTACGCGGACGACCCGAACGCTGAGCTGGATACTGTTTCGGTGCTTGTGCCGGGGCAAATTGGACTGGTGGTCACCCGCGACCGCCTGCTGCTCGAGGACGGCGTTGAGAAAGCACGCCGGACGGACGGCCCCTGGAAAGCCAGCGACCCGACCGACGGTGTGTTGGGACGCGGCATCAAAGTGGTCGTGCGCACGGAGACCATCAACGGCGAAACAATTGAATACTGGCGCAAAGTCAGCGTGTATGCTACCTCGTATAAACCCAGTTCCCAGGGCGGCGGGACCGGTACTGCCTCCGGAATCCCACTTACTAAGGGCATTATCGCCGTGACGGTCGACTGGTATCGGGGGATGAAGCTGCAGCCGGTCTACGTTCCGGGTTACGGACGCGCTATTATCGCCGATACAGGCGGCGGCATCCCGGGCAGGTATTGGATTGACTTGGGCTTCGACGACAGCAATTACGAAAGCTGGCACTTCTGGACCACGCTGTACTTCCTGACGCCAGTTCCGGGCTACATTCCGGTGGTACTGCCGTGACCCGCCGTTATCTCGACGCGCATGCCCTGCTGCGGGAGTATCAGCTGCAGCCCAAGAAGTCGCTCGGGCAAAACTTTCTGGTGGACCCCAACGGGCTGGAGAAGGTAATGCTGGCGGCTGGGATTGGCCCAAACGATGCCGTGCTGGAAATCGGCGCGGGCCTGGGCAGCCTGACCGTCCTGCTGGCGCAAACTGCCGGGCAGGTGGTCGCGGTGGAAATCGATCGCAGCCTGCTCCCGCCGCTCACGCAGGCGCTGAGCGCTTACAGGAATGTGCGCATTGTGGAAGGGGACATCCTCAAACTCCCGCTCGAGGAGCTCATTCCGGGGGAAGGGTATCTGGTCGTCGCGAACATTCCGTACTACATCAGCTCCGCGATACTCCGCCGCTTGTTGGGAGCGGAAACACGCCCGGAGCGCATGACGTTGACCGTGCAGCAGGAGGTCGCTGAGAGGATTTGCGCCCGGGACGGAAAGCTGAGCTTGCTGGCGCTTTCCGTGCAAGTATTCGGCGCCCCAAAGATAGAGGCGCGCATCCCCGCGGGCTGTTTCTACCCCGTGCCGGACGTGGATTCGGCAGTGCTCTCTCTCGCGCTCTATCCACAGCCGCTCATCGCGTTGGAAGATATGGATGACTTCTTCAGACTGGCGCGCGCCGGCTTCTCGCAGAAGCGCAAGACCCTGCGCAACGCGCTGTCAGCGGGTTTGGCGCTGCCTGCAGCTGAAATCGAGAAGCTGCTCCGGGCTGCTGGGATTGACCCCCAGCGGCGCGCGGAGACGCTCAGCATCCCGGAGTGGAAACGGCTGACGGCTGCTTGGAAATGGGAAAAATAGTCCGGTATTCTCCTCCGGGAACAAGAAAGGGGCTGTCCAAAAAGTCGGACAGCCCCTTTGGTTTTCCCACTCCGTGCCTGTTTTTATGGGCGTTTGCGCATTTGCGCTGTCAACACGGCGCCTAAATCAGGCACTTTCTCCCACTTTGGGCTGTCCAAAAGAAAAACCCGTTCTTTATGGACGGCCTCCTTCCATTGCACACAGCAACGCGCAAAAGTCTTGGCTTTGCAGCGGCGGGCTTTCTTTCAACGAAGGGGAGTTATTGGCAGCCTCCCCTTCAGTTCATTGCGTTTAGATGAATGCCAGCAGCAAAGCTGAAAACTGCTGCCAGTTCGAGGAGAAAATGCCCAGGATAATCGCGATGGGGCAGACACAGCAAAGCATCAGCACAAAAATGACAATCAGGATAATTGCCCAGACCGGGAAGCTCTTCTTTTCTGGCGCGGCTGCCTGGGCGGTTGTACCTACCGGAGGGACATCCACAACCACGGATTCCGCTGGCCTCTCAGGTGGAACCGCCTGGGGAGCTTCAGCGCCGGGGGTATAAAGTTCGCCGGACCAGCGGTTTGGGTCTTCCGTCGCAGCGGGCTGCGGAGCGCCCCAGCGGTCGGCCTCAACCGGAACTTCCGGGGGGACTGGCGTGGCGGGGATATCTTTGCTCCATTCCTCAGCGGAAGCGGAAGGAATTTGCTGCCATTCATCGCCGATTGATTTCGCGGCATCTTCGGGCGTTTCTTGCGGGATATTATTGGTGTTATCGTCCATGAGTTCCTCTTTTCTCTGGTCTGGATAACCCTCATTATACAGTAAACCGCAAGGTTGCTGTCAGTTTGTTGAGATGTGAAAAAGCAAACCAATCTTGTCCTGAAATAGCAAAATTGAAATGTCCTGTTGAGATTAGGAACCAGGAAATCATTAATCGATCTCTCCAATTTTTTTTCAAAAGAATGAGAATACCCAACCACACCAGGGAATAGCAGACTTTCCCCTCTTCCTCTCCGTTCCGGCGGCTGCCCGAGGCAGAATAGAGCCGCTTGCCGCTGGGGCAGGGTCAGGGTTAGGTTGGGGAAACATTATCGAAAAGAAGAAATAGGGGGGTAGTTTCGAGGAAAAACTCGACCTGACGACTTCATCCACTCCACAGGGACATTTTGAAATAGTTG
Organism: Anaerolineaceae bacterium; assembly: GCA_035403825.1. Classification (GTDB taxonomy): domain Bacteria; phylum Chloroflexota; class Anaerolineae; order Anaerolineales; family Anaerolineaceae; genus Mesolinea. Next base: position 3,929 of record DAONFX010000047.1, read on the forward strand.
GCATCAGGATATTTCTTTTTTTTAGCCTTGACATAGTTTGTGGGGATGGGAACAGTTATAATCTTGTAAACATTTCTTGGGAGAACTTTTGAAAAAGTTACTGGAAGAATTCAAAGATTTCATCATAAAAGGCAACGCCCTGGACCTGGCCATTGGCGTCATCATTGGGGGGGCTTACGGTTCGGTTATCAACGGTATCGTCAACAACTTGCTCATGCCCCCGCTGGGCTTGCTGCTGGCCGATGTGGACTTTACCGACCTGTACATCCAGCTGAACCGCAAGGCGGTGGAATTGGCGCCGCACACCACCCTGGCAGCTGCCAAGGAGCAGGGCGCGGTAGTATTGGCTTATGGGAGTTTCATCACCACACTCCTGAATTTCATCATCATCGCTTTCAGCATCTTCCTGCTGGTCAAGGGCATCCAGAAGCTGAGAAACGGCACTTCTAAATTGAAGAAAAATGAGGCCCCCGAAGCCGCGGAACCGACCGAAAAACTGTGCCCTTTCTGCCAGACGAAAATCCCGGTAAAGGCTGTACGCTGTCCGCACTGTACCTCCGAACTGGCGGAATAATCCCCGGCCTCGAGCTGAATCGAAAAGAAAGGCTTCCGTGATGAACCGTGTTTACCTGGGCGATAACCTGCCTATCCTGCGCCGCCTGCCGGATGCGTCAGTCGATTTGATTTACATCGACCCGCCATTCAACACCGGCAAGGTTCAGACGCGCAGGCGCCTGAAAACCGTGCGGGACGAGGCCGGAGACCGGGTGGGTTTTGGTGAGAACAGCTACCGCACCGAATTGCTCTCGGAGCAGGCTTACTCAGACGCTTTCAGCGATTATGAGGCCTTTTTACTCCCGCGCCTGCGCGAAGCTTACCGCCTGCTCAACCGGCGCGGCAGTCTGTATTTCCACATTGACTACCGCGAAGTGCATTACTGCAAGGTCATGCTCGACGGCATTTTCGGGCGGGGAAACTTCCTGAATGAAATTATCTGGGCTTACGATTTTGGCGGCCGCGCGAAAGACAGGTGGCCGGCTAAGCATGACAACATCCTCTATTACGTGAAGGATGCCGGGGATTATGTCTTTAACCGCGAGGCAATCGACCGTGAGCCCTATATGGCGCCCGGCTTGGTCGGGAAGGAAAAGGCAGCCCGCGGAAAACTGCCAACCGACACCTGGTGGCATACCATCGTGGGCACCAACAGCCGCGAAAAGACCGGTTACCCGACCCAAAAGCCCACCGCGATTCTGGAACGTATTTTGCGCGCTTCATCCAATCCTGCGGATTTGGTGCTCGATTTCTTCGCCGGCAGCGGGACCACAGGGCAGGCTTGCCTGAACCTGGGCAGGCGCTTCATCCTGATTGACAACAACCCGCAGGCCTGGGAAGTCATGCGCACGCGCTTCGCAGCTGCTGCGGATATTGAATGGATTTCTGAAGGCGCTGTGTGATGGACTTTAGCGAGTTCCCCGTCCTCGATTTTGACCCCGATGAAGAAGCGGTCATCTCTCCGCCCAAAAAGGAAATCCCGGGCGGCTTTCCCCGGCATGTAGTCATCTGCTTCTTCCGGGAAGTGATTGAGAAGGTTGCCCGTGAACGAAGCGCTAAAAAGCTTTTCAGCATCTGTTCCGAGGGCGGTGAACACCCGATCTACGAAATTGCCCTGAATGGGGAACGCCTGGCTTTCTTCTTCCCGGGTGTGGGGGCGCCGCTGGCAGCCGGCCTGATGGATGAGGTCATCGCCTTGGGTGGGAGAGCCTTTATTGGCTGCGGAGGCTGCGGCGTGCTGGATAGGTCCATCGCGGTAGGGCATCTGCTGGTGCCCAACTCGGCGGTGCGCGCTGAGGGCACCTCGTATCACTACCTGCCGCCCTCCAGGGAAGTGCAGGCGGACGCGGACGGCCTGCAGGCGATTGAGTTGGCGCTGCAAACGCGCGGGGTTGCTTACCGACTCACCAAGACCTGGACCACCGATGCATTCTACAGAGAAACGCCGGCGAAAGTCCGTAAATACCAGGCGCAAGGCTGCCTGGCGGTGGAAATGGAAGCGGCAGCTTTAATGGCCGTTGCCCGCTTCCGCGGAGCGCGCTTTGGCATGCTGCTCTACGGCGGCGACCTGGTGCAGGCGGAAGGCTGGGACCACCGCGACTGGCATGACCGCGCTGAAATACGCGAATCCCTTTTTTGGCTGGCCGCGGAAGCCTGCCTAAACTTGAAAACTAACCCGACCGGAGAAGAAAATGCCTGATTACAGCGATACTATCCTGCCGCCTCTGCTTTCCCGCAAGAGCCCCTTCCTTTCTGACGGGAACGATCTTGTTTTGCCTGACAACACGGGGCATTCCCTTTGCAACGTGCCCGGGACGGTCAGCAAACTGTTGAACGGACCTGAACTGAGCGCGCCTGCGCTCAATCAGGAAATCCTGGATAAGTTTGAGGGGCGCTACCGCAATGTGATATTGCTGCTGGTGGACGCCCTGGGCTACGACCACCTGCAGCGCTTGATGGCAGCCGGGAAAGCCGGGTTTTGGAAAGAAAACCTGAACCGCGCCAGCCTGTTCCCCCTCACGAGCATTTGCCCCAGCACAACTGCCAGCGCGCTCACCACCTTGTGGACCGGCACGGAGCCGGCACAGCACGGCTACATCGGCTACGAAATGTGGCTGAAGCGCTACAGTATGGTGGTGAACACCATCCTGCACATGCCGGCGTCGTACTTCGGGGATGCCGGCAGCTTAACAAAAAGCGGGTTCGTCCCGGAAAGTTTTTTGGGGCTCAAGCCGCTGGGTGTGCAATTTGCTGAGAGAGGGATTGAAAGCCACGCTTTTTTGCCTTATTCCATCGGTGGCTCCGGGCTTTCACGCATGCACCTGGAAAAGGCCAGCGTGCACGGCTACGTAGCTGAGAGCGACATGTGGGCGAACCTGCGCGATCTCCTGAATACCCCCGCGCGCGGCGCGCGTTTTCTGTATGTTTACTGGAGCACGCTGGACAGCCTCATCCACCGCTACGGACCTGACGATGCGCGGGTGAATAATCAATTCTCCGATTTGAGCCGCTCCCTGGAGGTCAACTTGCTGGGCGGGCTTGAAAAGAGCGTCCGGGAAAAAACCCTGCTGCTTTTAACTGCCGATCACGGCGCAATCGCGACACCTGTCCACGAAAAATACAATCTGAGCAAACACCCGGATTTCCTGCGCATGCTGCAGATGCTGCCGACTTGTGAAGCGCGGCTGCCTTTCCTGTTCATCAAACCGGGATTGGAAGCGGAAGTGCGCGCATATTTCGCGAACGCCTGGCCGGGCCAGTTTACCCTGCTCAGCATGGAAGAAGTCCTCTCCATGCGCTTGTTCGGAGCTGGCGAGGAGCACCCGGAACTGCGCGACCGTCTGGGCGACCTGATCGTTGTTTCGCGCGGGGATGCCTACCTGTGGTGGCCGGATAAGCCCAACGTGATGCAGGCCAGGCACGGCGGCCTGCACCGCCTGGAAATGTTAATTCCGCTTTACGCTCTGCCGCTGGGCTGAGGAAGGTTTACCAGTTTTCGGGTAAAGGCCAGGGGATTTCCCGGTAGCCGTAGGCGTTGACGACCAAGGTTTCCTTGAACTGGGTTTTCCATGGAATGATGGGGGTGTAGAGGTGGACGTGCCCGTGTAGGGCTAAGCGCGGCTTGAATGTTCTTATCAACCAGCGAAACGCCTGGATCCCGCGGTGCGGCAGGTCTTTATCATCCTGAATCCCCTCCGGCGCGCTGTGCGTAACGAGTATGTCCAGATATCGCCCATGCAGCAGTTTGTTGAGCAGCAGCCCGGGAACCAGCCCCAATACCATCCACCACATGCGCGCCTGAGAGTATTGATGCGCTTTTTTGCTGTACCGCACCGAGCCTTCAATCCCAGCCAGCACCAAATCCAGTTTGCGGTCATAAACCACTTTGCGGTGCAGGTTCACGCCTCCCCAGGGCTCGGTGCGCGTTTCACCACCGGCTTGCGCGACCTCGGTGACATGGTTGCCGTGCACGTAGTAGAGCGGGATATCCAAGGAAGAAAGCACATATTCCAGATAATAATACGGGAGGTCGCCGCAGCTGATTACAAGGTCGGTTTGTTGAAAGCGCTCACGAATGCGGCTGCTGTAGACCGCCGGCAGTTCCACGTCGCTGAGGGCCAGGATTTTCATGGCCAGCGCAGCTCAGCCTTGAGCGACGACGAATGCGAGCGCCAGCCCGCCGTCGTGCGTGATGGAAACTGCCCACTCCGAGTAACCGCGCGCCAGCGCGGCTCGCAGCGCTTCGCCATGCAAACGCAGTTCCGGCTCGCCGCTTCCGGCGTGGAGTATTTCGATATCCTGCCAGCTTACCCGGCCAATACCGGTTCCCAGCGCTTTGGAGGCGGCTTCTTTGGCGGCGAATACGCCAGCCAGGGCTTCGCTTTCCGTGCCAAGCTGGGCTTGTTCCAGAGGCGTGAAGACCCGCTGGATGAAGCGCGCGCGGATCGTCGCCGTAATCGCGTCCAAACGTTCGATTTTAACGATATCCACGCCGCACTTAATCATGAAAGCGCCACCCCCGCGGAAGCGATAACCAGGTTTTCCAGCTGCCAATAGGTTTGGGCAGTTCGTAAGATGTCTTCACGCGTGACGGAAGATATTCTGGCGGGCAGCTCGCGGTAGTAGTTGAGCCCGTGCTGATAGCGTTCCAGGTTGAGCAGCGCGCCTGCGACGCCGGCGTTGGATTCCATCGAGAGCGGCAGCTGCCCGATCAACGCGGAGCGCACATCGGCAAGCTCTTCCTCGCTGACCGGTTCGCTGGTGAAGCGGGCCAGTTCTTCCCGGATGAGAGCTACGGCTTTGTCCAGGTTCCTGGGATTCACGCCGGCAATCACCTGCCAGGTGGTTGGTCCAATACCGCTGCCGAGTTCGGATTGCGCGTAGTAAGCGAGGCCTGCTTTTTCCCGCACGCTTTCCCCGATGCGTCCCATCATTCCGAACTGACCCAGGATTTCGTTGCCCAACTGCGCCGGCAGGTAGTCCGGGCCGGTGGTTTTTGGCGCGAAGGTTCCTAAGACCAGGTCGGTCTGGCTTTTTTCCTCCAGCGTAACGTGCTCGCGGATGATGCCGTGCAAGGCTTGCACGGGGGGCAGTTCCGGCTGGGGCTGCTGGTATGCGTTCACCCAGACGCCCAGGGTTTGACTGAAGGCGGCGAGGGCTTCAGCGGGCAGGACGCCGCCGCAGATGGCGACCACCATGCCTTTGGGCCCCAGGTAACGCTGTTGAAAGTCCTCCAAATCCTCGCGGCTTATCCGCTGCAAGGTATGGGGAAAGCCCAGCTCAGGGATGGCATAGGGATGGGAGCCGTAAATCGCGCGGTCGAAAGCCTGGTCCGCCATGGCGGCTGTGTCCTGCGCCTGGATAGCCAGGAAGGTCAGCAGTTGCGTTTTGATGCGCCGGACCTGGCGGATGGGAAAGCTGGGTTCGGAAAAGACTTCCCGGATGAGCGCAAGCAAACGCGGCAAATCCTCCCGCAGGCAATTCGCGGAGAAAGAAGTGGCCAGCCCGCCCGCGCCGATGCTCAACGATGCGCCCATCGACTCAATTTCGTCGTGGAGTTCCCGGAAAGCGTGTCTCCACGTGCCGGCAGTAAGCATGCTGGACATAAAGTTGGCGAGGCCGTACTTTTCCGGCTTTTCGGCCGCGGAGCCCGGGGGCAGATAACCTTTGATTGCCACCGCGGGGCTGCTCATGTTCGGGCGTGTGAGCAAAACCGAACCGTTGGAAAATTCTTCACGGGTGATGTCGTCCGGACCAGGCAATGTTTTGGTCGAGAATAACAGTTCAGTCACCGCCGGACTCCTCTCCGTTGGGTGTATAGACGCCAATCACGCGCGCGTCCGGGCGCAGGTATTTGCGGGCGGTGCTGCACACCTGTTCGGGCGTCACCGTGGCAAGGCGCTCAACGTAGCGCGTGAACCAGGAATAATCAGCAAAACTGCTGGCATAGCCCATCCAAAAGCCGTGATTGGTGATATTGTCGCTGCTGTAGGCAAACAGGGCTTTGGCTTGCTTCACCGCGCGGTCAATCTGCGCTTGTGGAACGGGTTTGGTCTGGATTTTATCGATTTCCTTATCGAGCGCGGCCAGCAGCTTGCTGATGCTGTTGTGAGGATGTTTGGTGAGGTTAATAATAAAGGTACCGGGGTCGATGCTGGCGTTCAGGTTTCCGTTCACGCTTACCGAGAGCTCTTTTTCCACCAGCGCGAGGTAGAGCCGGCTGGTCCGGTTGCTGATGCCGCCGCCGCCAAACATGTTCAGGCTGGAAGGGCCGGTCAGCAAGCTTTCCAGAATGGTGAAGGCAAAGAAATCGTCGGAGTTTGCTTTGGGGGCACGCCAGACAATTTCGACGAAGGTTGTGTCTCCGGGACCGCGCAGCTCTACCCGCTCAGGAGAGGGCAGCTCTTCTTCCGGCGCGGGTATATGTTTTTCCACGGGCTGGGAGGGGATATCACCAAAATACTGCCGGGTAAGCGCCAGCGCCTGCTCGGGGTCAACATCTCCCGCCAGGCAAAGAAGCGCGTTGGAGGGCTGGTAGGTATTCTGGTAGTGCCCGTAGAGGTCCTCGCGGGTGAGCGCGAGCAGGTCGGCTTTCGCGCCGATGACCTCATTGCGGTAGGGGTGCTCCCGGAATGCGCGCAGCTGCACGGCTTCGTTCAGTAGAAAGAGCGGGTTGTTTTCCAGTCCTTCCCGTTCTGAAAGGATTACGGTTCGTTCGGTCTCCACCTCAGCGGGGTCGAACAAACTGCCGCGCATGCGGTCAGCTTCGAGCGCCAGGGCAGTTTCCAGCGCGCTGGAGGGCAGCGTCTCAAAATAGGTGGTCCAATCCGGGCTGGTGAAGGCATTCCAGTGCCCGCCCAGGCGAGCAATGGTGTGGTCCATCCAGGAGGCAGAATGCTGGGCTGTGCCTTTGAACTGCATGTGCTCCACCCAGTGGCTTAGGCCTGTTTTGCCGGGGACTTCGTTGCGGGAGCCAATGCCGTACCAAACCCAGCAGCTAACAATTGGCGCGGTGTGAATTTCACGGATCAGAAGCGTCAGGCCGTTTTCGAGCGTGTAGGTGATAAGTTGTTCGTTCATAGGTGGAATGCGGGAGGGAGCGGATGAGGATAACCGAAAAGTCTCAATGCCGGGCGGGCTTGTAGGGCAGCAGCATCAGGAACCCGACGCCAATGACGGCCATACCGATGATTAAGCCCTGGGATTGCAGCCGGCCGAGAAAAACGTTCGGCATGGGGTTGGTGCCAAAGCCAAACGCGTCCGCCAGCGCTGTGAAAAAGCAGATGACATAACCGGTGGCGATTGTGCGCGTGCCGAAATCCGCCAGGAGGGATTTTTGGTTTTTCCCCCATAGGGAAAGCAGCGCCAGTGAACCGCCCAAGGTGAGCACGGCGAGACCCAGCAGAATCACGATGATTTGCACAAAACCGATGGAAACGCCGCGGTTAAGACCGAAAACCTCGGGTTTCGCGCCAAGGATGAATAGGATAAAGCCGACAATTAGCAGCGTGAGTCCGGAGCGTCCGCGAAAGCGCCGATTCCCATTATGATTTCCATTGGCTTTGGCTGGGGCTTGCGGGTTGTTTGGTGGGCAGTTTGGTTCCAATTTTTGTCGGCCTTTCAATCATTATCGCGGTAAAGCAGATTGTAACACACGCAAAAAGTTCCCGTGCGCGATATCTTCCTGTTCGGTTTCCGAGTAGCCTTTGGCGCTCAGGAGCGGCAGCAGCAAAGGCAGGTCCGCGATGGAATTCAGCTCTCTTGGGGAGGACTGCAAGCCGAAGCCGCCGTCAAAGTCCGTGCCGATGCCCACGTGCCTGGCATCGCCGGCAATCTGGCAGATGTAATCGATTTGGTCGGCGACCATGCTCAGGCTGACCGCCTGCCGCCCACCGTTTTGCGCCCAGTCCGCTTGCAGGAAATTGTTGAAGGGCACGGCGCCGATGACGACTTCCCGCTCAATCATGGCGCGAAGAAGGTCGTCGTCCAGCAGACGATTGCCGCTGTATGCCCGCACCGGGCGGCTGGCGTTGGCGTGGCTGGTTATTATGGTCCCCTCGTAACGTTCGAGCGCCTGAAAGGCGGCAGCTGCATCCATGTGCGAAAGGTCCAGGATGAAACCAAGCTCCGCCATGGCTTCGAGCAGGGCTTTGCCTTCGCCGGTCAGCGGACCGGGTTCACGCGTGCCGCCGGAAAAGCGCGTGCCCGCCCAGGCCAGGCCGATGATACGCAAACCGGCCTCCCACCAACGCGGCAGTTCGTCCAGGTTCAGGATGCCTTCCGCGCCTTCCATCAGCGGGATAAGCCCGACAGGCTGAAAGCCGTTGCCCTCTTTTTGGGGCGGTTTTGCCTGCCAGCGCGCCAGGTGCTCAGCCAGTTCGGTTTGGGTCCCAAGCAAGCGGAAGGCATGCGGTTTTTGGTCGCACAGACGATGATAGCTGCCGAGCTGGTTCCAGGCAATCCGGTTCGCTTCGCGCGGGGAGTTGTAGGTTTGCTTGTCCAGCAGGTCAGCGTGCCCGGGGCGGGCGGGGGCGGCAAAGAGCGTGCCAAATACCAGCGCTACCTTAGCCTGGTTGTATTCCGGCCAACCCAACATCGTATCCCCGGTGTACGCGGGGAAGGGTGTGCCTTGTTCGGAAAGGCGGGTTTGGTAGGCAGAGCGCGAATAGTCCCTGCCAAAACAAGCCATGTTCCAGGCTAAATCTTCGTGAGCGTCAATAAACCAGTTCATAGAAAAGAAAAAGCGCCGGAATAGGAGGTACTCCGGCGCCGTGGGTTCGGGAAATTAAGCCTGGGTTTCTTCGCTGTCGGAGGCTTCAGGTTTGGGAGTCTCTTCAGCAGGAGTTTGCGGGATTTCACCGACGATATCGCCAAGGGTCGCACCCTCGGATGAGCTGGTAACCTCCAGGCCCTGAGCCAGGGATTTCCAGTCCTGGTCGGCATACTGGGGAGAATCCACGCGGCGCATGCTGAGACCGATGCGGTGGGTGTCTTCCTCGATGCGCAGGATGCGCAGCGCGACGCGGTCGCCAACCTTCAGGATTTCCTTGGGGTGCTCCACGCGCTTTTCGCTCAATTCGGATATGTGGATGAGACCTTCCATATCGCCCGGGACGTTCAGCTTGGCAAAAGCGCCGAAGTTGGTGAGCCGGGTGATTTCGCCTTCCACCAGTTGGCCGGGTTTCAGAGCGGTTACCTGGCTGGACCAGGGGTCGTTCTGCAGTTGGCGGATGGAAAGGCCGATGCGGCGGCGTTCTTTGTCCACGCTGATGATTTTCACTTTGACTTCATCGCCGACCTTGAGAACTTCGCTTGGGTGGGTGATGTGCTCGTAGGAAATCTCGGAAACGTGCACGAGACCGTCAGCGCCGCCGATGTTGACGAAGGCGCCAAAATCAGCCAGGCTGGTAACACGGCCGGTGCGGACGTCGCCTTCTTTAAGGCTGTCCAGGATTTTCTCGCGGACCATGTCGCGCGTTTCGGTGCTGGCAGCGCGTTCGCTGAGGATGAGGCGATGGCGTTCGCGATCCACTTCGATGACGCAGCACTGCACTTTTTCGCCAATCATGGCTTTGTACTTCTCTTCCGGGGTCTCGCCCGAGATTTCAGACCTGCGGGTGAGGCTCAGTTGTGAGGCGGGCACGAAACCGCGGATGGTGCTCAGGGGTACGAGCAAACCGCCCTTGTTGTAACCGACAATTTCCGATTCGAAGCTTTGGCCGGAGCGCTTCATTTCTTCAGCGTCTAACCAGCTTTGTTCTTCCACAGCACGGATGAAGGAGAGAACTAAATTACCGCTTTGATCTTCCGGGGTAACCACATAGACCGGGATAGCCTGTCCGACGGTCAGAGTCGCAAGAATGTCCGCCGGGATGGCTTCGTATTCTTTCCCAGTAATAATACCTTCGGATTTGGCGCCAACGCTCACCAGAATCTGGTTTTCACCGATGCTGGCAATGATGCCGTCCCGAATTTCCCCGGCTTTGGGGAAGTCAATACTGAGGTTGGATTCGAGCAAATCCCCCATCTGTTCCATGGTTTGAGGTTCGTTCTCTTCCTTGTTCTCCTGCTTGCTTACATCGTCAATGTCAGTCATGAATAAATAACTCCAACGTTAAATTTGGGCGTAATTATAGTAGACAACGGCTACTTTTGCAACCCTTAACAGCGCATTCGCCTGGCGCGCGCTGGTTTCCTCCCTAAGCGCGGGGAAAAACCCGTTTCAGTCCCCGTCCAAAGGTCCGTACTCCCCATAATCCAGCACTTCGCGCGTGCCGGTCTGGGGATTGGGCGGGCCGACGATTCCCCGTTCTTCCAGGCTTTCGATGATGCGCGCCGAGCGCGAATACCCGATGCGCAGCTTGCGCTGCAGCAGGGAGACCGAAGCCCTGCCTTCATGGCGGATGATTCGGATCACTTCTGTCGTCAGGGGGTCTTCGTCGCTGTTCTTGCTGGTTTCCTGCCACAAAGGCGGCTGTGTCTGACCATCATCCACCAGAGGCGGGCGGGACTGCGAGGCAAACACCGCGATATCCGGCCGTTCCTCAGCGGTTTTCTGCTGCGCCTGGTTTCTCCAAAAATCCACCAGGCGGTTAAGCTCGGTCTCGGAAATAAAGGTGCCTTGCAGGCGCACTGGCGCAGGGGAATCAGGCGCCTGGAAGAGCATATCGCCCTTGCTGAGCAAGCTTTCCGCGCCGGGCTGGTCAATGATCACGCGGCTGTCGGTCATCGAGGCGACCGCGAAGGCGATGCGCGCGGGGAAGTTGGCTTTAATCAGCCCGGTAATGATATCCACGGAGGGGCGCTGCGTGGCAAGGACCAGATGGATGC
>DAONFX010000048.1:0-14736 GCA_035403825.1 Anaerolineaceae bacterium
CCCTCGGTTGATTATACCCAAAACCCGGGCTTGATTCCTGTGGAAGAATCGTTTTTTCTTTCAAAAAAGCTGTTCTTTTCTGTAAAAAAAACCGTATAATGAATCTATCCAAGAAAATATTCTGTCAATCCATTGATAAATTGTTTTAAAAAGGTTCAGAACTTTAATAGGTTTTTTTACTTTGGCAGCATACTGACACATTCTCCAGTCCTACGGCGTTCAACAATCATCTGATGTTTGGAAAGGTCGTGGCAAAATGGCAAGACTACAGAAGTCAAGGGAAAAAATCCTCGAGATGGCTGGGCGCCTGTTTTCAGAACAAGGCTATGACGCGACCAGCGTTCACGAGATTTGTATGAAAGCGGGGGTCAGCAAAGGCGCGTTTTACCACTATTTCTCTACAAAAGAGAATCTTTTTCTAATCCTGATGGAGGATTGGTTGGAGCGGATGAAACAGGTGCTGGTCGGGGAGGGCGATAAACGCGCGGCCTTCCCGGAGAGCCTTCTGGAGATGGCTGGAAGGTCAGGTGAAATCTTTCTAACCACGCAAAATCATTTTTCAGTTATGATTGCTTTCTGGAAAGAAGCCCTGCGCGACCCGAATGTCTGGGCGCGAAGCCTGCAGCCCTGCGAGGATTTGTTAGAGCTGATTCAGGAGCAGGTAACGGTCGGCCAGCAAGCAGGTTTTGTCCGCGGCAATCTTGATCCTGGAGCCGCGGCGCATCTCTTGTCAGCCTGCACGCTGGGGTATTTGCTCCAGGCAGCGTTGTGCCCGGAGCAAAAGGACTGGCCTGCTCTCGCGCGGAGTGGATTCGAATTGGTTGTTAATGAACTAAGGAGTTGAACCTATGATTTTGGTAACTGGCGCCGGCGGACACCTTGGCAACGTGCTCGTACGTGAGTTGGTTGCGCGGAATGAGAAAGTGCGCGCGATGGTCCTTCCGGGAGAAGACCTTACCTCCCTCGAAGGGTTGGATGTGGAAATCTTTGAGGGCAACATTCTGGATAAAGCCCGCCTTTTCGAAGCGTGCGAGGGGGTAGATCTTGTTTTCCATCTTGCCTCGGTGGTAGCGATCACCGAAGATAAGGTCGATTTGATGCGCCAGGTGAACGTGGAGGGCACGCGCAACGTGATCGACGCGGTGCGCCAGGCTGGCGTGCGCCGGATGGTGTACACCAGCTCCATCCACGCCTTGCAGCGCCCAGACCCGGAGGTAACCATTGATGAAAGCCTGCAATTCGACCCGGAAAACCCCGCCGGGCCTTATGACCGTACTAAAGCACAGGCAACTTTGCTGGTGCTGAACGCGGCCAGCCAGGGATTGGATGCTGTAGTAGTATGCCCAACCGGGGTGATTGGACCCTACGATTTTAAGCGCTCCGAACTGGGCGAGATGATGCTCTCCTGGATGAAAAAAGGCCCGTCGCTCTCGGTGCAAGGCAAGTTCGACTTTGTGGACGTGCGCGACGTCGCGTTGGGGCATATCCTGGCCGCCGAAAAAGGGAAAAGCGGCGAGACTTACCTGCTTTCAGGCGAGCAGCTCCAAATCAGCGTCATGCGCAGTTTGGTACAGCAAGCCGCCGGAATCGATAGCGCGGAAATCAAGTTCCCCGCGCGGCTGGCCGCGTTTGTGGCGCCGCTTGCGGAGTTTTTTTACAGGCTTACGCGCACGAAACCCAAGTTTACGCGCTATTCCATCGAGACTCTGCGCAGCAATTCCAAAATTTCGTCCTACAAAGCGCAGCGGGACCTGGGATATCGACCCCGCCGGCTTTATGACACCATCAAGGATACGGTGGATTGGTGGAAAATTAACGTCCACAAAACCATATCGGCTTTGCGGACGAAACCCCAGAAGTTTTAGTGGTCTTGCGAAATTCGGAGCCTGCGGATGCCGGCTGCACGGATTAAGTATTCTTCCGCGCCGTCGCGATTAAATCCCCGCTGGTGGCAGGGTCGAATTCCTCGGCTTTCATATTCCCGTAGAAACGCAAATCGCTGAAACCGACGTTTTCCAGAGCCTTCTTGAGGTCCGCGTGGAGAATTGGAAGCAGGAAGGTAGAAGTAAGCGCGCTTGTCCAGGGGGCGCCGGGTTTCCGGGTCAGGGTCAGGATGGAGAATTGGATTTTTCCGTCTGGCTCAAAGTCGTAGAAACGGAAGAATAACCATTCTTCGTCGCCGGAGATGTGGGTTTGCGGGTCCATAAAGCGGTTTTTTGCGCGCATGACCGCATCGAAGTTCCGCTGCTGCAGCAGGAGCAGCGCGCCGGGAGCCATACAGGCGTGGAAATCTTCCAGGGTGTGCTGCAGGTCGTTCAGCGAGTTCACATGCGGCAAGGAGTTGCCGAGGCAAAAGACCGCGTCGAAACTTTCCCCGGGGAACGCGGCTGCGATACTGCCAAATCCGGCAGTCTTAAAGCGGATATTCACATCCGCAGCGAGGGCGTTGGTGTTCGCCAAATTCACCATCTGGGGGAACAGGTCCGTCCCCGAGACCTGGTATCCCAGGCGCGCCAGGGCAATCGCGTGTTGACCGGTCCCGCAAGCGCTGTCCATCAGTCTGTGCTGCTCCGGCAATCCGCCCAAGAGCGCGAGCTGTTCCTCGATGAAGGGCATTTCATACGCCAGACGGGATTTCCAGTTCACGAAAAAATCGTATTGGGAGGCAAATTTATCATACATTTTCTTGCTGTCCTTTCGGTTGGCAGACCGGGCAAAAATGCGTCCCGCGCTGACCAACAGTTATTTTTTGGATAGGCGCTCCGCAGCGTAAACAGCTCTGGCCGCTGCGCTGGTATACCTGGAAATGGTTCTGGAAGCTGCCGCCGCGGTAAACCCAATCAATGCTGGAGCCGTGCTCCAGGATACCCTGCAGCAGATTCTGGCGGATGGCTGCCAGCAGCGCAGCAGCTTCCGATTGTGTGAGAGAGCTGCTTAACCGCAGCGGGTGCAGCCCGGCGCAGAACAAAGCTTCATCCGTATAAATGTTGCCCAACCCTGCCAGAAAGCGCTGATCCATCAGCAGGGGCTTAAGCTGCCTGGAGCGCACCCGGAGCATGGCATGGAAGATTTCTGGTGTAAGCGCTTCGTCCAGAGGTTCCGGACCTAAAGAGCCAATGACGCTGCGCGGGTCCATGGTGAGCCAGGCTCTCCCGAATTTGCGGGTATCGTTGAACACGAGCGCCCATCCGGACGCAAAGGTCAGGATAAGCCGGTCGTGGGCTGCGGGTTGGAAAGGCTGCTCCGGCGGCAAGAAACGCATGCTCAGGTCTCCACTCATGCGCAGGTGAAAAATCAGGAATTCCTCTTCCAGCTGAATCAGCAGAAACTTACCCCGACGCTCAATCCCGCGGACGGTCTTCCCGGAAATTCGCTCGGCAAGCTCCCGGGGGGATGGGGACGCGATGCTTCTCTCCCACAGGATAGAAACAGACGCCGCGCGCTGCCCCAGCAAAGGCGGCGTGGACGCATCCCCCGTAAGCAGTCCCCGGCGAATGGTTTCAACCTCCGGCAATTCTGGCACAGCGTGAGGTCCTGGTTTGAGCTCTTACTCGTTAAACATCGCGCCTACGCTGGAGCCTTCGTTGGCGCGCTTAATGACCTCGCCAAGCAGGGATCCGATGCTCAGGATTGTGAGCCGGTCGCCGAAAAGCGCTTTTGCCTCAGCAGATATCGGGATGGTATTGGTGGTGATGAACTGCCTGACAGGCAGGTTGGACAGCCTTTCCACCGCGTTGGCGGAAAGCACCGGATGAACAAAAACCACGTATATTTCTCCGGCGCCGTACTGCTTGGCCAGATTGACGGCTTCGCAGATGGAACCGCCGGTATCGATTTCGTCATCAATCAGGATGACATCCCGGCCGGAAACCTGGCCAATGATGGAAAGGGCTTCGGTATGGTCCTCGTTATCCACGCGGCGTTTTTCAATGAATGCCAGCGGAATATTCAGGGCTTGGGCGTAGCGCCGCCCGCGCTTGGCGAAGCCGAGGTCAGCTGTCAGCATGACCGGCCGATTCATGTTGGGCAGCAAGTCCATGAGGTAGGGCTTGATGATGTGATAACCGGAGAGGACGTCCCCAGGGATGGAAAAGAAACCCTGGATTTGGCCGGCATGCAGGTCCATCGTGATGTAGCGGTCAGCGCCGGCGACCTGGATCATATCCGCCACCAGGCGCGCCGTAATCGGCACGCGCGGCTGGTCTTTGCGGTCGGAGCGGCCGTAACACATGTAAGGGACGACCACGGTAATGCGGCCGGCGGAGTCCAGACGCAAGGTTTGGGTCATGATGAGCAGTTCCATGAGATTGCGGTGCACGGGGATGGAAGTCGTCTGAATAATATAGCAGTCCTGACCGCGGACGGATGCGTGCAGCTTCACGAACAAATTGTCATTGGTAAATTCGATGACATCTCTTCCGCATAGTGGGGTTCCGAGGTAGTCCGAAATTTCCTGCGCGAGTTCCGGGGTAGACGTGCCTGCAAACAGACGAATATTTCCATACAAAAGGTCGTGCCGCATATTCGGGGAAGTCATTTATTCACCTTTCACTAAGTATTGCGAATCCCATTCCTGACGCAGAATGCTCATCAGGATTATGTCGTGATACTTACCTGCCTGATAATGGCCTTCCCGGTAGATTCCCTCCCGGCGGAAACCTGCCTTTTCATACGCCCGCATGCCGCGCTGATTGTTCGCGTAAACTTGCAGCCAGATGCGGTGCAGGTTCAGCGTCTCAAAACCGTGGCGCAGCATCGTGCGCATGGTTTCCGTGCCGTAACCTTTGTTCCACCAGGACTTTTCACCCAGCATGATACCGATTTCCGCGCAGCGGTCAATTTCCAGAATGGAAATGAAGGACGTATTCCCGATCGGCAGCCACTGGGCTTCAGCGCCGGCTTCTGACGGTGGGATTCTTGCTTCAATCACGTAGACATGTTCGGCAGCCGGGCGTGCAATCATGTTTTCAAACCAGATTTCTTCTTCCGCCAAAGACATCGGCAGCCGCAGAAGCAAATGCTCGGTGACTTCCGGGTCGCTAATCCAGCGGATGAACATAGGGATATCCGCTTTTTCCGCCGCGCGCAGGCGTAATCTTTCGCTGGTAATCGAGGGCATCGTGAACTCCTATGGTTCCAGGCGGTTAGGACCTCTGAACAGATAGACAGCTTCGCGAATGTTGGGCAAATCCAACATAACCATCAGCAGGCGGCTGAGACCCAGCCCAAGCCCGCCGTGGGGAGGGCAGCCGTAGCGGAAGTAATTCAGGTAGTTCTGGATCGGAGGCAAAGTCAGACCCTTGTCCAAGGCCTGATTCTTCAGCACTTCGTAGCGGTGCTCGCGCTGCGCTCCGGTGGTAATTTCAAGTCCGCGCCCGAGCAAGTCAAAACTTTTGGTCAGCGCGGGGTTGTCTTCGTAGACCATATGGTAAAACGGTCGGACAGAGAAGGGCCAATCTTTGACGAAGACGAAGTCGCTGCCGGTTTTTTCTTTAATGTAAGCGCCCAGGGCGCGCTCAGCGCCGGGGTCCAGGTCGCCCTTGCGTTCCGGAGGGAGCTTGTAGCCCTGGTCCTTGAGAATCTGGTAGGCTTCCGCCATGGTCAGGCGCGGAAAAGGAACTTCGGGCACCTGCAGGTCGACTCCGAACACGTTTTTTATTGCTTCGCCGTGCTTCTCCTGCACGCGTTTGTACGTGTGCGCCAGCCAGCGTTCGGAGAAGGACATCACATCCTCGTGGCTCTCAATCCAGGAAATTTCAAAGTCCACGCCGGTGAATTCGGTCATGTGGCGGGAAGTAAATGATGGGTCGGCGCGAAAAACCGGACCAATCTCGAAGACCTTCTCGTAGCCGGCTGCCATGGCCATCTGCTTGTAGAACTGAGGCGACTGCGCGAGGTAGGCGGTCGTCTCGAAATACTTCAGGCTGAAGAGTTCAGCGCCGCTTTCGCTGGGCGCGCCCATAAGCTTGGGAGAATGCATTTCGATGAAGCCGTTCTCCAGCCAATATTCGCGCATGGCGGCTTCGAGGGTGGTTTCTACTTCAAAAATCAGGCGGTTGCGCTCGCGGCGCAGGTCCAGAAAACGCCAATCCAAGCGGTAATCCTGATCCGGCAGCGTCTCCGCGAAGGGGTCAAAGGGCAGGGGATTCTCCGCGTTGTTCTCGACCGTCAGGCTTTCGAGCTGAACTTCAATCCCGCCCAGTTTGACGACTTCGTTTTCCACGACCTTACCTGTCACGCTCAGCGCGGCTTCTGTGCTGAGGGTGGAAACCAAAGCTGCCAGCTCAGGGCTGCCTTTTTTCCAGTTGGTTATCTGGACGAGACCCGTCCGGTCACGCAGAATGAGAAACTGCATGCTCTTCTGGTCGCGTAAGGTTTGCAGCCAGCCTTGCAGCTTGACGACTTCTCCGATATGCGCTTTCAGGTCTCTGATCGGTGTTTTTTCCATGAATTTGCTCCAATAAAAACAAAGTTTCCTTATTATGAATTATACGCCAGGAGCGCGCGCGCCGCGGCACGCGGCGACATTTTCCGTGCGCTGACGGCTTGCAGCGTGGTTTCATAAAGCCCTGACGGCAGCTTCTTCTTCCAGTTTCCGATAAGCTCATCGGTAATTAATTTGTCGATGGTCTGTTGGATGGCGCTGCTTTCTTTGGTATGCCAGGCGCCAGACGCCTTCAAGTATGCCCGGTGCCGCTGGATGGCCTGTTCCAGCTCGGGGATACCCTGCGCGGTAATCGCGGTCGTTCTCAGGACGGGCGGCAGCCAACCTGCATGATCGGGCGTCTGTGCTTCCGGCGCTTCGGAGAGCCGATGGTGCCCGCCGTTAATGCCGCCGGAACCGCGGTAGCCCATTTCTATCATGGAGACCAGATTGCGGTAGGTCTGGTCCGCGCCGGGTAGTTCCGCTTTGTTCACGACCAGGATGTCAGCGATTTCCAGGATGCCGGCTTTGATGGTCTGGATGTCATCCCCCATGCCGGGCGTATCCACTACGATGGTCGTATGGGCGAGGTTGACGATATCCACTTCCGCCTGCCCCGCGCCGACCGTTTCGATAAGCACAGTATCATATCCGGCGGCGTCGAACACCTGGCTGAGCGCAAGCGTGGCTTCGGCCAGGCCGCCCAGCGCGCCGCGCGTGGCCATGGAGCGGATAAAGACCCCGGTGTCGTTCTGCAAGTCCGGCATGCGCACGCGGTCTCCCAGGATGGCGCCGCCGGTGAAGGGGCTGGTCGGGTCCACCGCGATAATCGCGACGCGCGAATCCGGGAAAGTACGGCGCAGGTAGTGCGCCAGCGCGTTCACCAGGCTGCTTTTCCCGGAGCCCGGCGCGCCGGTGACGCCAATTTTGTGCGCGTGGCCTGTAAAGGCAAACAGCGCGTCCAAGGCAGCGCGTCCGTCTTCGTCATCCGCTTCCACGCGGCTTAATACACGAGAAAGGGCAAGTTTATCGCCCTTTCTGACAGCTTCCACGGAAAAATCGGTCATGGTTCAGGCGCGCTCTGCCAGCGCCGCGCGAATATCCTGGCAGACGACACGGGTATCCGTGCCGGGTCCGTACACTTTGGTGACGCCCTCAGCGAGCAGACCGGGAATATCGCGTTCCGGGATGATACCGCCCAGGAAAACGAAGACGTCATCCTGGCCGTTTTCTTTCAGTTTCTCAAGAACCTGGGGGACGAGAGCGTTGTGCGCGCCGGAGAGAATGGAAAGCCCGACCACGTCCACGTCTTCCTGCAGGGCGGCTTCGGCAATCATCTGGGGAGTCTGGCGCAGCCCGGTGTAGATAACTTCCATTCCGTCGTCCCGCAGCGCCCGGGCAATCACCTTCGCGCCGCGGTCGTGACCGTCCAGGCCGGGTTTGGCGATAAGCACACGTATCTTCTTTTCAGGCATCCCTTTACCTCCGCGTTGATACTGACATTATACTGCCAAAAAGGCTTGCGACCGGGCTGGTTAATCAGCAGGGCGGGCTGCCGCGCTTCAGGCTGCGAGAAACCCGGGCTCAGCGCGAACAGCCACCATTTCCCCGTAGTACATACGGTGGAAGTCTTTCAGCGGATAATGGCGCCCGATGCTGGGGTCCAAAAAGCAGCTTGGATCCAGGTCCGCCCGGTAAATCTTTTTGCACTCAATCACCAATTCCGCCTCGGCAAAGCTGGGCGCGCTGACCGCCTGGGAAGCCTGCGGGGTGAGCCTGGTGCAGCTGAGTTTATCTTCATTCCGGCCGGAGTGCGTGCCCAGGAAAAGCACGTCCTCTTTGTATGCCTCCGGAAAGGCGCAGAGCGTAAAGTCCGGCGCGTTCTCGATGAAGTTGTAGGTGTAGCGCGTGGGGCGGACCGGCACAATCACGCAGGGTCTGTTCCACATGCAGCCGAGAAACCCCCAGCCAATGACCATCGCGTTGAAGTTCCGCTGAGCGAAGCTGCCGCTGGTGAGGACAAGTGTCTGACGCTCAATCAGGTCATAGGGTTTTACGAGGAGTTCTTTTGGCGAGATTGTCTGAAGGGTCATGTTTTCCTCCGCTGTGGGGCTGGTTGGCGCAATTTTATCGCATTTGGCGGGCAGCACCCCGGCTGCAGTATAATACTCGCGGAATTAAACCCACATCGCTATGAAAAAAGACACGAAAATCAACTGGAACCTCATCATCCGCTGGGCTGGCACGCTTTTGTCGATCGGCATCCTGATTTACCTGTTCAGGCAGATTGGGGCGGAGGAAACCTGGGCGGCTGTGCAAAAAATCAGCGGGCGGCGGATTGCGGAGGTGCTGGTATTGGTGTTCGTCTCGCGCCTGGCGACCTGGGGCCGCTGGCACACGCTTTTACAGGTGCAAGCGCTGCGCGTGCGCTGGCAGGACAGTTTGCGCCTGACCTTCGCGGGTTTGTTTGCTTCTAATGTGCTGCCGACCACCATCGGCGGCGACGTTGTGCGTTTGGCCGGGGCGGTGCGGCTCGGAATCGACGCTGCGCTGGCGGCGGCTTCACTGGTTGCCGACCGGTTGGTGGGCATGACCGGTATGGCGCTGGCGCTGCCCTTCGCCATCCCCGCGCTTTCAAGCTACTTGAAGGCTCAGGCTTCCTCCGGCGCAGCTCAAACCACCGGGGCGGCGGCTTTGTTCCCCGCTTTTTTCCGGAAAATCCAGCAAGCCATAAAAAAAGTTTTCTCGAATTTTCGCTTTTGGCTCAAGCACCCGCTTATCCTGGCTCAGGCGCTGGGCTTCACCTTCATCCACATGCTGGCGACCTTTCTCATCGTCCAAATTCTGGTGCAGGGAATGGGCGAAAGTATCTCTTTCACAAAGACAGCCGGGCTGTGGAGCCTGACCTATTTCATTTCGCTAATCCCGGTCTCGATTAATGGGCTCGGGCTGCAGGAACTGACCATTACCAACCTGTTCTCGGCTCTGGGCGGACTGCAGCCATCCACCAGCATCAGCCTGGCTGTCATCCTGCGCGTGGTTTGGATGATTGGCAGCCTGCCTGGCGCTTTCTTCATCGGGGGCATCCTGGGGGGCAAACGTCCTTCTGAAGCAGGAGGGGAAAAACAAAATGGAAACACGCAGGATTAAGGCTTTCCTGAACCAGTTCCTGGCGGTCAGCCTGGGTTTGGCGGCGATATTCCTGGTCCAGAATCGGGCTGAACGCGGGCGATCTTACTGGGCGGCAGCCGCGCTTATGCCGGTGTTGGCGCTTGGGGTTTTCCTGATGCAGCGGCTCATCCAGACTCCTGAGAAGTTAAAGCACAAAGTTCCGCGCTGGTTGGCGTATGGCCTCAGCGCGCTGCTGCAAATTGGTTTGCTGGCAGTTTTGCTCACGCAGGACTTTCAGCTTATCCATTCCACGATTGGCAGGCTGTTTTTGTCAGTCCTGGCAGCTGGCGGTGCGGCGCTGCTGTTTCTCACGACGGAAAAGCCCGGCTCCCCACAGCGCAGCTTCATCACCGCGCTGCTGGTTTTCGGAGCGCTCTACCGCGCAGCCGCCTTCCTGCCTGAGCTTCAACCGGGTCCGTTCGCCTTGGGTTGGTCCGAGGGCAGCCGCTTTTACAACGCCTCATTGTTCTTGTCCGGGCGCATTTATGGGCAGAAACTGCCGCTGCCGGTTTTGCATCCTTCCCGCTACCTGCTGCAAGCCTTTCCTTTCCTGCTTGGGATCAAGTCCATCCTGGCGCACCGCGTATGGCAGGTACTGCTCTGGCTTGGGATGAGCGCCTGGGGGGCAGCCCTCTTCGCCAGGCGTCTGGGAAAGGATCAAGGCATCTCGTTCGGCCTGCTGACGATTTGGGCAGCTTTGTTTTTTTTCCAGGGCGCGGTTTATTACCACCTGATGGGTTGCGTCATCCTGGTGCTGCTTGGCTACCGCAAAGACAAAATCTGGCGCACACTTGCTTTTGTAATTCTGGCTTCGCTCTGGGCGGGCATCAGCCGCGTGAACTGGATGCCGTTACCAGGCTTGCTGGCAGGCGCGCTGTATCTGTTGGATGAACCGCTCGGGCAGAAAAAATGGCTGAAATATCTCGCGCCGGTTCTTTTGTGGGCTGTGTTGGGCTTCGCTTCCGCCTGGCTGGCGCAGCAGGGCTATATCCGCATTTCCGGGGAGGACCCCGCGCTGTTTAATTCCGCCTTCAGTTCCGCGCTCATCTGGAACCGCTTGCTGCCAAACCCGACTTTCGGGCTGGGCATTCTTCCGGCAATTCTGTTGGTTTGTTTGCCCGGGATGGGCTTGCTGGCTCAGCGCGTGTTTGCCAGGCAAGCGCCGGCTCTGCATTGGCTGCGCTGGCTGGGGCTGGCGGGGATTTTGGGAGCGTTCTTCCTGGGCGGCCTGTTGGTCAGCCTGAAAATTGGCGGCGGGGGAGACCTGCACAATCTGGACGGCTTCCTGGTCTTTTGGGTGCTAATCGCAGGAAGTTTGCTGGCAGGCGCTTATGGGGCGGAAACCCCTCAAAACGCTCCGGCTCCAGGCATAAGGCCTGCTTTTTCCTGGTTGATTCTTGCGGCATTGATTCCGCTCTACTTCGCGCTTTCACACTCTGCTGTGTGGGGCTTCACACCCGCGGCCGACCAACGGGTGGAAGTGGCGCGCATGCAGGCTGCCCTGGACCTGTTGAAAGACGAACCTGGCGAGGTGTTATTCATTTCCGAACGCCAGCTGCTCAGTTTTAACGAAATCCAGGGCGTGCGCGTGGTGCCTGAGTATGAAAAAGTTTTCCTGATGGAAATGGCGATGGGCAACAACCAGCCTTACCTGCAGGCTTTTTACGCCGATTTGACAGGTCGGCGTTTTAAGGCGATTATCACCGACACGATTTCGACCCGCATCCAAGGGGACGGCAAGTCTTTTGGCGTGGAAAACGATGCCTGGGTACAAAAGGTTTTGGAGCCGATGCTGCAAACCTACGAACCAGTGCTGAGCTGGAACAACGCCAGCGCGCACCTGCTGATACCTCAGGGGCAGGACGCGCTCAAACAGGCGCTGCTCGAACTGCAGCCGTAAACCTTTCTACTTCTCCTGCTGCTTGCCCCCGGCGATGATTTCGCGGATATCGTAGGTGCGTTTGTCTTGCGATTCGTAGTAGGTGCGCATCAGCAGCTCGGCAATCAAACCCAGCAGGATGGAAATGAATCCAAGGATGAAGGACATCACGCTGATTTGAAACCAGGGCGAACCGAGCACTGGCGTTCCGACCGCGATGCGGCGAATTGCCAGCCATAACAGCACGACAAAGCTGCCTGCCATCAGACTCAGGCCGCCGCCGCCGAACAGATAAATCGGCTTCTTGGCGTAGCTGAGCAGAAATTTTATCGTGATTAAGTCCAGGATGACCTTAAAAGTGCGCTCCAGACCGTAATTGGCTTTGCCGTGGATGCGCGGGTGGTGGTGCACGACCACCTCGCTGATTTTTCCGCCGGCTTCCGCAGCGTACACCGGGATAAAGCGGTGCATTTCGCCGTAAAGGTTGATTTTATCCAGGATTTCGCGCCGGTACGCCTTGAGCGTGCAGCCATAATCATGCAGGTGCACGCCGGTCACGCTGGAAATCAGGCCGTTGGCAATTCTGGAGGGGATGGTGCGGGTAAGTTTGTTGTCCTGCCGGTCTTTGCGCCAGCCGCTGACCACGTCATAACCTTTGTCCAGCTCTTCCAGCAGCAGCGGGATATCGGCGGGGTCGTTTTGCAGGTCGGCATCCAGCAGGATGACAATATCTCCGTCCGAATGGTCAATGCCGGCGGTAATGGCGGAGGTCTGTCCGTAGTTGCGGTTGAGAATGACCGCGCGCACGTGCTCCGGGTCGTCCGCAGCCATCTGCCTCAGGACCGCGGCGCTCCTGTCCTTGCTGCCGTCGTCCACCAAGGTGACGTCCCAGTCCATTTCCAGCGGCGCAACCGCCTCGTAAATGCGCGGGAGCAGTTCGGGCAGGTTTTCCTCCTCGTTATACACGGGCACGACCAGCGATAATTTCATTCAGCCTCCAAAGCAGGGGAAGACCCCAGCATATCATCTATTTTCCCAATTATACTCATCCTTGCCGTACCCGCATCCAGCGCAGACAGCGACCATCCGGAGCTAAAGCCGCCTGTCCGGGCAGCTTTGAGAGCAGAAAACGGGTATAATTCCGGCAATGAGCGCGAAAGATAATGACAGCATACTCGCGGGGCGCAGACAGCCGGATGACCCTGCTGATATCGCCCTGCGTCCGACGAGCCTGGGGGAGCTGATTGGTCAGGAACAGGTGAAACAAAACCTGCAAATCCAGATTAGCGCCGCCAAACAGCGCGGCGAAGCCTTGGAGCACGTCTTGTTTTACGGCCCGCCCGGGCTCGGGAAAACCACGCTGGCGCATATTCTGGCCTCAGAAATGGGCGTTCATATCAAAGTGACTTCCGGCCCTGCGGTGGAACGCGCTGGCGACCTGGCGGCTATCCTGACCAACCTGCACGCCGGCGATATCCTCTTCATCGACGAAGTGCACCGCCTGGGGCGCAACGTGGAAGAAATCCTTTACCCGGCCATGGAAGACTTCGCGCTGGATATCATCATCGGGAAAGGTCCCGCGGCCAAATCCGTGCGCCTGAAGCTGCCGCGCTTCACCGTGGTCGGCGCAACTACGCGTCTGGCGCTGCTGACCGCTCCGCTGCGCGCGCGTTTTGGCGCGGTTTACCGTCTGGACTATTATGACGAGGCAGCGCTCGCGCAAATTATCCGGCGCGGCGCGGACCTGCTGCATGTGCCCTTCGACCAGGACGGCATCCTGGAAATCGCGCGCCGCTCGCGCGGGACACCGAGAATCGCGCTGCGCATCCTGCGTCGCGTGCGGGATTTTGCGGAGGTCAAAGCTGACGGCTGCATCACAGCAGATGTTGCGGTGGAGAGCCTGGAAATGATGAACATCGACGGGATGGGTCTGGACGAGCTGGACCGGCGCGTATTGCTGTGCATCATTGAGAAATACAGCGGGGGGCCGGTAGGGTTGAACACTGTGGCGGCTTCGGTCAGCGAAGAAGCCGATACGATCAATGATGTGGTGGAGCCCTACCTTATGCAGCTCGGTTTCCTGGAACGCACGGGGCAGGGCAGGGTGGCAACTCCGCTGGCGCACGCCCATCTTGGCAAGCCCTACAACGGTTCCCGCGAGCAGCCGACCCTGTTTAATCAGGGCGGCTGATTTCCCTGGTAGAAAATGAGAACTGACGATTTTGACTATCTTCTGCCGCCTGAGTTCATCGCTCAGACGCCGGTTGAACCGCGCGACCATTCGCGCTTGCTGGTGCTGGAACGCTCGTCCGGAAGGATCCGCCACGACGCCTTCTATAACATCGGCAGCTACCTGAATGCCGGCGACTTGCTGGTCGTAAACCGCACCCGGGTCATCCCGGCGCGGCTGTTTGCCCGGAAAATCCCGGGCGGCGGGCGGGTGGAGGTGCTGCTGCTGCGCCGGATTGATGACCGAAACTGGGAATGCCTGGTGGGGGGCAAAGGCTTGCGCGAAGGCGCGCTCATCCGCATCGAGAATGGACCGGGCGCGCGCGTGGCCGCGGTATTGGAAGGCTCCAAGCGCGTGGTCTGTTTTGACGAGGCGATAGAGCCTTTTTACGCATCGGCGGGGCATGTACCGCTGCCGCCCTACATTCACAATGAGTTGGTAGACCCGGAACGCTATCAGACTGTCTACAGCCAGACGCCCGGTTCGGCGGCAGCGCCTACCGCCGGGCTGCACTTCACCCGGGAATTGCTTGCGGAGCTTGCCGCAGCCGGCATACAAATCGCGGAAATCACCCTGCACGTCGGGTTGGATACCTTCGCGCCGGTGACGGAAGCAGACCCCGGCACACATAAAATCCACCAGGAATGGTGTGAACTTTCAGCGGAAACCGCCGGGAGAATCAACGCAGTGAAGGCAGACGGGGGAAAAGTGGTCGCGGTCGGAACGACTTCAGTGCGCACTTTGGAGAGCGCGGCGGCAAACTCGGGGGATGGCAGGGTAGCAGCGTTTTGTGGTCAAACCGGATTGTTCATCCTACCTGGCTACCCATTCAGGGCGGTGGACGCGATGATTACCAATTTTCATCTGCCTAAATCCACGCTCATCATGCTCGTCAGCGCTTTTGCCGGGCGCGAGCAAACCCTTCATGTTTATGAAATCGCGAAAAATGAGGGCTATCGCTTTTATTCTTTCGGCGACGCGATGCTCATCCTCTAACGTTAATTCAATTCTTACGCCTGGCGGTTAAACTAT
>DAONFX010000049.1:0-14086 GCA_035403825.1 Anaerolineaceae bacterium
GTAACACAGAATCATCGAATCCCGCCGGCCAAAGAACTGCTTTCCCCCTGATGCCCGGCAGCCCATCCAAATGCCCGCTTCAGGATATAATCAAAGCAGAGAAATTCAGGAGGAGCATACTCACCCGAGCCTATGAATTTCAGCATGCAAGCCACGTACGCACTGCCCGCCGCGGCAAACACCTTCGCCTTGAAAGCAAGGCGCGTTTATCCTATCCTCACCCCCCATTCACTATCAAAGGAGATGTAATGACCGAACAGCGTAAGAAATTGACCCTTCAGGGATTGTTCAAAAAAGCGGCTGAAGGAAAACCGATTACCTGGCTGACCTGCTACGATTATCCGACGGCCTACCTTCAGGAGCAGGCTGGTGTGGATATGATCCTGGTGGGCGACAGCCTGGGAATGACCATGTTGGGTTACGACAGCACCCTACCGGTGACGATGGACGATATGATCCGCCACAGCGCGGCGGTGCGGCGAGGCGCGCCGAACACCTGGTTGGTCGGAGATATGCCGTACATGAGCTACCAGCCCTCAAACGAGACTGCGGTGCGCAGCGCCGGGCGCTTTATGGCCGAAGCCGGCTGCGATTCCATCAAATTGGAGGGCGGTGCGGCAGTGTGCGAACGCATCCGCGCGATTGCTGATGCGGGCATCCCCGTCATCGGGCACCTGGGCCTCACCCCGCAAAGCGTCAGCTCGCTGGGCGGCTTCCGGCTGCAGGGCAAGAGTGCCGCAACTGCCAAAAAGATTCTGGACGATGCCAAAGCGCTGGAAGAAGCCGGGGCGTTCATGATATTGCTGGAACTGGTACCAGACCGGTTGTGCAAACTGGTAACAGAGCGGGCGAAGAACTGCTTGATTATGTCGCTCGGCTCGGGTCTGGACGCGCACGGGCAGCTCCTGATATACCATGATGCCTTCGCGCTCTATCCCAAGTTCAAGCCGCGCATGGCAAAAGTCTTCGCCGATGCTGGCTCCGTTATTCGTCAGGGTTTGGAAGCCTATGTGAAAGAGGTCTCGGAAAAGACCTTCCCCGCGCCGGAAAACTGGTTTGGTATGTCCGACGACGAGTATAACGAACTGCTGAGTATGCTTTAGGAGAACCGAAATGAGCGACCTGCGCGAAACGCTGAAAATCCCCGCCGGCAATCTGGAAGCAGTCAATAGCGTTCTGTTGGACCCTGACAGCCGCGTTGTCAACGCCTTTTTGGATGTGGTGGCGCGTTATGGCACACCCGAAGAAATCAACCGCAAACACCGTGAATCCCGCCGGATGGAAGTCCTGTTCGAGAAAATCCGTCAAAAAGCGCCGCAATACCTGGAGGATTTGCACTGGCTGATTGACCAGCGCAGCCGCGGCTCTTTCGTCCGCCTGGAAGATTACCGTAAAGGCATTCTAGGGGAGGATTTTGACCCGAAATGCATCAACGAGAGCTGCGCGGTCACTTTGGAAGTGTCGGCGCTGCAGTACTTCCCCTGGGTGCGCCCGATGTTGGAGCAAGCTATCGCCAACCGGACTCTGGTTCCCGGACGCTTCATTGCTGTACGGAAAATGAAAGAATCTGAAATGGACGGCGACCTGCCGGCCATCGTGGCCGCGCTGGATATCATTGGCGCCTCGTTCGTCGAAACGTTGGATACCAAAGGCACTGACGGTTCCAACCCGCACCTGGGAGGCCCGGCCACCCTCACCGGTTACTTCGGCGGCATCGGGGAGCCGAACGGGCACGCTTTGCGCTGGCTGGATGAGTTCCTGTACTACTACACCAATTACGGCGTGCAGCACGTCCTGAACTTCAACGCCGGCACGATTTTGCTTGGGTTTATGCTTTACAGGCTGGGCGTGGATATTCAGTTTAAGATTTCGGTCTATTTTGGCGCGGATAACCCCTATTCCGCGCTGTGGATCATGACCATGGCCAAGCTCTTCAGCCGCCCCGACGGTACTTCTCCATTGATTGGCTTTAACTGGTCCAACTCCATCAACAATGAAACGCTGGAGTTGAGCTCTGAATTCCGCAAGGCGCTCGGCTTCGAGCGCGTCATCCGCTTTGAGCACCACATTACGGAAACC
This sequence comes from Anaerolineaceae bacterium, assembly GCA_035403825.1. Lineage (GTDB taxonomy): Bacteria > Chloroflexota > Anaerolineae > Anaerolineales > Anaerolineaceae > Mesolinea. The sequence goes on from DAONFX010000049.1 coordinate 2,080, forward strand.
CAGAAAAGTATCGTCATCCAACCCTACAACCGCCGGCAGGAACTGCTGGAAGTGGCGGAGCGGGTGCCCAACATCGCTGCCAAACACGAAGGCGGCGACCCGGAAATAGACGCCGCGCGTGAGCACCCCTCGGATATCCTGGATTATTTCCGCGATAAAGCTGAGGTCATTGCCAGCGGGGACTGGGAGCATCTGCAAGTGAACTTTTTGGATAAGGTGGCGGCTTGCAATGCCACTGCGCGGGCGCTGACCGAACGCAAGCTGGGCTTTGTGGCCGCGCGCAACCTGCATATTTAAAAGACTGGCGCGGCTTTTGCAGGGCTAATCAAGGATACGGACGCAGCAGGGCTGACCCGCTGCGTCCATTTGGTGCATGTGCATAGTGATTTATAGTGAGAGCGCAGCGAACCGGCGCACTTCCCCGCGCGAAGGCTCCGCGCGGCTTACTTTTTCCTGTCTTTCCAGTAGTTATCCGCTTCCGTTTCCAACTTGTCCAGGCGGGTGTAGTAATCCGGGAATTCGGTCAGGTGCGCCAGGGCAATCTTGGCTGTCATCAGCGGGTCGTCACTGGTGACATTGGTGAGTTGGTTGCGCGTGCCGTGTTCCAGCTCCACGTTGAGCCCCATGGTGAACTGCTCTACATTAAAGTGCGTCCAGTCCACGCCCAACTGCTCTGCCAGAGCTTTGGCTTCTTCCTGTGTAAATTGTTTCCTCGGTGACATTGCTTCTGCTCCTTCACGATATGGTTGCCAGATATTGTAGTCCTACCCATGCGTTTTCCACAGAGGCATTTTGGGCAAAGGGCCGGCTTACGCGCCAATGTAGAGAATATCGCTTGTGCCGCGTTCGCCGTTTCTGCCGCTGGGCTGGTTGACTACCCTGCCCATAAAGACCATAGTGGATGAGCCGCCGCCGTCCAAATTGTAGGCTGCGGTGCAGCCCAGCTCCTGGAACAGGTCTGCCAGTTCGGTCAGGGTCATCCCGCGGCTGTAACCGCTGCTGCGTCCGTCCACCACCACAAAGACGTAGTGGTTCGGCGCTATGATCCCAAGCGCGGTGCGCGGCTGGGCGCCCTGGATGGAGTGGTTGCCAAAATTGTGGTCCACTTCCACGCTTTCCAACGCGGCAACGACTTCGCCCTCATCCAGAAGCGCCGGCCCAAAGGAAAGTGTATTGATAACCCCGCTGTCCAAGAGGGCCTGCGCGTTTGTAGTGGTTTCGTCGTACACCTGCATATTTCCGTCCGCATATAGCGCCAGACCAACCCGCGCCGGCACATCCCGATAAATCACCCCGTTGCGGATGAGAATACCGTCCTCGCGGAAGCCGTAGTAGTCTCCGTTGATTGCGAAAACAGCGTCGTTTGCGGCGGCAATTTCTGAGGTGGCAGCGATGATGTTCGTGCCGAACTTGTTCTCGGCAAAGGCGCTGAGGATGTTCGCGCCGTCCTTAAGCACCACATCGGCCACGAAGTATGTGATTGTATCCGCGCCTGAACCCAGTGTAGTTTTGGTAATGGTGATTTCGCTGGTCTGGCTGTGATAACTCCAATCATCCCAGACCGGTTCTGAGGTCTGGGTGGAGCTTTCCGGCGCGCTGCTGGCTGCTTCCGGGAGCGCTTGTGTGCTCACAGCCGCGCTGGCGTACGCGTTCACGTCCCCAATTTCCACGTGCCGGATGAGGTATCGGTCGGCTGCCGCGAACGCGGCCGCTGCCAGGAGGAGGGCGAACGCCGCGGGAATTAGTTTTTTGATTTTTGGTTTCATGTGCATGTTCCTTTCTGTCTGCCAGCCATGCGGCCGGCAAAGCGATTTTCAGTCTACCTTTTAGCCAGAAAGCGTGGTATAAATGCGGTTTATTGCCGCCGTCCGGCCTTTTTTTTGCTGCTTATACGGGTTCTATACGCGCGGGAGCAGTTGAATCACTATACTCCAAAAAGAGGCAAAAAGGCGGCAAAGGTTAAACATGATCGGATTATTGGGTTCACACTTTCTCAAAGGCTTTTGGATGTATCTGTTGTTTGCGCTTTCCGCGCTGGTGGAGGGACCCCTGACAATCCTCACCGGCGGCGCGGGCATCGCGCGGGGCTTCTTGCAGCCGCTTCCGATCTACTTTGCCGTAGTTGCAGGTAATCTGCTTGGCGATATCGGCTGGTACAGCCTGGGCAGGTTCTCCAAGCCTGGGTGGGTGTACCAAATCGCGCCTAAATTGGGCATCAGCGCAGAGAAAGTCAGCGGACTGCAGGAAATTGTGCGCAAGCACACCAGCAAGCTGATTTTCGCGGCGAAATTCAGCGCGGGACTCCCTATCCCAACCTTGATTGCCGTTGGGCTCAGCCGCGTGCCGAAGCGTCAGTGGGCGGCTGCCTGGATTTCCGGGGAACTGCTCAAGTCAGCCATCATCATGCTGGCGGGCTACCTGTTTAGCGCCGCTATCCAGACTGCCTCTCGTACAATGCAAGTAGTCCTCTGGGGTGTCACGGCTTTGCTTGCTTTGGCGGGTATCTTCTGGTTTCGGCGCCGCAAACATACCCGGGCGTAGGCGCGGCGCGGGTCTTGAAGGGAAGAAAATGAAAGAGGAACAAACGCTCCCAAATGTATTGGTAATCATCCCGGCCTACAATGAAGCAGAGCGGCTGGGCCCGGTGGCGGAGGCGGCGGGTTCCCTGCTTCCAGTGCTGGTGGTGGATGACGGTTCGGGCGATGAGACCGCGGAAATCGGCAGGCAGGCCGGCGCGCAGGTTTTGGAGCAGACGCCAAACCAGGGCAAAGGCGCAGCGCTGCGCGCGGGCTTTCGCTGCGCGTTGGCACGAGGGTATGAGGCAGTTATTACTCTGGACGCGGACGGTCAGCACGACCCGGCCGAAATCCCGGCGTTTTTACAGGTTTTCCAGGAAAGCGGCGCGGACCTCGTCATCGGTCGGCGCGATTTTTCCCGCATGCCCTTCATCCGCCGGCTCAGCAACACGGTGGGTACCCGCCTGTTCTCCAGGGCGCTTGGGCAGACTGTGCCGGATAACCAGAGCGGTTACCGTCTTATCAGCCGCCGGCTGATGGAAGCCAGCCTGAATTGTGCAGAGCGGGGTTTTGCTTTTGAAGTGGAAATGATTGTGGAATGCGTCCGGAATCACTTCCAACTTGCCTGGGTCCCTATCCGGACGATTTATGCCGGGGAGGGCAGCCATATCAGCCCGCTCAAACACGCCGCGGAGTTCGTGCGCGTCTCCTATCGGACTCGCCGGAGCTTACGCAGGGCGGATTAAGCCCGGCGCCGCGCGTTGGCAGGGGGAGTAAGACGGATGGGCCTTCTCGCAATCCGGGCGCGGGGACGATTGCTTACCCGCGAATCCTTTGGGATGATTCAATAAAGTTTTGGGCCGCGATGGACAGGTAGCGTTCCTTCTTCCAGGCTAACCCAACATCGAGGGATAAGGGCTCCGCCAGTGGGAGGACGACCAGGTCGGGACGTTGGGGGACGATGTCCTGGATGAAAAAGGTAATCCCCATTCCTTGTTCTACAAGCTCCAGGATGGTCCCAATCTGACTGGATGAAAACAATATGCGCGGTGAGAAATGGAAACGGGCGCATTCCGCCAGAATGCGCTGCCGAATAAAGGTGTCTTCCTTGAACAGAATAAACTCGAATTCCTGCAGCTGGTCAAAGGGCACGCGCTCGAGGCGGCTCAGAGGATTCGTGCGGGACAGACATACATAAATCTGCCCGGACTTCACCGGCAGCACTTCCAGAGAGGATGGAAGGTCAGAGGTAATCATCAGAGCAATATCCAATTCGCTGTTTTCGAGCTGCTCGCGGATTAGCAGTGAGCCTTCTTCCACGATGCTGACCTTCACATCGGGGTGCAATTTTTGGTAAGCGCTCAAGAAGCGGGGGAACATCAGCGCTCCCATAATCGGAGTAATGCCAATTCTCAGTGCGCCGCCCAAAGGGCGCTGGATATCACTGATTTCCACTACGGCGTCATGCAAATCCCCAAGGACGTGCTCCACGCGTTTTAGAAATACCTGTCCCTCGCGGGTGAGGGTTCCTTTCTTATGGCTGCGGTCCACCAGGCTGATACCCAATTCCTCCTCAAGTTTTTTAATTGCGACCGAGATGGAAGGTTGGGAGACCCGTAATTGTTCCGCGGCCCGGGTCATGCTTTCCAATCGACCAAAAGCCTGAAAATACTCCAGCTGGCGCAGTTCCATTGGTACTCTCCTGGTTTATAGGTTTTGTTTATGATAACATAAGCAAAACATTCTTGTTATATATAGTTTCTCATGATATAGTAATTTTCTCAGCCCTTTTAAGAATTCTTTGCGCTGTACGCGGCAGCGAGCTTTTTATCCGCAGAAAGGTTCTCCATGAAAGAAATCACACTCACGATCAACGGCGAGAAACATTCCTTATCTGTCCCCCCGGACCTGGTACTTATTGACCTTTTGCGTCGGGATTTGCGCCTTACGGGCACAAAGCAATCCTGCGACCGTAAGGGACAGTGCGGAGCGTGTACTGTCATTGTAAACGGCAAGGCTGTCCGCTCCTGCCTGACCAGGGTCGCGAACCTGGATGGGGCAGAGGTGATTACGGTGGAGGGGCTGGGCACCCCGGCGAACCCGCACATGATACAGGAGGCCTTTGCGCTGGCTGGGGCTATTCAGTGCGGCTTCTGCACGCCCGGCTTTATTATGTCCGCCAAGGGCTTGCTGGACAGGAACCCTGACCCGAGTGTTGAGGAAATCAAGAAGGCTTTTACGCATAATCTGTGCCGCTGCACCGGATACAAAAAAATCATCGAGGCAGTTCAGTTGGCTGGAAGGTTTATGAGGGGCGAAACCACGCCGGAGGCTGAACGCGCCAGGATCGGCCGCGAGACTGTCGGCGTATCCCACGTACGGCCGTCCGCGCTCCTGAAAGCCTGCGGTGTGGCTAAGTTTAATGATGATATTCCGCTGCCGGAAGACGCTCTGGAAATCGCCGTCGTGCGCAGCACGGAATATCACGCGAACATCCTGTCGATTGACACGAGCGAAGCGGAAAAAATGCCCGGCGTGGTTGGCTTCCTGCGGGCATCAGATATTAAGGGGACTAACCGTTTACGCCAGGTGCAGCCCGATCAACCGGTGCTGTGCGAAGACCGAGTGCGTCTGTTGGGCGACCCCATCATCGCGGTGGCAGCCAACACGCGCGAACAGGCGCGGGCGGCTGCGGCAGCGGTAAAAGTTCAATACGAACCCTTACCGGTTCAAATGACGACGCGGGAATCGCTGGCGCCCGGCGCGTTTGTCATTCATGCCCACGCGCCCGATAATATTTGCTGTACCCAGCCACTGATCAAAGGCGACGCAGATGCTGCCCTGGCGGAAGCCGCGTACATTTACGAAGGCGAGTACTCCACCCAAACGAATCATCAGGCGCCGTTGGAACCGGAAGTCTCCTCCGCTTATTTTGAAGGCGAAGGTGACGCGCGGGAACTGGTGGTGGTTGGACGCAGCATTAACATTCATTTCCACTTGAATCAGCTTAAGGAAGCGCTGGGGCACACCAAGATGCGCTACCAGGAAGCCTATTCCGGCGGTCAATTCGGCATCAAGGTCTGGATTATTACCGAGGCTATCGCCGGCGCTGCCGCCCTGCATTTCAATCGCCCTGTTCGCTACGCGCCGACCATGGCAGAGTCCATGCTGATTACCACCAAGCGGCACGCGTACCCCAGCATCAAGATTAAACTCACCGCGGACAAGGAGGGACACTTCACCGCTCTGTTCTGCGACTTTACCATGGACAAAGGCGCTTACACCGTTAACGGCCCCGTCATTCTCGGGCGCGCAATCATGATGCTGACCAGTTCCTACAATTTCCCCAACGTGAAAGCTTTTGGCAGAAACGTGTATACCAATAACGGCGCCGGCGGTTCTGCGCGCGGAGCCGGCCCGCCCCAGGTTGCTTTCGCGCTGGAATCCGCCGTGGACATGCTGGCGGAGAAGATTGGCATTGACCCCCTGGAATTCCGCCGGATGAATTCTCTGCTCCCAGGACAGACCAAGGGCGTTGGCATGGTGGCGGACGAATGGTGCTTCCCGGAAGTCTGCGACTCTATCGAGGATGCCTACAGACGCGCCAGGCAGAAAGCCGAAAGCTTTAACCAGACCAGCCCGGTAATAAAACGCGGCGTGGGTATTGCCGCGCACTCGTTTGGGATTGGCGGCGCAGGGGATTCCGCCAAGATGGCTATTGAATTGAACCCGGATGACAGCGTCACCATTTATGCCGCCGTTGCCGACCCGGGCGAGGGGAATGACGCCATGCTTACCCAAATCGCGGCGCATCAGCTGGGGCTCCCACTCGAGAAGATACACCTGTACACGCGAGATACTGACAAGACTGTATTGATGGGACCAGCCGCGGGCAGCCGCATGACTTTTATGGCCGGGAATACGCTTTTGAATGCAATTGGCAAGCTGCAGGCTGCCATGGCGGAAGTTGGCGCCGCCGATTACGCTGACCTGGTGGCTGCCGGAAAACCAACCCGATATGAAGGTTTTCATAAGAACGATGTGCCCGCGGGACTGGATAAGCACACGGGTCAGGGCTACGCCCAGGTTTCAGAGTGCCATAATATCCAGATGGCGGAAGTGGAAGTGAACACTGAAACCGGCGCGGCGCGCGTCCTAAAAATGACCGTGGCGGTGGACGCCGGCACCATCATCAATCCACAGGCTTTTGAAGGTCAGCTGGAAGGCGGCATGGATCAGGGTGTCGGGTATGCCTTGCGGGAAGAATACATCCTGGGAAAGACCACGGATTATGTTTCCTTCAAATTCCCAACCATCAAGGATAGTTTTGATGTGGCCGCGATCATCTCCAAAACCCCTCGCAGTAACGGCCCGTTGGGCGCTACTGGCGTCGGGGAAATGACCATGGTATCAACAGCTCCAGCAGTTACCAACGCGATTTACCATGCTTGCGGCGCGCGTGTGTACGCTCTGCCTGCCACACCGGAAAAAGTGTTGAAAGCGCTGGCGGCAAAGTAAGGAGACGAGGTTTTGAGCCCTGCCCGGGCTTCGCGCGGTGGAGTTTCCAGAGCTTGTTGAGCGTGCAAGCACGGACGGTGTGAGGCCGGGCAAACGGGCGGCAGTTCAAGGGAATCGATGCATGGAAACCACAGGTCCTATAGAGAATTTCCGGGCTGATTTTCCAGCGCTGCACCAGACCAGGAACAGCCTGCCGCCTGTTTACTTTGACAATGCCTGCACAACGCTGGTACCGCAGCCAGTCATTGACGAACTGACAGCGTATTACACGGAATACCCGGCTTGCGGCGGGCGCAGAAGTCATCATTGGTTTGCCTCCGAAGTCACCCGGCGTGTAAACGCTGCGCGGGAGCGCCTCGCCGGGTTTATTAAGGCTGAATCATCCTCCGAAATTATCTTTACCCTGAATACCACCCAGGCAATCAACATGGTGGCGCTGGGCTTGCCTTTTAAGGCAGGAGATGTTGTGCTGCTCTCCGGAGAAGAGCACAACTCCAACTTGCTGCCGTGGCTGCGCCTGCAGCAAAAAGGCGCAGTGCGCGTTGAGCACCTGAGCGCGGCGGAGAGCGAAGAATTTGACCTGGCGGCCTTTGAGGAACGACTGAGCAGGGCACCAGTGCGGCTGGTCAGTCTGGCGTGGACCTCCAACGTAACCGGCAGCAGCCTGCCGGCACAGGAAATCATCGCCGCGGCGCACAGGCACGGCGCGCTTGTATTGCTGGATGGCGCGCAAACTGTGCCGCATCAGGCGGTCGATGTGCGCTCTTTGGATGTTGATTTCCTGGCGTTTTCGCTGCATAAAATGTGCGGCCCGCGCGGGGTGGGTGTGCTTTATGCCAGGAACGAATTTATCTCCGCCCCGAGCGGCAGCCCAAACGCACTGGAAGCAGTCATACTGGGGGGCGGGAATGCCATTAACAGTACTTTTCAGGGCTACCAACTGCTGGAAGGCCCGGAGCGCTTTGAGCCCGGCATTCCGGATTATCCGGGTCAGATTGCCGCAGGCGCGGCGGTGGACTACCTTGAGCATGTCGGGATGGAGCGCATCCGCAAGCAGGAAGAAAGCCTGAACAGCTACCTCAGCGCGCGCATGCAAGAACGCTACGGTCATTTGGGCTGGTTGGAAATTTTGGGACCGCTGGAGCCGGAACGCCGTGGAGGGATTCTCAGCTTTAGTGTCCGGCGTCCAAACGCGGTTGGGATTGCGGAAGAGCTGGACCGAGCCGCTAATATTATGATCCGCGATGGGGTCTTCTGCGCGCACTCGTACTTTAACGAGCGCTACGGCGAAGCCTGGCTGCATCCAAAAACGCATCGGGAGCACCGCATGGTGTATCGGGTATCGCTGTATTTTTATAATACCCGCGCAGAATGTGAGTTTTTCCTGAACGCTCTGGATGCGGTTTTTCAGGAACGCGGATACCTGGAATAGGCTTCGCGATGGATGAGATTGTTATCCGTCAGTACCGGCAGCTCTTAAGGCAGGATTTTCCGCATTCCGGAGAGCTCGAGAATCCGTCGGTTTTCGTGGAAGCAGTTGGCGAGAACTTGATTCACTGCGGAAACACCGGAAACTTCATGCAGCTGTATCTGAAAATTGAACAGGAACGCATCTCGGTGATGACTTATCTGTGTTCCTGTGAACCCACCGCCAACGTTGCGGTTGAGGCCTTATGCGAAATGGCGCAGGGGAAGACGTTGAGAGAGGCTGAAAAGATCAGCTGCGAGGATTTGCTGCAAGCTGTTGGCAGTAAGGATGAGGAGCTGGGACTGAAAAGTGCCGGGCTGCTGGCTTTACTGGGGCAGGCCATCCGGGAATATCAGCAGGGAAACGCGGGCGGGGGAGGACAGGCTTCCGACCCGGGCCGGGAGCACATAAGCTGGGACAATACGCTTTCTTTATAGCTTCTCCCCTTCTTGAAATTCCGCGCGTCAGGCTTCCCTTCTGATTCCAACGTGGGGTTGCGTGCTGAAACGCTGAAATCAGACCTGTGCTGCGCGGAATAGCGGCGCGGGATTCTTGCGCGGACAGACCTTGACCTTCAAACACTTCAGCGCCGGCTTGGCTTGGGCTATCCCCCAAAACGCGCGGTCCAGCTCCCGGAGGGAGTGCCCCGAGCTGCCGCCCCGCAGCTGCAGAACCCCCGCGGGAATCCCTTTAGCGTGCCCTCAGGAAATCTCGCAGCCCCCTGAAAAACCTCCCGTTCATCATTGTTACCAACGCCAGAAGCTTTCCGCGGCTCACTCCTCCACCCATCATCAGCGCTGTGCGCAGCGGCATCTCCTGCAGCATGGCGTTCATCATCTTACTGGTTGGGGTGTCTTGTTCCGGTCCGTTCATCTTCTGCATGCCCTTTTCAAAGGAACGGAACAGGTAGGCGCCGACCAAGGTGCTTTTCATATCGGCCAGGGGGGTATTCAGGCTGAATTGACCCTTTTTCGTTGGCGTATTGCCTGGGAGAGGCGAGCCCATGAGCGCCTCAAAGCTTTCTCGCGGGAAGCCGACGGCCTCCGTGGGGCGAAAATAAGGCTCCAGGCCTTCTGTTCTGGGCGCGCGCGGCAGGCTGCTGCCGGGCAGTTGGATTAGCCCCCGCAGGCGGATATCCCGCGAGGATGCGCCGATGAGAATCTCGAAATCACCGCCTTCGGTCGCCCATTGGCCGCTTTCCGCGTCATAAAAGGCGAACGCGCGCGGGTCCAGTTCCATCTCAAGCTGGCGTTCCTCGCCGGGCTGAAGTTCCACCTTGAGGAAGCCTTTCAGTTCTTTCTCCGGGCGGAAAACTGAAGATTCCAGATCCCGCACGTAGAGCTGTGCGGTTTCCTTCCCGGGTCGGCTGCCGCGGTTTTTCAGGCTGAAACTGGCGATGACATGCTCTCCGCTGATGCGTAGGGTCAGGCCGCTGTATTCAAAAGCGGTGTAGCTGAGCCCGTGCCCGAACGGGAACAGCACTTGCGCGCCGACCGCGTCGTAATAGCGGTAGCCGACATAGATACTCTCGCGGTACTCCACCGTTTGCGGACCGCCCGGGTAGGGTTGGGCTGGCGTGTCTGCCAGCCTGATGGGGAAGGTTTCAGCAAGCTTGCCGCTGGGGTTCACCCTGCCGGTCAGGATATCGGCGACAGCGCCCGCGCCGGCCTGCCCGCCCAGGTAGGCTTCCAGCACCGCGGGGGCGGCAGCCAGCCAGGGCATTTCCACCGGCGAACCGTTGCTGAGCACTACGGCGCAGCGCGGGTGGACAGCGCACACGGCGGCAATCAATGCATCGTGACCGGCAGGCAAGCGCATGTGCTCGCGATCCAGCCCTTCCACTTCATCCATGTCGGTCAGGCCGACACACAGAATGACTGTTTCGGCGCGGCTGGCGAACTCCAAGGCTTCGCGCAGGAGCGCGTCATCCGCCTGGCCTTGTTCGGTGTAGCCGGGTGTGTAGAGCAGCCGCTCTTCCCCGATGAGTTTGCCCAGCTCTTCGTATAGATTCTCCAGCCGGGTAGGGGTAATAAGAGAGCTGCCTGCGCCCTGGTAACGCGGCGTTTTGGCAAATCTGCCAATCAGAGCGACTTTTCCGCCGGAAGAGAGCGGGAGCAAACCGCCTTCATTCTTCAGCAGAACGGCGCCTTCAGAGGCGGCTTGCCTGGCCAGGGCATGATGCGCGTGCGGGTCATAGCTGAAGCCGGGCTGGTAACTTTCGCTGGATTTTTGAATCAGACTGAGCACCCGTCCCACAGCCTGGTCCAGCACGGCTTCGTCCAGCTCTCCGGAATGCACAGCAGCGATGAGCTTTTCAGTGTTCCCGTTGGCCACGCCCGGCATCTCCAGGTCGGTGCCGGCGCGCACCGCTGCGACAACCTCATTCATCGCGCCCCAATCGGTAACAACCAGCCCCTCAAAGCCCCAATCTTCCCTGAGGATGTCGCTCAACAGCGTTTTGTTCTCGCAGGCATAGGTGCCGTTCAGGCGGTTGTACGAACACATTACCGTCCAGGGCTGCGCGTCTTTGACCGCGCGTTCAAAACCGGCCAGATAGACTTCGCGCATTGCGCGTGGGTCCACTACAGAGTTGGCGGTCATGCGGCGGCTTTCCTGGTTGTTCAGCGCGAAATGCTTTAGCGAGCTGCCGACCCCCAGGGACTGCACGCCCAGGATGTGGCTTTTGGCAATTTCACCGGTGAGGAAAGGGTCTTCTGAGAAGTATTCGAAGTTACGGCCGCACAAGGGGGAGCGTTTAATGTTGGCGCCGGGGCCCAGAATGACGCTCACGCCTTCCTGCAGGCATTCTTCCGCCAGCGCCTGGCCGACCTTGAAGACCAGGTCGCGGTTCCAGGTGGCGGCCAGCGCGGAGGCGGTCGGGAAGCAGGTAGCGGGCACGCTCTGGTTCAACCCGACATGGTCCGGCGAGTCGGCTTGCTTGCGCAGGCCGTGAGGTCCATCTGTCAACATGATACCGGGGATATCGAGGCGTTCCAACGCTTTCAGGAACCAGAAATTTTGCCCTGAACACAGGGCAGCTTTTTCTTCGAGTGTCAGTTGGTTGATGAGGTCAGGGATTGGCTGCATGGGAGTTGTCCTTCCGGGCTTGGGATTTATGGAATTATAAAGGAGAGCAGCCGGAAAATCCGATATAAGCGCTGAATTTCGGGAAGATGCCGTCCCTCTGCTGAGTGCAAGCACTCTTGCAGATAAAAAAACCCGTCCGAAGCCGGGCGGGTGAAGATTTACTGCGACCTTCCGCGCCAGTACCCGAGGGTTCTTTCGCACGAGCTGGTCAGGTGTGAGCGCATGGCCTGGACGGCTTTTTCTCTGTCATTGGATTTGAGATAGGTCAGGATTTGCATATGTTCGCGCACTGCCACGTCATATGAGCGCGGCTGCCCGACAGGGGTTCCGCGGGCCCACTCGATTAATCCGCGGATATCCTCCATGATTGCGACAAGTTTTTTATTGTCGCAATACTTGAGGAGCTGCTGATGAATGT
>DAONFX010000050.1:0-13823 GCA_035403825.1 Anaerolineaceae bacterium
CGCGATGCTCATCCTCTAACGTTAATTCAATTCTTACGCCTGGCGGTTAAACTATATGCTGGAACAAGTATTGCAACAGAACTTGTACGGAAAATAACATTTAAGGACATATACCTATGATGCGTTTTGATAAATTTTCTGAAAGAGCGCAGGATGTGGCCGCGCGCGCCGCGGAAATCATCCAGCGTTATGGACACACACAGATAGATACGGAGCATATCATGCTGGCGCTGATTGAGCAACCGGAAGGCATGGTTTCTCAGATTCTGGACATGCTCAAGCTGGACGCGGGGCAATTAGCCGATAGCATCGACCACCTTTTGCGGACGACCCCCAAGGCCAACATCTTTGGCGGAGCTTCGGGCCAGATTTTCATGACCCCGCGCGTGAAATTGGCGGTTGACCTTGCCAAAAATGAAGCCAGCCGCTTTGGGGATGAATATATCTCGACGGAGCACCTGTTTCTTGCCATCCTGGCGGAACGAAACACCGCCCTGGCGCGCATTCTGGAGAACCACGGCGTAATTCGCGAGAAAGTGATGGACGCCATCCTGGAAATCCGCGGAGGGAGTAAGCGTTCCGAAACCCACAGCGAGACCCAGTACAAAACGCTGGACAAATTCTCGCGCAACCTTACCCAGGCAGCCCGGGAAGGCAAGCTGGATCCGATTTACGGACGCGAAGAGGAAATTTCCCGTCTTATCCAGATCCTCTGCCGCCGCACCAAGAACAACCCCGTGCTGATAGGCGAAGCTGGCGTTGGGAAAACCGCCATTGTGGAAGGCCTGGCGCAAAAAATTGCGAACAACGACGTGCCGGAAATCCTGGAAGATAAACGCGTGGTCGCGCTCGACTTGGGCGCGATGATTGCCGGCACCCGCTTCCGCGGCGAGTTTGAGGAGCGTTTAAAAGCTGCCATCGACGAGATTCAAAAATCAAACGGAGAAGTCATCCTGTTTATTGACGAACTGCACACCGTAGTCGGAGCCGGCGCTGCGCAAGGCGCTATGGATGCTTCCAATATGCTCAAGCCTGCCCTGGCACGGGGCGACCTGCAGTGCATCGGCGCGACCACCCTGGATGAATACCATAAGTTCATCGAGAAGGATGCCGCGCTGGAACGCCGCTTTGCGCCGATTTTTGTGGAGGAGCCCAGCATCGACGATACCATCCTGATGCTGCGCAGTCTGCGCGACCGCTATGAGGCGCACCATAAGGTGACAATCTCCGATGAAGCCCTCAGCGCCGCGGCCAAGCTCTCGTCCCGTTACATGACTGAACGGAAACTGCCGGATAAGGCCATCGACCTGATTGACGAAGCCGCTGCCAAACTGCGCGTCGCCTTGTATTCCATGCCTGAGGCGCTGCGCGACCAGAAGCGGGAGATAGAACGCCTGGCGGCGGAGGAAGAGCAGGCCAGCGTGGAACGCGACTATGAACGCGCGGTGAAAATGAAAGCCGACCGGCTGCGCCTGGAGCAGGAGTTCAATGCCCAGCGCGAAAAGTGGGAGGTCGAACAAAAACTGGATGAAGTGGTGGACGTGAACGACATTGCCGACGTCATCCACCAATGGACAGGCATTCCGCTGACCCAACTGATGGAAAGCGAAGCCCAGAAGCTGCTGCACATGGAAGACCGTCTGCACGAACGTATCATCGGACAGGACGAAGCAATCAAGGCAATTTCGGATGCCATCCGGCGGGCGCGCTCGGGCATGAAAGACCCGCGCCGGCCAAGCGGCTCGTTTATCTTCATCGGGCCTTCCGGCGTGGGAAAGACTGAACTGGCTAAGGCGCTGGCGGAATTCCTGTTTGACGATGAAGACGCTTTGGTGCGCATAGATATGAGTGAATACCGCGAACAACACACCGTTTCGCGCTTGTTCGGCGCGCCTCCCGGTTACGTCGGATACGAAGAAGGCGGGCAATTGACCGAAGCTGTGCGGCGCAGACCATACCGCGTGGTGCTCTTCGATGAAATCGAGAAAGCCCATCCGGAAGTCTGGAACGCGCTGCTGCAGATACTGGACGACGGCCGCCTGACCGATGGACAGGGGCACATCGTGGACTTCCGCAACACGGTGTTGATTATGACCAGCAACCTGGGCACCGAGTTTGTGAAAAAGGGCGGCGCGTTGGGTTTCGTGGATTCCAACGACGGCGAGGATATCAAATCGTCGCACGAGAAGATTCAAAAGGCCTTGAAGAGCGCCTTCCGGCCGGAATTCCTGAACCGCATCGATGACATCATCATGTTCTCGCCGCTGACGCACGAAGACGTGATGGGAATTGTCACCCTGCAGTTGGCGGAGCTCCAGGGCCGCCTGGATGAATACGGCGTGAAGATGGAAGTGAGCAGCGCCGCGCGCTCGTGGCTGGCGGACCAAGGTTATGACCCGCTCATGGGCGCGAGACCGCTGAAAAGGGCGATGCAGAAATTCCTGGAAAGCCCATTGGCAACCCAACTCCTGGCCAGCGGTTTTCAAGCGGGGGACGTCGTCCTTGTGGATAAAGACCCCGAAGGAGGGCTGACCTTTGCTAAAAAGGAAGCGGCTAACCCTGCGGCTGCTCCGCTTGAGGCGTAAATAACGATAGATGAGAAGGCTGCCCGTGAAAGCGGGCAGCCGAATTTCAGAAAATGCGGCAGGGCTGTGGATGAGACTGCTGCGTGGATAATCGAAAATGCCCGCTGAAAACACCGCTTTGAAAGAATTGCTGTACGCGCATCCGTTCTTCAGCCTCGTGGATGAGGAGCTGCTGCGCGCGCTTTCTTCCGGGGCGGAGCTTATCACATTGGAAGCGGGAAACTTACTGTACAGCGCCGGCACAAGCGCGAATGCCGCTTTTCTCCTGGCCGCGGGGAAAATTGAACGCGGTGACCCGGAAAACCCTGCTGAGAACCGGATTATTCTGGAAGGGGAACTGGCGGGCGACGAACCTTTGGACGGGCTGGAAAACTACACCTGCAGCGCCCGAACGCTGACCGACTGCTCCATCTGGCAAATTCCCGCGCAGCAGCTGCGCGAAGCGCTCCTCAGCTCTCCCAGGGCGCTACGCGCCCGCGCGGTGCTGTGGCAAAGCCGGCGCCTGGCCGAAAGAATCCGCATGAGCTGGCTCGAAAAAGATGAGCAGGCGCTTTTCATCACCCGCAAGCATCCATTCTTTCTGCTGATGAGCTTTCTGCTGCCTGTGCTGGGTTTTGCCGTGCTGGTGGCGGCCGGGGTTTTGTTTGGGGCAGCCAGACCGGACTTGACGGTGTTTGCCATGGCGGCGGGTTTTGTCTTCTGCGCGCTCTGGCTGGCTTGGAACCATCACAACTGGGCTAATGATTACTATATCATCACTAACCACCGGATGGTTTGGGTGGAAAAAGTATCGGGGTTCTACGAGTCGCGCCAGGAAGCACCCCTGGGAATGGTGACTTCGGTTGGGGTGCAAAGCACTCAGCCGGGCAGAATCCTGGGATACGCGGATGTGGTGGTGCGTACAATTATCGGCAACCTGCGTTTCAACCGGGTGGCAGACTCGGATGTGATTGAGCATCTGGTGGAAGTGTTCTGGCGGCGCAGACAGTCTGAACAGGCAGCCTTTGAAGAAGAAAAAATGCGGGCGGCGCTGCGCCAAAAGCTGGCAGGAACTGGAGCCACACAGCCGGTTCAACCCAAGGAAGGGGAAAGCCTTCCTCTGGAAAGTGATCTGCCGCTCTTGCGCGAGAAAAGCTTTTTTGCCTGGTTGTTCGGGGATTTCCTGAAGGTGCGCTACGAGATAGGCGGGGTGACCACGTACCGCAAGCACTGGTTCGTGCTGCTGGGGAAGGCGCTGCTGCCGACGCTTGTTTTGGCATGTGGAATTGTGCTCTTGGCAGCTACACTCACCTGGAATTTCAAGCTGCTGCCGTACAATCTGTCGGTTTTTCTGGGCGTGCTGCTCGTGATTGCCGCGCTCATCTGGCTGGTGTACAACTACGCAGACTGGCGCAACGATATTTACCGCCTGACCCCCGACCAGGTGATTGATATTGACCGGAAACCGCTTGGGCGTGAATCCAGGCGCACCGCGCCGCTGGAAAAAATCCTGGCAGTGGAATACGAACGCCGGGGGCTCATCCCGATGCTGCTGAATTTTGGCACCGTCTTCATCCGGGTGTCCACCGAAGTGCTGACTTTTGACAACGTGTACCAACCCTCAAAAGTTCAGGAAGATATCTTCCGCAGGATGCAGGCCGCGGCTGCCGCCGCGCGCGAACGAGATATCGACGAGGAACGCGAGCGCGTCGCGCGCTGGTTCAGCGTTTACCACGCCCAAACCCAAGACACTACAAAAAGATTGAACCCGCCACCTCTCTAAGGTAGAATTAGTACGAAAGAATTCGAATGGAGATAAAGTGGCTGTACGCGAGATTGTAAAATTCCCTGTGCCTTCACTTCGGTTGAAGGCGAAACCTGTCCAGGTTTTTGATAAAGAGCTGCAAAGACTGATCGACGACATGTTCGAGACCATGCAGGCTGCACCGGGCGTCGGTTTGGCCGCTCCGCAAATTGGCGAGTCCCTGCGCGTGGTGGTCGTGGAATACACGGACGACGAAGGCGAGAACGCGAAGCCCAAAAAATATGTTCTGGTTAACCCGGAATTTGTGCATAAATCCGAGGAAACCGTCACGGATGTGGAGGCCTGCCTCTCCGTGCCGGGTCTGGCGGGTGAGGTTGAACGCCATGAGGCAGTAACCATCCGGGCGAAGAACCGCTTTGGGAAGCCCATCCGCCTGAAAGCCAGCGGATGGCTGGCGCGCATTTTCCAGCATGAGATTGACCACCTGGACGGCGTGCTCTACATTGACCGCGCGACGCAGGTGTTCCAGCCCACAGCGGAAGAGCTGGAGCAAGTCAAGGATTAATGCATCTCACCCGGCTCGCGCTGACTAATTTCAGGATTTTTTCCCGGCTGGACTTACAGCTTCCCCGGAAGGTCATTCTTTTGGCTGGCTCGAATGCCCAGGGAAAAACGACAATCCTCGAAGCAGCAGCCTACCTGGCGAATTTCTCCTCTTTTTATGCCGCGACTGACCGGCAGCTCCTGAATTTCAATCTGCAGCCCGAGCCTGTTTTGGTGGGCCGCATCGTGGGCGAATATCAGACCAGACTAAAAACCCATACTCTCGAAGTCCGCTTCATCCAGGAATACAACGGCAATCCCAACGCGCCGAGGTTCCGCAAAGAAGTGCTGCTGGACGGCGTGAAAAAGAAGCTGGGCGAAGTGTATGGGCAATTCAACGCGGTCAGCTTTCTGCCGCAGATGTCGCGCATCCTGGAGGGCTCGCCCTCCGACCGGCGGCAGTACCTGGACGAAGCGCTTTCGCAAGCGCAGCAAGGTTATGCCCGCCACTGCGCGGATTACGCCAAGGCCTTGAACCAGCGCAACGCCCTGCTCAAGATTCTTTCGGAACGCGGCGGCGACACCCGCCAGTTGGAAGCCTGGGATGAAATGCTGGCGAGCCACGGCGCGGAGCTGATGCACGCGCGCATCCACTTGCTGAAGGAGCTGGAAGAACAGGCTGGTCCGATTCACCAGCAGCTTACCCGCGGTACGGAGATATTACGGCTGCAGTACAAGCCTTCTTACGAACCCTTACCCGCGCCCAAAGGTCAGCTCTCTCTGCCGGTGCAGACCGCTGTGGACCGTTCGCCGCTCAGCGCGCTGGAGATTGAGGCCGGCTTGCGCAAAGCGCTGCACGCGGCTTACCGCGAGGATATCAGCCGCGGCATGACCACGCTGGGTCCGCACCGGGATGAGTTCCGCTTCATTGGCAGCGGAATCGACCTGGGCGATTACGGCTCCAGGGGGCAGGCGCGCACCGCGCTGCTCTCGCTCAAGTTCGCGGAAGTGCAGTGGATGCGGACCAAGACTGGCGAATGGCCGGTGCTTCTGCTCGATGAAATTATGGCGGAATTGGACCCTGAACGGCGCGCGGATTTGCTGGCTGTCCTTACTCAGGTGGAACAGGCTCTTTTGACTTCGACCGACCCGGACATGTTCCCGCCTGAATTCACGCACAACCATGAAATTTGGCATGTGCGCGACGGCATGGTTTACCAGAACTAAACCCAAGGCAGGCACAAGATGAAATCGAACCCGGAATCAAAGGATAGGACGAGGAATTGGATTGCCCGGGCGCTGATTGCAGTGGTGCTGACGCTAAACTTACAGGCAGCCTTGCAATATATGATAACCCCGCAGGCGTTCAGCGCAGGGTTTGAGCTGAGCGGCACTCCGGGTGCGACTGCGGTGGCGGGTGTCGGGATTCTGTACCTCATGTGGCAGGTGCCCTACGTCTTTGCCCTGACCAACCCGATTTCACACAAGATTTCCCTGATTGAGGCGCTCCTGATGCAGGCTATCGGCTTACTGGGTGAAAGCTGGCTCTTGAGCACGATTGACCCGAACCATGCAGCGCTGCGCTCAAGCATCGTGCGTTACATTATCTTCGACGCGGGGGGATTAGTACTGCTCGCCTGCGCATATGGCGCGGCGCACTGCCGCCGTCTCTTATTCAAGAAAGGTGAAACCCATGTTTAGAGATTTGGTTCTGAAAAGCCGCAGTTACCGCCGCTTTGACGAGTCCGTCCGCATCCCGCGCGAGACGCTGGTGGAATTGGTTGACCTGGCGAGGCACGCTCCCTGTTCCGCCAATTTGCAGGGGCTCAAATTCAGCCTGATTACAGAGAAAGCCCAGACTGACCGTGTTTTTCCGCTGGTTAAGTTTGCCGGCTACCTGAAGAATTGGGGCGGACCCGCTGAGGGGGAAAGGCCGGCAGCCTACATTGTGGTGCTGGGGGACGAACGCATAAAACGGCAGTATGACCTGGACACCGGCATTGCCGCGCAAACGATGATGCTGGGCGCGGTCGAGAAAGGTTTTGGCGGTTGCATGATGAGCTCCGTGAAGCGTGAGGACCTGGCTGCCTTGCTGGAACTGCCCGCTTACCTGGAGATTGTGCTGGTGTTGGCGCTGGGAAAACCCGCGGAGATGGTCGTGATTGAACCCGTGGGCGCTGATGGCGATCTCAAGTATTACCGGGATGAACAGGGCGTCCACCATGTGCCCAAGCGCGCGCTCGAAGACCTGATTTACGATTAAGAGGAATTTCCACACTCCCGGGGCTTTCCCGCGCGGCAGGCGGCGCGGCTGAGCTGGATAAGCAGGTATCTTGCATGCCGAAAAGGCAGGTTGTCCAAAAAGAAAGGGTTTTCCTTTTTGGACAGCCCAAAGTGGGAGAACGTGCCTGGCTTAGCCTTCGTTTTGATAGCGCAAATCCGCAAACGACCATAAAAACGGGCACGGAGCGGGAAATCAAAAAGGGCCGTCCGGCTTGTGGACAGCCCATTTCGTTTCCTTCTTCGGAGGGCTGACGGAACTTACGGCTCCGAGCTGGGCGGGGTGGGCGTGACGGTTCCGCTGGGCGTGGGGCTGGGGGAAGTCGTAGGAGTGTTGGTCGGGGTCGGGGTGGGCGTAGGCGTCAGCGTTGGCGTCCAGGTGGCGGAAGCCGTTGGGGTAAGCGTGCGGGTGGGGGTAGGCTGCGGGATGCGGATGCTGAAACTGAGTTCGGGGCCAAAAATAATGCCTTGATCCGTTTGCAGCCGCCATGTGCCCGCGTAGTCGCCCTGATAACGCGGGGCGCTGAGTTCCAGCGAGAGATTGACTGCCGCGCCGGGGGCCAGGTCGCTGACACGGGTTGGAGATTTGCCTCCGAGCAGGCTGCCGCTGATGAAGACCAGCTGATATCCGCTCCAGGCGCAGGTGCCGGTGTTCTGCACCCGCCAGGTCTTGGTAAAGAACTGCCCAGGCTCCAGCAGCGTACCCGGAGGGATGCTGACGTCTTGCAGCAGCGCCGCCTGGGGGGTGCACGGCGTTGGGCTGAGCAGCGGCGCGGGGGTGGGCGTAGCGCTTGGGGTAGGGCTGGCGGACAGGGCGGTCGGGCTGGGTGAACCGATTAGAACGGCTGCTTCCGCGCTGGCAATGCGCCTTTCGCGCGCGTCGACCGCAATCACGCTGATGAGGACGGGTCCTTCCGCCGTCGGGATCCAGGGCTGTTTGAGGATTGCTGAGTACATGGTATCTGCGGTGGCGCTATCCACGCGCACCAACTCACCATTTGCGTACAACTCAAGTCGGGACCAGCCGCGGCGGGCGATGACCTGAGAGATGATTTGCGTCTCCTGATGCAGCGGAAGGATCGTGCCGGTGGAGGGAATGACGATTATGACCAGGTTATCCGGTTGAGAGGAACAGGCGCCGAGCAGCAAGCCAACAGCGGCAATCCAGAGGATAAGGGCGGGAAATCGTTTTTGAGTGTTCGCGGCGCGTTGAAAATTCATAACTTCCTCAGGAAGGCGGGCAAGGCACTCAGGTCAGCCTGTAAGCCGTATTCTGTCGCGGATGCGCATCTATCTCGACAGTCTGTCACCAGACTGCTCATGCGGTCTACCCGGGGATCAACAGCGCCGAGCCAGCGCTGGCATCCGAGGATGCTTTTCCCCTGTTTGACCTTGCACCGGAAGGGGGTTGCCTGGCCGCCGGCATTACTGCCCGCGCCGGTGGTCTCTTACACCGCCTTTTCACCCTGACACGCTCGCGCGTGCGGTATGTTTCTGTGGCCCGATCCAGAAGCTTGCGCCTCTCCAGGGATTACCTGGCTTCCTGCTCTGAGGTGTACGGACTTTCCTCACCGCCGCGAACGGCAGCGCGCACACCCGACTGACCTGAGCAATATTATGTTAGCGGAAAGGGGGGGAAAAGTCAATCAGAGCCAGACTTGGCGTGGGAACCCGGGTTTCGGACGGGACGCTGCAGGGCGGCATGCGCTTTTCAAGCCTCCGGAAATGTCGGGTCGAAGGATGCAGCCCGACGTGAGATAAGGCGGAGAGCATATTTACGGCTGAAGCCATACCCCCATGTATCTCTCACAGTGGATAACGATTTTTCGTTAACCGCGGTTTCCTGACCCGGGCAGGTAGGGAGTCCTCTCCTGTCGTTTTGTTCCGACGCAGTCACCATAATCATTGGCTCTACTTCTTGCGATTCGCAGTTGTTAAGTTCGATATGTTGTGTAAACCCGGCCAAAATACCTATGATTCCCGCCTGAATGGGCTGGACAATTTATGATTTTGCTGTAAAATATAGTTTCGTGCAATTGGAATTATCGTTCGGAGGAAGAAATTGGCAAATATTAAGTCTCAAATCAAACGAAATAAACAGAACCAGGGAAAGCGCCAGCGCAACCGCGTGTATCGCGGCGCCGCGCGCACTTATGTCCGCAAGGCTCAGGCCGCCATCAAAAGTGGCGTGGAAGTCAACGCCCAGGCAGAAGTGAAAAACGCCATCAAGGCTCTGGATAAAGCGGTAACCATGGGCGTCATTCACAAGAACAATGCTGCCCGCCGCAAGTCCCGCCTGGTTAAGAAACTCAATTCCCTTCAGTAGGCGCTCAAACGGCTGTAACCTGCGGGAGCCTTCCGGCTCCCGCGTTTGTTGTTAAGCCGCGGGGCGGGCCCGGGCGGAATGTTATAATCCAGAAAACTACGCACAGGATAGGCGCATGTTCGAACAGGAAAAAGAGCTCTTAGATAGTCTTCTCGCTGAGTTCTGCCAGGAGCGTTCGCTGCCGGCAGATAAGCTGGAATGGCGCAGTATCCCCTTCAGCGGCGAATGGGGCATCGCGGCGCCACTCTTTCCGCTGGCCGCGGCAGACCCGGCCCGGCAGCTGCCCGTTCCGCAGCATGCGCAGGCGTTGGCGGAAGCGCTGCGCGATAGCATCCAGCTCCCGGACGGCTTCAGCCGCCTGGAGGCTGTGCGCGGTTACCTTAATCTGTATTATGAGACCAGCGCGTATGCCCGCAAGGTAATTGAAGGCGTGTTGGCTGCCGGAAAGCGCTACGGGTGCCGGGAACAGACGGGCAAGCCGGTGATGGTGGAGTACTCCAATCCGAACACGCATAAACCCCTGCACGTCGGGCACCTGCGGAATGTTATCCTGGGCGGTTCTACCTGCAATATCCTGGAAGCCAGCGGCAAACGCGTGATTCGCGCCAACTATCTGGGCGATATTGGTTTGCACGTTATCAAATGGCTATGCAATTACGAGAAGTACCACGCGGGAGAAAAACCCGGGGCAGATAAGACGCGCTGGATGGGCGACCTCTTTACCGAGGCTGACCGGCGCTTTGCCTATGAAGAGGGCTTCGAGGCGGAAGTTCGCGCTTATTTTGCCCGCTGGGACGCACGGGACCCGCATATCCTGGCTCTCTGGAAGGAAACGCGCGATTGGTCGCTGGAAGGTTTCCGTCAGGTTTATGACCTGTTGGGTGAACACTTCGACCGCATTTACTTTGAAAGTGAGGTGGAAGAACCGGGAAAGGCAGCCGTTGACCAGCTGATTAAGTCCGGTCTGGCAGAGGACGGCCGCCCGAACCTGCCGGTCGTGGTCAACCTGGACCAGATATTGGGCACCAATGAGGAATACCGCGTGGTGATCATCCTGCGTTCGGACGGGACCTCGCTCTACGCCACCAAGGATATTCCCCTGGCGGTGATGAAATTCAACGAGTACGACCTCGAAAAATCCATCTACGTTGTGGATGTGCGCCAAAGTTTGCATATCAAGCAATTCCGCAAGATTCTCGAGTTGATGGGGTATCCCTGGGCGGAGCGCATTCACCACCTGGCGTATGAAATTGTGAACCTGCCGGGGAATGTGACCATGTCCTCGCGCGAGGGGACGGTGGTGCTCTTGGATGATTTAATCCGCGAAGCCACGCGCCGCGCGTTGGAAGTGGTGCGGGAGAAGAACCCCGAGCTGGAGCCTGCCCGCATGCATGAGATTGCCGAAGCCGTCGCGCTGGGAGCTATCAAGTACCCGATGCTCTCGCGCGAGAATACCAAGATGGTGACCTTTGACTGGGAAAGCGCGCTGGACTTTAACGGCCAGTCTGCCCCGTATATTCAATACGCGCATGTGCGCGCCAACAGCATCCTGCGAAAGGCGGACGGACTGACGGCAACCCAGCCTGATTACGGCAGATTGACCCACGCCAGCGAAGTGGACCTGATCGAACGCATTGCGCGCCTGCCCGAAGAGATTCAGCGGGCAGCCAAAGAACTGAAGCCAAATCTGCTTGCAAATTACGCTTACGAGCTGGCAAAGGGTTTTAACGATTTTTACAACCAATGCCCGGTTTTGGGCGCCGAGCCGGAGCTGCGCGCGGCGCGCCTGGCGTTGGTGGCGGCGGCACGCTGGTGCATCGGGAACACTTTGCGACTTCTTGGCATCCGCGCGCCGGAAGTGATGTAAAATAAACTGTCAATAGAACCACCAATAAAAAGGAGAGCATGTTATGAGTCGTATCCGCACTATTATCATGGGGGCAGCTGGCCGGGATTTTCACAACTTCAATACCTTCTTCCGCGACAATGAGAAGTATGAAGTCGTGGCGTTCACAGCCACCCAGATTCCGAACATTGAGGGCCGAAAGTATCCGGCGGCGCTGGCAGGCGGCCTTTACCCGAATGGAATCGATATCTACCCCGAAGCGGAACTACCCCGGTTGATTAAGGAATTGAAAGCGGATGAGGTTGTTTTTGCTTACAGCGATGTGCCGCACAGCTATGTGATGCATAAAGCGGCGGAAGTGAACGCCCTGGGGCCGGATTTCCGCCTGATGGGCACCGCTGTCACCCAGGTCAAATCAATCAAACCCGTTATCGGCGTTTGCGCCGTGCGCACCGGTTCCGGCAAAAGCCAGACCACCCGCAAAGTTGCCGCTATTCTGGGCAAAATGGGCTATAAAGTGGCCGCTATCCGCCACCCGATGCCTTACGGCGACCTGGTGAAGCAGAAGGTTCAGCGCTTTGCCACCTATGAGGACCTGGACAAGCACGAGTGCACCATCGAAGAGCGCGAGGAATATGAACCTCATATCGACGCGGGCGTGATTGTGTATGCCGGCGTGGACTACGAAGCCATCCTGCGCGAAGCCGAAAAGGAAGTGGACATCATCCTATGGGACGGTGGAAACAACGACTTCTCCTTCTATGCGACCGATTTGCTGATTGTGGTCGCGGACCCGCACCGCCCTGGGCATGAGTCAGAATATTATCCCGGAGAGACAAACGTGCGCATGGCGGATGTGTTCGTCATCAATAAGGTCGATACTGCCAACCCCGACAGCGTGATTGCCGTGCGCGACAACCTGTTCCGCCTCAATCCCAAGGCGATTGTGGTGGAAGGCGCCTCGCCCATCTTTGTGGATGACCCGGAGGCTATCCGCGGGAAGCGCGTCCTGGTGGTGGAAGACGGCCCTACCCTGACCCACGGCGGCATGGCTTACGGCGCAGGCTACGTTGCCGCACGGCGATATGGCGCTGCTGAAATCGTGGATCCGCGCCCTTACGCGGTGGGCAGCATCCTGGATACCTACAAGAAGTATCCAGGCACTGGTCAGATTTTGCCCGCGATGGGTTACGGCGAGCAAATGGTGCGCGACCTGGAAAAGACGATTGAGAACGCCGACGTGGATATGGTCATCATCGGTACTCCGATTGACCTCACCCGCGTGCTTAAGCTGAACAAACCCAGCCAGCGCGTGCGTTACGACCTGGAAGAAATCGGCAAGCCGACCCTAACCGATATTCTAAGCGCAAAATTTGGCAAGTAAACCGGCAAAAGCATTCTCAAACGCTGTTTCAGGGGTCAGGCCTGCCTGACCCCTGTTTTTTTGCCCGCTGATATATAATGAGGGCGGCAAACATGTTCATGAGGTAACAGGGATGTTCATTGATTCAGTAACGATTACAGTACAATCCGGCAAAGGCGGCGATGGTCTGGTGCACAGCCACCGTGAAAAATACCGCCCGCGAGGCGGACCAGACGGAGGCGACGGAGGTAAGGGCGGCAGCGTGATTCTGCAGGTCGTCCCGACGTTGAACACGCTGAACAAATTTCACCACAACGAAATATTCAGCGCGGAAAACGGGAAAAACGGGGGACCTTCCAACCAATCCGGAAAATCCGCGCCGGACCTGATTATTCCGGTTCCACCCGGCACGATGGTATACGACGATGAAACCACCCAGCTGCTGGGGGACCTGGTGAATCCGGGTCAAACGCTTGTAGTCGCAAGGGGCGGCCGGGGCGGGCGCGGAAACCAGCATTTCGCTTCCTCCCGCAACCAAATGCCGCTGACTGCGGAACGCGGCGAGCCGGGCGAGGAATTCGTCCTACGCCTGGAGCTGAAATTAATTGCAGACGTCGGCTTGGTGGGCATGCCCAACGCGGGCAAGTCCTCGTTTTTGGCGGCCACCACGAACGCGAGACCTAAAATCGCGAATTATCCTTTTACAACGCTGGAACCCAACCTGGGCGTGGCGGAATTGGACGAGGAAAACAGCATCGTGATGGCCGATATTCCAGGCTTGATCGAAGGCGCGCACGAAGGCATCGGTCTGGGTTACGACTTCCTCCGGCACGTCCAACGCACGCGCGTTTTGATTCATATCCTGGACGGGCTTTCCGAGGATCCCTACGAAGATTTCCTCACGATTAATCAGGAACTGGAACTGTTCGATGAGCATTTGGGCAAGCTTCCGCAAATTGTGGTTTTCAACAAGATGGATTTACCGGACGCCGCCGCGAAGTTCGAGGGATTGAAGGCAAAATTCGCGCAGGAAGGTCGGGAACTGCTGTCGATTTCCGCCGTGGCGCATACTAACCTGAAGACTGTCCTGTGGAAAGCGCAAGAAGCGCTGAAGAACGCGCCGATCGAAGAGACCG
>DAONFX010000051.1:0-7354 GCA_035403825.1 Anaerolineaceae bacterium
ACGCGTCCGCGGCGCCAGTAAATGGTCGCGAGCGCGGCCAGGTTATCGTCCCCGGGCAGGTTTCGCAGGATTTCCGGGGAGGTGTGCAGCAAGCGCGCGCGCACCGGCAAGCCGCGCGTTCGCGCGAGATAGTTCACGATTCTGGCTTGCATGGGCGGCGTGACCGCCCAACCGGGCAGCACCCGGTAAAACCTGCCGCGCCACCACAGGCGGTTAACTTCCGCGGCTAATTCCCGCGGAGCCAGGCGCACACCGCACAACAGCTCCAACGCGGCGGAAATGGCGTGCAGGGTGCAGTCGTTGCCTTTTTGCAGGGATTGAAAGCGGGCCAGTTCAATTTCGGGCAGGGATTTTAGAGAGCTTTTTTTCACATGCCAATTTTACATTGGAATGCGCGGGTGGGGGCTGGATTTACATTTTTTCGGAGTACCTCTTTCATGCGGACTGCAAATGGATTACCAAGAGAGCAGCAGCGCTGCCTTAAGGTCCAAAAGATAATCCTTAGGGCCTCGCTCCACGCCCGTGAGCTTTTAGGCGCTCAGCAGCGAACCTGCCTGGGTGTTTTTTCGGCAGGACCTCAGTATGGTTTGTTTTGGGCAGCGGGCGAAATCTGGAGATTGGCGGCCCTGAGCTCGCAGAACCAATCGCGGAATAACCAGCAGGAAGCTCACCTGATTATGCGGACGAGGCAGAGAAGGCGAGCGATCCTGGACTGCCAGGGCTGGTTTCCGCATCCGCCGCCGCCAGCATATACCCGGATTTTGACAGTTCCGCGCCTTCATGGTATGTTTCAAAGGCACATTCACAAGCCAATTCGAGGTAACCCGATGCCCGGAAGCCAGGGTGTAAAGGTGTAAGCTGGTGTAAGTCCAGCGCTGTACCGCAACTGTAAGTCGCAAGACAAGCCAGGAAGCCTGCCTCAATCAAATCCCTTTATGACCTTCTCGGATTAAGAAGGCGGGTATGTTTTTTCCACACCAACCCTAACCCAACCTTAATTCGAGTTGGGTGTTTTATTTGGAGCTGGCAATGAAAAAAACAACCCGAATCCTGCTTTTGCTGCTCGTTCTTGTTCTCACGGCTTGTTCCGCCATATCAGCCGGAGAAGCGCCTGCTAAAGAGAGCGGCCAAACCGAATTGCGCGTTTTCCCCATCCGTTTCGCGCAGCATTTCACGCTGGAGTATGCCGACGGCTACAAAAAGCTGACCGTTACCCAACCCTGGGCAGGCGCCACTGAGGCCTTGACCTACCTGCTGGTTCCGCGCGGCCTGCCCGCGCCCGCAGACGCGGGAAACGCGTTGGTTATCGAAACGCCGGTGCGCACTTTTGTGTCCATGTCCACCACGTACTATCCCTTCCTGGAGAAAATCGGGAAGCTGGACGCGCTTGTGGGGGTGGACGATGCGACTTATGCCTACAACCCGCAAGTGCGGGCGAGGGCCGCGGACGGCAGCCTCGCTTTGGTCGGGGGCGGCGCGGGTGGAGGCAGCGTGAATGTGGAAAAGCTGCTGGAACTGAACCCGGACCTGATTATGACCAGCGCCAGCGGTTCGCCGGATTTGGACGCGCACCCGAAACTGCTGGAGGCCGGCCTGCCGGTGGTCATCAATGCCGATTACCTGGAGCAAAGCCCGTTGGGCAGAGCGGAATGGGGCATTTTTATCGCCGCCTTCTTTGACCTTGAGGAAGCCGCCTCACAGGACTTTGACGCGCTGGTGCAGCGCTACGAAGCGGCCAAAAAGCTTACCCAGGGCCTGGAAGATAAGGTCAGCGTCTTTACCAATACCGATTATCAGGGCACCTGGTACGTCCCCGGCGGCGAGAGTTACGCGGCGCTGCTGCTGAAGGACGCCGGCGCTGACTATATTTTCGCGGACCAGCCCGGTTACGGCGCCGCGCCGCTGGCATTTGAGGCGGTTTTTGACGCCGCCAAAGACGCCGACTACTGGTTGAACGTCGGCTTTGCCGCTGACCTGGACAGTCTGCTCGCGATGGATGCCCGCTATGCCGAATTCAAAGCCTTCGCGCAGGGCAGCGTATATAACTACAACGCGCGCGTGACGGAAACGGGCGGCTCGGATTATTTTGAGAGCGGTGTAGCAAACCCGGATGTCATCCTGAAGGATCTCATCCGCATTTTCTATCCGGACCTGCTGCCCGGGTATGAACTTTACTATTACCAGCAGTTGAGCTGAAACTGAAATGCGCCCTCGATCGGACCTGACCCCCGCTGCCAGCAAGCCTCTGCATAAGGGCTGGATCATCGCGCTGTTCGTGCTGATTCTGCTTGCAGCGTTTGTGCTGAGCCTGAGCCTTGGTTCAGTGTCCATCCCAATGCGGCAGGTCTTTGGCATCCTATCAGGAAAACCGGCCTTCAAAGAGAGCTGGAAGACCATTGTGCTGGACTTCCGCCTGACAAAAGCGCTTACGGCGGTTCTGACTGGCGCCGCACTCTCGGTCGCTGGTCTGCAAATGCAAACCCTGTTTCGCAACCCGCTGGCGGACCCTTTTATCCTCGGCATCAACTCCGGCGCGAGCCTGGGGGTAGCCCTGGCGGTGCTGGCAATCGGCACAACCGGCAGCATTTTGCTGGCGGGCATCAGCACGGCTGGGGACCTGGGGCTGGCGCTGGCAGCTTCCATTGGCGCCGGGCTGGTGTTGGGCTTGATTTTGTTGGTCGGACGGCGCGTCAAGAGCCCCATCACCCTTCTGATTTTGGGCTTGATGTTCGGTTATGCCGCCAGCGCGCTGACCAGCCTCCTGATTTATTTCAGCCTGCCGGAAAGGATTCAGGCCTATACCGTCTGGTCCTACGGTTCGTTCAGCGGGGTCACTTGGAGTCAACTGCGGGTGATGGCGCCGGTGATCCTTGCCGGGCTCGTGCTGACAGTCTTTCTACCCAAACCTCTGAACGCGCTGCTGCTGGGCGAGGAGTACGCGCGCAGCATGGGGGTGAACACGCGCCTCACCAGAGTCTTGATCCTGCTCAGCGCGTCCATCCTGGCAGGCACGGTCACCGCCTTCTGCGGTCCAATCGGGTTCATCGGCGTGGCGGTGCCGCATTTGTGCCGGAATTTGCTGCGCAGCGCGGACCATAAGCTGCTGCTGCCCGCGGTCGGGATACTCGGCGCGGCGCTGGCGCTACTCGCGGACGCGATCGCCCAACTGCCCGGCAGTCAGTATGTGCTTCCGATTAATGTCGTGACCTCTCTGTTTGGCGCGCCATTTGTGGTGTGGGTCATTATCCAGCAGCGCAAGGGAAGGACCTCGTTTTCCGTATGACCAGACTCGTCCTCAGTGCGTGCGATTTGCAGATAGGTTTCCAGCCCTCTCGCGTCAGCCGCAAGGTGGTTGCCAGCGGCTTAAACCTTGACCTGCACGGGGGCGAGTTTGTGTGCCTGGCAGGGCCAAACGGGGTCGGGAAATCTACCTTGCTGCGGACGCTGACCCGTCTGCAGCCGGCTTTGGGCGGCGAAGTGCGCCTGAGCGGCCGGCCGCTGCGTGAGTACAGCAGCAAAGAGCTCGCCGGCCTGGTCAGCGTGGTCCTGACCGGGCAGGTCGAGGTGAACGCCATGCGTGTGCGGGAGCTGGTGGGCTTGGGGCGCTTTCCGCACACCGGGATTTTTGACAGCCGTTCGCAGGAGGACGAGCGGGCTGTCGAGAACGCGCTGGCGCTGACGGACGTAAGCCAGCTTGCCGACCGTTTTGTGCAGGAACTCAGCGACGGCGAAAGGCAGCGCGTGATGATTGCCCGGGCGCTGGCGCAGGAACCGCTGCTGCTTGTGCTCGATGAGCCTACCGCTTTCCTGGATTTACCCGGCCGGATTTCCATCATGCATTTGCTGCGGGACCTGGCGCGCGGACGGGGGCAGGCTGTGCTCACCTCCACGCACGATTTGGATCTGGCCATGCGCAGCGCGGACCGCATCTGGCTGATGAACCGCGGCGGAAGTATCGCGCAGGGCTCGCCGGAAGACCTGGTGCTTAGCGGACAATTTGGGCACACTTTCAGCCAGGCCAATCTGCGTTACAACATGTCCACGGGGCAGTTTGAGGAAGAACACGCGGGAGCAAGACCCGTCGTGCTGCGCGCCGAGGGGCTGGCTGGCGCGTGGACCGCGCACGCACTCCGCAGGGCGGGCTTTGAGGTGTTGGTAGAAGGAGCAGAGTACCTGCCCTTAATCGAGGTGGAAGGTCAGGGGGGAGCGAATTGCTGGCGGCTTACCTGGCAGGGAGTATCCAGGGAGCTCAGTTCCATTTACGCGCTGCTCAGCGCTCTGCTGGAATAAGCTCAGGCAGCTGGTAAAAACATACCCACCAGCAGCGCAATTGTGGCCAAGAAGATTAGCCCGGTTAGCGCGTACCCCAATACGTTTGCGAAGCGTTTGTTCGTCCATTCGCCCATGATGTTCCGGTCATTCGCCAGGGAAAGCACCAGCAGCAGAATCACCGGCAGCAGGATGGCATTAACAGACTGGGATAGGAGCATGATTCGGAACAAGGGAATACCAGGAATCAGGACGAAAAGCATGCTGATTACCATGATCCCCACGAAGATGGAATAGAACACCGGAGCTTCCTTCACCGGACGGTTGAGCCCGCGCTCGAAGCCAAAGGCTTCACACATGGCGTAAGTGGTGGAAAGCGGCAGCACCGAGACCGCCAGCAGCGATGCGCCCAACATCCCGACCGAAAAGAGGATGCTGGAAAAGGAACCGGCCAGCGGGCTGAGCGCCATGGCGGCTTCTTCCGCGCTGTTTACCAGGATGCCCTTTGGGTACAGCGTTGCCGCTGTTGTAATTATGATAAAAGCAGAGATGATATTGCCCCAAACCGAACCAAACACGACGTCCAAGCGGGTGTGGTTGTAATCTTTCAGGTCCGTGCCCTTATCCGCGATGGAGGCCTGCAGGTAAAAGATGCCCCAGGGGGTGATGGTGGTGCCAATGACAGCCAGCACCGCCAGCAGGTAGTCCGATTCAAGCTTAATCGTGGGGGTCAGGGCTTCTTTGAGGATGATGCCCCAATCGGGTTTGATGACGAAGACCGTGATAACGTAACTGAAGGCGGAAAGGCAAAGAATGAGCAAAACTGTCTCGATGTTCTTGTAGTTCCCGCGCAGAATGATGAGCCCGATCAGGAGGCCGGCCAGCGGAACGGTAAGGAAGCGGCTGATGCCAAAAAGCTCGCCCACCGCGGCTACGCCGGCGAACTGCGCCAGGGTGGTGCCGATGTTCGCCAGCAGCAAGCATGCCATCGCGAAGGCAGAAGTGCGCACGCCAAAACGCTCGCGGATGAGGTCTGCCGTGCCTTTGCCGGTCACGGCGCCCATGCGGGCCGCCATTTCCTGCACCAACACCTCGCCGACTGTGATCAGGACAATGATCCACAAAAAGCCGTAGCCGTATTTTGCGCCGGAGATGGAATAGGTGGCGATGCCCGGCGCGTCGTTATCCGCGCTGGCGGTAATCAGACCCGGGCCGATGATGGTGAAAAACAGGAAGATCCTGCGCAGCCAGAAAGGAAACTTGAATTGTCGCTTCATGATTCCCCCGGCCTATTTTCCAGAAAATCTTGGCAGTTTCTTTTTCCACGCGGTCGGTAATACCGTATCCAGCGCGTCATCCACGGTGACAATGCCGATCATCTTTTTGCTTTCCGGCTCCACCACAGGCAGCGCCATCAGGTCGTACTTCGCAACCAGATAGGCGGCTTCTTCCTGCGGGGTGAGGGGGGTTACCTGCGCGATGTCATCGTCAATCCATTTGGAAAGCGGCTGGTCCAGCGGAGCGGTCACCAAATCCCGCAGGCTGACGACACCCTTCAGCCTTTCCTGCTCATCCAGCAGGTAGACGTAGTACATGAACTCATCTTCCAGGGCTTCTTCGGAAGAGCGCAGATGCGTCAGCGCCTGTTCCACATTGTAGGTGTAGGGCACCCAGGCAAACTCTGTAGTCATGATGCCGCCCGATGAGGTTTCTGGGTAGCCCAACAGGGTGCGGACTTCTTCGGCATCATCGTCTTCCATCAGGGTCAGCAGGCGCTCACTGGTCTGGTCATCCATATCTGCCAGGATATCCGCCGCTTCGTCGGGGTCCATTTCCTCCAGAACATCGGCCGCGCGTTCAGGGTGCAGGTGCGAAAGAACTGCCTGTTGGACTTCCTGCGAGCTTTGCTCGAGGGTGTCGGCTAATTCTTCGTTTGGGAAGCCCTGCAGCAAGGCTTTGCTGGTATGGCTGTCCAGGTTGTCCAGAATCGCGGCGATATCCGCGGGGGGCATTTGGACCAGCCTGGATTGGGAAACGCTCAGGCGCAGGGGGTCGTCGTGCTCAATGGAGGCGACGAACTCCCAGGGGATTACGTGCGTTTTGGCTTCTTTTTTGAAGGTGCGGGCGATGGATTTCCCGACTTTTTCCAGCCCGAGCCGACGCAGCAGGCCGTTCGCGCTGGCATCCACGCCTGTCAGGAAGAACTGCTCGCCTTTTCGGGCGATTTGCAGATCGTTCACACGCACCAGGCGTTTGCCTTCCGTGTCCACAATTTGCTGGTCGAGCACGCGCTGTTTGAGCAGCAGCTCGTGACCCTTGGGGGTGTAGGGAACTAATTTGGTGATGTCCGTCTTAAGCGTGACGCTGGGCCACAGGCTGGCGATGGACTGCGCGTCAATCATGGTCTTGTTTTCAGGCGCGCCCTTGAGGACCAGGGCGGAAAGAGGAGGCGCGCTTTTTTCGGTGGCGTTCACCATGATGTCATCGATTTTTCCAACCACATGACCGAAGCCGTCCCAAACTTTTTGGTCGATAAGTTGACTTAAATAGATCATCACACACCTCATCTAAGTTAATCGTTCTATATGCAGTTGGAAGAGAACACCTCAGGGGGCAGGCAGCTTATCCTTCCCCTGGTCCCGATGGATTACAGGACTGCGGTGAAGGATGAGCTTGGGTGCCCGGGCTGACTTGCAGGACCAGACTGATCGTCTGATGCGGTTTCGCTTCCGGTAGATAGTTCGGTTTCCATTTTCATTTCATCCAATATTTCGCAATGATTATACTCCAGGAATGGGTTGAAAGGCAATTCATATGGAAAGGCTTTTTGATGAATACAAGATGATTTCTTTGATTGGAGAAATATAGCCAAGCCGTTTTGCCTGGATGTTCGCATCGGTGCCAAGGTAAGTAGAAGGCAAGACGGCTTGCCGCAGCGTACCGAGTATCATCGGGCGATTCTCGTTATCACAGCCTTGTAAAGCGATCTCCCAGGTGGCCTGACTTAGACTTACAGGTCAGCATAAGACCGACAGGCAGATTGCTTCCGTCGCTGGCGCTCCTTCGCAATGACGAATCCGCTGTG
>DAONFX010000051.1:7454-13672 GCA_035403825.1 Anaerolineaceae bacterium
CACCCAGGTGGCCTGACTTTAGGCTTGCCAATCGGCATAGGATTGACAGGCGGATCGCACAAGGGGGGATTTGCTAGGCCAGGCCGTTTTGCCTGACTGTCCGCATTTGTTGGTGTGAAATCTGAAAAGAAAACGGCTCGCAACAACGATTTGCACGTCATTGCGCCCAGCTCTCACGCAAACAACTCTGCCAGGCGCGGCACTTGCTGCCGGAGCACCCGTTCTTCCGTGCGCCAGCCGAACACGTCGCCAACGCCGCCGTACTCAAAAGCGGCGATTTCCGGCTCGCGCCAGGCGCCGGCGCGAATTTGCGCCCGCGCCCATTCCGCGGCTTCCCAATCCTCAGGGCGCATCGCAAAGTGGTCGTTCAGATAGCCGCAGTAATATTGCAGTCCGGTGATATGCAGCTCTGAGAGCCTGTCCATAGGCAGGCGCGCCACATACTCCTTAAGGTCCATGCCGAGGTAATGGCAGCTGATGCGCGCGTGCGAAAGGTCGAAGAGCAGGCCGGCATCCGCTTCCCTGATTGCCCGGGCAATCAGGTCCGCGGACGAACCAATCTTACTGCCGTAGTATTCCATGATATAGGGCAGGTTTTCGGCTGCCAGCTTGACGCCAGGGACCTGCTGCTTAAGATATTCCATCTCCGCAACCCAGTTTCCAATCAACTTGCGTTGGTCTGCCGGGCTGCCAGGGTCCAGCTCTGGAGATCCCATCAGATGGCAGTTGAGGTGCGGAGTCTCCGTGCTGGCAAGCAACGAGCGGATAAGGTCAAAGTCCAGGTGCCCGAAGCCGCCGCTGCCGACGGCAATTTCGAAGTGGACGTGCACCGGCCGCAGGGGTCTGGCGGCGCTGATGACGCCTTCCCATTCAGGGCACTTAAGCAGCCCGCAGTCCACCGCGCCTTCGCGCAGCAGCTTCTCCATCGGGACCGAGTAATTGACCGCGAAACGCACCTTCAGGCTCCCTCAGATAGCATCCGTCGCGTTTGGAACCTCGCCGTACGGGTCAAGTTTCGTCTCCAGTTCGTAGCGGAACTGCTGGGTATAGAGCCGGTAGTAGTGCCCTTTCAAAAGCATCAGCTCATTGTGGTTGCCGCTTTCCGCGATTTGGCCGTCGCGGATGACGAGGATGCGGTTCGCGTTTTTAATCGTAGAGAGGCGGTGCGCGATGATGAAGCTCGTGCGCCCGGTCATCAGCTTTTCCATCCCGTTTTGGATGAGCGCTTCGGTGAGCGTATCCACCGAACTGGTGGCCTCGTCCATGACGAAGATATCCGGGGTGGAGAGGATGGCACGGGCGATGCTGATGAGCTGTTTTTGCCCGACGGAGAGCAGGTTGCCGCCTTCACCCACGTTCTGGTCATAACCGTGTTCGAAATGCGTGATGAAGTTGTGCGCGCCAGCCAGCTTTGCCGCGTCTTCAATCTCTTCATCCGTTGCGTCCAGTTTGCCGTAACGGATATTCTCGCGAATGCTGCCGGAAAAGAGGTGTGGGGTTTGCAGAACCACGCCAATGCGGGATTGAATGGTCTGCAGGGACAGGTCCATGTAATCCACGCCGGCAATCCGGATGACGCCTTCCGTTGGTTCATAAAAGCGGCACAGCAGGTTCACGATGGTCGTTTTCCCGCCGCCGGTCGGGCCAACCAGGGCTACTGACTGACCGTATGGGATGTGGAAGCTGAGGTTGCGGATGACGGGTTCATCGTCTTCGTAACGGAAGGACACTCCTTCGAAAGCGATATCCCCCGCCAGCGATGGAATTTCTCTGGCAGCCGGGCGGTTGGTGATGCCCGGTTGGGTGTCCAATAGCGAAAATACGCGCTCCGAGGAGGCCACCGCGTTTTGCATATCCGCGTACACGCGCGCAAGGTCTTGAATTGGCCAGAGAATCATCATGATATAGGAAACAAAGGCTTGCAGACCGCCAATCGTAATGAGGCCAAGCTCCACTTTGATGCCGCCGCGCCACAGGATTAAGCCCAGGGAAATTGCGCTGATCATCTGAATGGTCGGCTGGAAAAGCGCCGAGAGATAGGCCGCGCGGTAGCTGGATCGGTACATGGCAGAGGAGAGCACTTTGAAATCTTGCAGGTTGCGGTCCTCGCGGCGCAGGGCTTTGACCACGCGCACGCCGGTGATGTTCTCGTTCAGGCTGGCGGTCATTTTCGAGTTTGCTTTGCGCGACAGGCGGTAGTGATGATAAATGCGCACGCGGAACTTCAAGGCGGCGTAAGCCATCACCGGCAGCGAAAACATCACAATCAACGCCAACTGCCAGTTAATCGTGAACATGAATACCGAGGAAACGATGATGCTCACCAAAGCGTAGGTGGTATCGATAATGCCCCACGTGAGCAGTTCGGCCATTTTTTCCGTATCCGAGGTCACGCGCGACATGATCCACCCGAGCGGGGTCTTGCTGAAGTAAGACAGCGAGAGCTCTTGCAGGTGGTTAAACAGCTGTTTGCGCAGGTCGTAGCGCACGCGTTCTCCCTGCAAGCCAGCCAGGAAGATGAAAAGGAACGCGCCGACGGCCTGGATCAGTACAATCGCGCCGTAGATAGTGAAGAAGTGCAGGATGGCGGCCTTATTCTGCGGGATAATGCCCTCATCGATGATGCGTTTGCTGAGAATGGTGAAATACGCATCCAACAGCGAAACGACCACAATCGCAAGTACCCCGCCAAGCAAGGTTTTCCAATGCGGGCGCAGTGTATTGACCAACCGCTTTAGCACATTGGTTTTTACTGGAACATTGTCATCCAGTTCGTTTTCGTCATAATACGTGGACACGGTCAATTTCCTCTTGCAGAGCGTTGTCTATGCGCGTCTGAATCTCATAAATACTGCGGTAAATGCCCGGCTGTTGAATCAGCTCGTCATGCGTGCCGGACTGCACAATTTTTCCCTGGTCAAAGACCAGGATAAGGTCGGCGCTCATGATGCTCTGGATGCGGTGCGCGATGATAAAGGTCGTACGGTTTTGCATAAGCGCCTGAAGCGCCTGGCGGATTTGCACCTCGGTTTCCATATCCACGGAGGAGGTCGAGTCATCCAGGATTAGGATGCGCGGGTTTATCAGCAGCGTGCGGGCGATTGCCACGCGCTGCTTCTGCCCGCCGGAAAGCGTCACGCCGCGTTCGCCCACTAACGTGTCGTAACCGTTGGCGAATTCCATGATGACATCGTGAATGGCTGCTTCGCGGGCGGCCTGCTCAATTTCTTCCTGGCTGACTTCACGCGTGATCCCGTAGGTGATGTTGTCGCGGATGGAGCAGGAGAAGAGGAATGGTTCCTGTTCAACAATGCCAATCTGAGAGCGCAGGTAATGGCGGGGGTAATCGCGCAAGTCAACACCGTCAAGCAGGATTTTGCCTTCCGTCACGTCGTAAAAGCGCGGCAGCAAATTTACCAGCGAGGTTTTGCCGGAGCCGGTGGAACCAAGCAGCGCAACAATCTGTCCCGCCGGACATTCGAAGGAGATATCCTCCAGCACCGGGCGGTCTTTTTCGTAGGCGAAGCTGACATGCTCGAAGCGGATACTGCCTGCGACGCCTTGTTCGGGTACGTGCGTACCCTCAAGCAGCGGTTCCTGAGCCACGCGCAGCACATCGGTTACACGTTTGAGGGAAACAAGCGCGCGGGAAGTATCCACGATCAACCTGCCGAGGTTGCGGATAGGCCAGATCAACCAGCCGAGCAGACCGGTGAAGGACATGTAATTGCCGAGCGTGATGACCCCGTCAATCGCCATGAAGGCAGCCATGATATTGCTGCCTATCATTTGCGCCGCGCAGAGAATGTCGGAGACCGGCCAGAAGAGCGAGTGCATCAGGTTCAGCTTCCTGCCGCGTTTGTACTTTTCGAAGTTATTCGCGTCGAACTTTTCGATTTCGTATGCCTGGCGGGCGAACGCTTTGACCACCCGCACCCCGCTCAGGTTTTCCTGCAGGTTGGTCGAGATGACGGCCTCTTGCTCCTGGTAGGCTTCGTAGGCTTTGGAAAGCTTCCGGAAAAACAGGATGGAAACGACCAGGATGACCGGAATGATGATGATAGAAACCAAAGCCAAGCGCGCGTTGATCTGCATAATCGCGGTAAAGTTGATGATAAAAATGGCGATAACGCGCGCTACGCCGATGGCCTGGTCGCTGATAAAGCGGCGCAAAGTATCCACGTCGGAGGAGGCGCGTTCGAGCAAGTCGCCGGTTTTTGCTTCCGCGTGGTAGGCGAAGGAAAGCCGCTGGATATGGTCGAAGAGCAGGTCGCGCAGCCGGCGGGTGCTGCTTTCAGCGGTCTGTGCGGCCAGCTGATTGCTGAGGAAGCCGGAAGTGGCTTGCACGAGAATCAGGCACACAAAGCCGGCCGCGGAGAGGAGCAGTTCGCTCCCGAAACGGCCCTCTTTGAGGATGTGATCCACGAACCAGCCCAAGAAGATGTAGATACCCGCGCGGGCAGTAGCGGAAATTGCCAGCATCAAGGCGGAGAGCAGATAGTGCCCATGATAGCCGGACATCAGCCGCCAAAGCGCCGTCAGACCGTTTTTACTGGCAACGACCGCTTGCGGGTCAAGAGCCGGGTATTTTTTCTGTTGTTTCTTCATCATGCTTTTCCCATGTACTGCAGTCGACGATACTCTTGAAATGCAGACAAAATGGCAGTATACACGCGCACGCTGAGAGCGTCAATTGACTTTGCAAAAAAGGGCAGTCGGTGATGGGGATTTATGTGTTTGGCTGCTGTCCGCGGGCTTTCACGCTGAAGCCCGCGTTTCTCGGTCGGTTTCGCTGAGCTCGCGGATGAACTCGTCAATCTGCGCAAAGATGCTCTCGCGTTCCTGCGCCAGCAGCATCACGTGCGGGGATTCCGGCATGTTTACCAAGCGTTTATCCGTGGACGCGACCCGACTGATGATGGTTTTACCAACCTCCGGTGAAACGGTATCGTCCTTCGCGCCCATAAACACCAGCAGCGGCTGGGTCACCGCCGGAAGCTCTTTCCGCACAACATTCTGGAGCTTCTGGAGCTGCACCAGGCTCTTGACCGGATAGACGTTGTAACCTTTCCAGGGCAGAAAGTCTTCCGTCTGGTGCTTATCCAAATGCTTCATAAAGTATTGGAGCAGGTAGGCAGCTTTCAGGTTGCGGAGGATGAGCGCGGGCGCTGCCAGGACGATGCCCGAGACTTGTTCGTAGCGGCTGGCAAGCAGCAGGGCAAGGAGAGCCCCCATGGATTCTCCGCCGATGAAGACCTTCTGACAGCGCACCCGCATTTCCAGAAAAGCCGCTTCAGCCGTTTCATACCATGCCATCCATTTTACGCGGTTCAGTTCATCCGGGTGCGTGCCGTGGCCGGGCAGCAGCGGCGCCGAGACGGTATATCCCAGCTTATGCAGGTGTTCGCCCAACAGGCGCACCTCCGCTGTAGTAGCCGTCAGGCCGTGAAAGAGTACTGCGCCTGTGCTGCCGCCCTCCAGCAGAAAACTATCTCCGTCCAGATGCGCGTTTTTCATGGATTCGGTAACTCTCATGCTGCAGCCCCTTCAAAGTGATATTAAAAGGAAAGGCGTAAGTGATTCATCCTTACGACTTCCGGATAAGCGCTGCCGAAAAATCAGGGCAGCAGCCAGTAGCGCAAGACATCCACCCGGGTTGTGAAGTTCACTGTACCCGCGGACATCGTGACAAAGCCCGTCGTGCCGGCTGCGGGGTAGGTATCGTCAGTGGTGGAACCAACCAGCGCGCCGTTGATATAAAAGGCGAAGCTGTTCCCGTTGGCGAGCACGCCGATGCGGTTATTCTCATTCGCCGGACGAATCTTGTCGGAGCTTTGGTAGGTGAGGATGGTCTCCGAGGCATTGGAGGCCGTGTAGCGGTTGAAACCCCAGGTGCCGTCGCAGGTGAGGCCCATAAAGTAGAAGCGGCTGCCTTCCGTCAAGCGGAAAGCCAGACCGATGCGGTCTTTGCCGGAACAGTTGGGCATGCTCAATTCCGCTTCCAGGTAAAAGTTCTGTATCGGCGTACCGGTGGTGTACCAGCTGTGCCAGTAGGGCGTGCCCTTGGAGTAGATATTCAGATAACCATCGTTTACGTTCCAGTTCGACCAGTCGTCCTCGTAATTCCATGCTCCGGTAGCGCTGGAGAAATCCTCCACCTTATCCGGGCTGCCGTACTGCAGCGCCGGGTCTTCCGGGTTCAGCGTGGGTGTGGGGGT
>DAONFX010000052.1:0-8696 GCA_035403825.1 Anaerolineaceae bacterium
ACGATACTGTCTACGCTTAACATGCGACCCTTTGCCATTATTGACCCCACCAATACTGCTATATCGAATGGTGGCAAAAGGCCTCGCGATAACGAAAAAGGTCCGGCAGTGAAAAGCCCTCTTCCCGGCGCTTCCCCACTGCCCCTCCGGTTGACGCCGCGCCTTGGATGGGTTAATATGTGAGTAATCCAGGTTTGCCTGATTTCCATGGAGTGAAAATGAAAATAAATCGGTCTATCGTAAAACGCACACTGGCTCTCCTGCTGCTGATCAGCGCGCTCGCGCTCAGCGCCTGCGCCCCCAAAGCGGCCCCCACGAACGCCGCGGAATTCATCGCGACACAGGTAGCGGCCACCATCCAGGCCCGGTCTACCCAGGACATGGCGGAAACTTTGATTGCACGCATGACCCTGCAGGCCATGCCCACTAACACCCCCATCCCGACCCCAAGCCCCACCAGCCCTCCGCCGCCCACGCTCGCGCCAACTTCAGCCCCAACCGTGGTCTACATCCCGCCCGCAGCCACCCTCACACCCACGCCGCAAGCGCTGTGCCTGAAAGCCGTGCTTGTTGCAGATGTGACCATCCCCGACGGCACCAAGCTCAGCCCGGGCGAAACGTTCACCAAAACCTGGCGCTTCAGAAACGCCGGCACCTGCGCCTGGGATACCGAGTTTGATATCGTGTTTGTCAGCGGCGACCAACTCTCCGCCCCGGCCATTCTGGACTTTCCCGCGGCGGTGCCGGTAGGCGGCACGATTGATATCAGTATCGCCATGACCGCGCCTTCAAGCGCCGGTACCTATACCGGCAGTTGGGCTTTTACCGGCCCCGGCAGGCAGGTCTTTGGCATTGGCGCGGACGGCAAGGGATATTTCCAGGTTAAGATCGTGGTAGAATAAGTTCTTCGATAATGGATAGCCGCTCGAAAACAGGGCGGTTTCTCGTTGATAACTTGATCGGGCTGACCTCAAGAGGAACGCCGCGACACAAAGATAAGCAAGCTTGAGTGCAAGAGGAGCATTGAAGATGAAAAAGAAAAACACCAGACTTTGGTTGACCCTGCTGAGCGGCGCGCTCGTGCTGATTTTCGCCCTCAGCGCCTGCCAGCCTGCCGCCGAGCAGACCCCCTCGCCCGAAGAAATCGCCCAGCGCGTCGCCCTGACGCAGCAGGCTGCTGCCACGGAAGCGTTTGTGCAGACCTTGATCGCAAAAGTGGATCAACTGAGCAACCAGCCTACCTGGACGCCCCAGCCCACCTATACCCCCTATCCTACCCCCAGCGCAGCCGCGCCGACTGCTGTCGTAGGTACCCCGGGCTCCCCAACCCAGACTGCCCAACCCACCGCCGCTTCGGGCACCAAGTGTTACCAGATGGATTTTCTGGGCGACGTCAACTATCCGCCTGACACAGCTGTCAAAGCTGGCGAAAAATTTATCAAAAAGTGGAAAATTAAGAACACCGGGACCTGCACCTGGTCTACTGATTTTGACGTTGTGCTCGTCTGGGGCGATAAAATCGGCAAGAACGGCGATGTAACCTATGCCATCAAACCCGGAGATACGTATACCGTGTCCGTCGAAATTACCGCGCCCGCCACTGCCGGCACCTACATCGGTTATTGGATGATGACCGACAATCAGGGCGCCCGCTTTGGGTACGGTCCCGGCGGGGATTACTCGCTGGCAGTTAAGATCCAGGTGGTCAAGTAAACCTGCTTTTGTTGTGTACCATTATCAAGCCGCCCATCAGGCGGCTTTTTTTTATCTTTTCTCAGGCAGCGTCCCAGGAAATGCACGATCGACGGGAGCGCAGTTTGTGGGTTGGATTGCGCTTCTCCGTCGCTGCACCGAACCTACCGCTGAAATCTGTCATTCCGAACGAAGCGAAGAATCTGTTGGTTGAAAAACAAGATCCTTCGCTGGCTCTCAGGATGACAGGCAGTTCGCTTCGCTGCGCTCGCGCTGACGAACGGAAAGACAGGTGAATGCCGCACCTGCTCGCGCTGAATTGGAATCTGTCATTCTGAACGATGGCAAGAATTTGTTGGTTGAAAAACGAGATCCTTCGCTGGCTCTCAGGATGACAGGCAGATCGCTTCGCTGCGCTCGCGCTGACGAACGGAAGCGCCGTCCAAATCAATCCAAACCAATTTGCGCCAGGCTGCGGAACAAAACATCGGCCCAGTTCGTCATAAAATAGGTGTATGATGTTATTAAGCTTTAAAGGAGCGTAAGATGAAAACGAAAAAGAACTCACTGGGATTTTGGGCAGTCGCTCTGATGCTTGTCAGCGCTCTGGCGCTCTCCGCCTGCAACGCGCCTTTCGCCCCGACCCAGGACCTCGACGACGCGGTTCAGCGCGCTATGCAAACCCTGCAAGCTCAAGCTACCCTGGAAGCCTTTCAGACCCTGGTCGCCCAGATGACCCCAACCGCGCCAGCCACCGCAGCGGCTCCCACGCAAGGCGTTCCCGGTCAGACCCAGGCGCTCCCAACGAACACCTCCGTGCCCCCGACTTCCGTCCCTCCCACGGTTGTGATTACCCCTATACCGCCAACGGCTACGCGCATTCCCCCCACCCCTACCCGCATCCCTCCCACCCCTACCCCCAAGCCCTGCAACCGCATCGACTTCCGCGGTGATGTGACCATCCCCGACGGAGCGAAGATCATCGGCGGGACCAGCTTCGTCAAAACCTGGCGCCTGAAGAACGACGGCTCCTGCACCTGGACCACAGCCTACGACCTGGCTTTCGTCGACGGCGACCGCATGGGCGCTCCATCCTATGTGGACATGCCCAAGCAGGTGAAACCCGGCGAATCCATCGACCTGAGCGTCTCGATGATTGCCCCCGGAACACCCGGCGTATACACTGCCCACTTTATGCTCGTAGACCAGAACGGCAACCGCTTTGGCCCCAAATCGGACGGTAAGGGGACTTTCTGGGCTAAGATTGAATCCATCCGCGGACAAGGCGTTGTGTTCAACTTTGCCGCGGAAGCCTGCCGCGCCACCTGGACCTCCAACAATAGTAGTGAAGCCTTGAAATGCCCCGGCAAGACCAGCGATATCAGCTCTGGTTACGTCATTGCCCAGGCCGAACCCATCCGCGAGGACGGCGGCAAGGAAAACGAACCCGGACTGATTACCCGCCCGGATAACACCGCCAGCGGCTTTATCCAGGGTCGCTTCCCGGAAATCGCGATTCAGAATGGAGATAAGTTCAGAGCCACCATTCAATGCGAAGGCGGCATGGAAGATTGCGACATTTACTTTACCCTCCAGGCCCAGGCAGGCAGCGAACCCTTGATGGAACTCGGCACCTGGCATGAAGTCTTTGACGGGCATTGGAACCCGGTTACGGTGGACCTGTCCTCCTTCGCCGGCCGAAACGTCACGCTCTACCTGATTGTGCGCAACGGCTCCACGGCCGCGGATAACAGCGGTCTGTGGCTGAACCCCATC
This sequence comes from Anaerolineaceae bacterium, assembly GCA_035403825.1. Lineage (GTDB taxonomy): Bacteria > Chloroflexota > Anaerolineae > Anaerolineales > Anaerolineaceae > Mesolinea. The sequence continues at coordinate 3,469 of DAONFX010000052.1, forward strand.
ATTTACAGGCCGTAACGCGCGGCGAAAAACAAGCAACACAGGCTGCCCGGCTGGGCAGCCTGTTCTTTTTTCCAGGCTCTACAAGGAGAAAACCGGCTTCTGGCAAGCTTTGCGTGGTAAAATCAAACCAATCAATTTCCCCTCAAGAAAGGACACCCCATGAAATCAAGAAAACCTATGGTTGCCGGTAATTGGAAGATGAACAAGACCCTACCTGAATCGCGCGACCTCATCCGCGCCATCTTGCCCTTAGTGGAAGGGGTCGACGGGGTTGATATTGTCGTTTGCCCGCCCTTTGTAAGCCTTGGGGTTTCCAAGCGTGAAACGGAAGGCACTGCAATCAAGGTTGGCGCTCAGAATATGCACTGGGAAGCCAGCGGAGCCTACACCGGCGAAGTCGCGGCTGGCATGTTGGTGGATTTGTGCCAGTACGTCATCATCGGGCACTCCGAGCGCCGGGCTATGTTCGGCGAAACGGACGCGACCGTGAACAAGAAGGTCCATGCCGCGCTGAAAGCCGGGTTGAAGCCGATTATGTGCGTGGGTGAAACCCTGACCGAGAATCAGGCTGGTCAAACCGCCGCGGTAGTGGAAGGCATGGTGCGCGGCGGGCTGCAAGATGTGACGCCCGAACAAGCCCAAAACATCATCATCGCCTACGAACCTGTCTGGGCCATTGGCACCGGCCTGGCTGCCACCCCGGAAGGCGCGAACAGCGTGCATAAGGACGTCATCCGCCCGGTCCTGCGCGAGCTTTTCGGCGCCGAGGTCGGGGACGCGCTGCGCATCCTCTACGGCGGTTCGGTCACGGATAAGAACGCCGCGGAACTCTTCTCCCAATCCGATATCGACGGCGGCTTGGTCGGCGGCGCTTCGCTCAAACCCGATCCCTTTGCCGCGATTGTAAAAGCCGCGCTCTGATATTGCGCTTCGAACCTCTTCGGGCAGCCTTTGGGCTGCCCGATTACTACTTCCGACCTTCCCATTCCCCTTAAGAAACCGCCAACTTGACAAGCCTCTCCGAAAACTTATAATTACCCTATCAACTGTGAACGAGGAAAGTAGCCCATCCGGATCCGACAGGGACGTGCCGCCACAGACTGGAAGCGGTACCCGGCAAAAGGTGGGGGAAGTTCCCTCGGGAGTTGTGCGGGTGAACTGCCAGTAGTCCGCACCGGGCTTTCCCGTTACAGAAACCTTGAGCGGGCTGCCTCGAGCAGCCAACAAGGGTGGTACCGCGGCAGATTTGCCCGTCCCTTGACCGGGCGGGCTTTTTTATTGCCAGCCGCACTATTTTTATCGAGGTGAAAAATGCCTGTGCTCGAACAATTGGAACACGAAAAAACCACAGCCCTTTCCGAACTGGAAAGCGCCCGCAGCGAAGCCGAGCTGGAAGCCTGGCGCCTGGCGCACCTGGGTAAGTCCTCCCCGGTAATGCTGGCCTTTTCCGCGCTGGGGAGCGCGTCCAAGGAGGAGCGCCCGCTCATCGGGAAAAGCGCTAACGCAGTCAAGCTCGCTCTGGAGAGCGCCTACGCCGCTAAAAAAGAAGCCCTGCGCCAGCTCGCCCTCACAAGCTCGTTGGAAGCAGAGCGCCTGGACGTTACGCTGCCCGGCCGCGCGCTGCGCCGGGGCAGGCTGCACCCGCTCAACCAGACCCTGCGGGAGATTTGCCGCGTGTTCGGGGATATGGGCTTTCAGGTCTACCGTTCGCCGGAAGTGGAAACGGACGACTACAATTTCACTTTCCTGAACATGCCCCCGTACCATCCCGCCCGGGACATGTGGGATACGTTTTACACGGAAAAGGAAGGCGTTCTCCTGCGCACACACACTTCCCCGGGTCAGATCCACATCATGCGCGAACGCGCCCCGGAAGCCATCCGCGCAATTCTGCCCGGCACGACCATGCGTTACGAGCAGCTCACCGCGCGCTCTGAAATTGAGTTCGTGCAGGTAGAGCTGCTGGTAGTTGGCAAGGGCATTAGCTTCGCGGATATGAAAGGCACCCTGAACGATTTTGCCGCGCGCACCTTCGGTAAGGACGCCCGCACGCGCCTGCGCCCCTCGCACTTCCCTTTCACCGAGCCAAGCGCCGAAATGGATGTGGAATGCTTTGTGTGCGGCGGCAAGGGCTGCGGAGTATGCAAGGGCAGCGGCTGGCTGGAAATCCTGGGCTGCGGCATGGTGCACCCCACCGTGCTGGAATACGGCGGCTATGACCCGCATGTCTTCTCCGGCTTCGCCGCCGGTATGGGCATCGACCGGTCTACGCTGATGCGCTACCGCGTGGATGATATCCGCCACTTCCGCAACAACGATGTGCGCTTCCTGGAACAGTTCTAAGCCCGGAGGAGGAGGAAAAATGAAAGCACCCTTAAGTTGGATTAAAGAATACGTCAACCTGGACGGGCTCAGCATCGAAGAGATTGCCCGCCGCCTCACCATGACCGGCCTGGAAGTGGACGGCATTCTGTTAGTCGGTCTGCCAAAACCGGAAGGCGAAAAACACGAATTCAAGTACGAGGGCCTCTCCTGGGACCCGCAGAAGTTCGTGGTCGCGCGTGTGGACGAGGTGATGCCGCACCCCAACGCGGACAAGCTGGTCTTATGCCGCCTGAACGACGGCGCCAGCGAAATGATCATCCTGACCGGCGCTCCCAACCTCTATCCGTACAAAGGCATCGGTCCGCTGGCGGAACCCCTGAAAGTCGCTTACGCGCGCGAAGGCGCCCAACTCTACGACGGGCATCAGCCCGGGCAGGTGCTCACCAGATTGAAGCGCGCAGTCATTCGCGGGATTGAGTCCTTCTCCATGATTTGCTCGGAAAAAGAACTGGGCATCTCGGACGAACACGACGGCGTCATCATTCTGGATGCTGACGCGCCGACAGGCATGCCCCTGGCGGACTACATGGGCGACGCGGTCTTCGACATATCCATCCTGCCCAATATGGTGCGGGATGCGTCCATCATCGGCATTGCGCGCGAACTGGCTGCGGTGACCAAACGCGAACTGCGCGAACCGCAAGGTTTGAAGCTTGGCCGCGGTACCCGCCTGGGCGAGCTTGTCAGCCTGGAAGTGCGCGACCCCGAGCTTAATCCGCGTTTTATGTTTGGAATGATTGAAGACGCCAACCCCAAACCCAGTCCATACTGGGTCCAGCGCCGCTTAAGCCTGGCGGGCATGCGCCCGATAGACGCGTTGGTGGACGCCACCAACTACACTATGTTGGACACGGGCGAACCCCTGCACGCTTTTGACTACGACCTGCTCGTTCAACGCGCCGGCGGCAGCAAACCCGCCGTGATTACGCGCAACGCCGCTCCGGGCGAGAAGCTGACCACCTTGGACGGCAATACGCTCACACTGGACGAGAGCATGGAACTGGTATGCGACAGCGCTGGTCCGCTTTCTTTGGCAGGCGTGATGGGCGGCAGCGAAACGGGCATCCACGCCGGCAGTTCGCGCGTCCTGCTGGAAGCTGCCTCCTGGAATTTCATCAACATCCGCAAGACGATCAGCAAGGTGCGGATTGCCAGCGAAGCCGGCTGGCGCTTCAGCCGCGGAGTTCACCCCGCTCTGACGGAATACGCCCTGAGCCTGTGCCTGAGGCGCATGGCCGAGTGGGCTGGCGGGAAACCCGTGGACGGCGTTTTGGACGCCTACACCCGCTTGCAGGTGGACCCGCTGGTGTGCTTGAGCGAAGGGGAAATCGTTTCCGCGCTCGGCGCCTCCATTCCGCTGGAAGAAGCCGCGGATATCCTCACCCGCCTTGGCTTTGGCTGCCGGGTTGAGGAGGGACAGCTGCTCGCGCAAACCCCTGCCACGCGCCTGGATATCGGCGAAGGCATTATTGGCAAAGCCAACCTCATCGAGGAAATCAGCCGCGTTTACGGCTACGACCGCCTGCCCGCTGCCCGGCTTTCCTCCGAGCTGCCCGCCCAGGTGGGCAACCCCCGCCTGGACATGGAAGAGCGCATGCGGGACATCCTCGTGAGCGTCGGCCTGCAAGACACAGTCGCCTACAGGCAGACCTCGCCCGAACGCGAAGCGCGCCTGAGGCCAGAAAACACGCCCGACCCCACGCTGGAGTACGTGCGCATCAAGAACCCCATCACTCCCGACCGCACCGTGCTGCGCCGCAGCAGCCTGGCGACCATGCTGGAGCTGTTGGAACACAACCACAAATTCCGCCCCGGGCTGGCGATGTTCGAACTGGGGCCGGTTTTCCTGCCCGTTGAAGGTCAGCTCTTGCCGCACGAAGCCCTGCGCCTGACCATCGGCATGACCGGCGCGCGCGAATATCCTACCTGGCAGACGAAAAAGCCTGAGCAAATGGATTTCTTTGACCTCAAAGGTGCAATAGAAGCCCTCCTGAAGGGTTTGCACGTAGCGAACATTAGCTTCCGGCCGGCGCAGCACCCCAGCTACCACCCGGGAAAATGCGCGGAAGTGTGGGCGGGCGAACAGAAACTGGGCGTGCTGGGCGAGCTGCATCCGCTCGTACGCGAGCATTACGAGTTCGACGCCGGCGCGGTGCTGACCGCCGAATTCGACGCCGATCTGCTCATCGACCTCAGCCAAACATTGTTCGACCATGCGCCTATCTCCAACTACCCATCCATGCTGGAAGACATCGCGCTGATCGTTCCGGAAGAAACCCCCGCGGCAGCCCTGGAAGCTTCGATCCTGCGGGCAGGCGGGAAACTGCTGGTAAACGCGCGTTTATTTGATATCTACCGCGGCGAAAAGCTGGGCGAGGGCAAAAAGAGCATGGCTTATCAGCTCACCTACCAGGCGGCGGACCGCACACTCACCGACAAGGACGCTGAGACAATCCGCAATAGAATCGTGCGGGCGCTGGCCAGGGAATTCGGCGCGGTGCTGCGCAGCCAGTAGGCCGGAGGGCGGGGGCCAGCATTGGGATATGCCGCTTCGGCATTACGACATCTCGATTCGTCATTGCGCTATTCCGATTCGTCATTGCGAACCGTTTTGCCGTGATTTAGTGAGCCTTTATATTACTGACAAACAGGCAAAACGGTGTGGCAATCTGCCTGAATGCCAGTCGATAAGCCAACGGGGAGATCGCCACGCTGACGCTCGCGATGACGAACAGGAATAGATGCTTACAAAGTTCACTTCGTGCCGCTGCGCTCCAGGACGACGCCTGATTCGTCATTGCGAACCGTTTTGCCGTGATTTAGTGAGCCTTTATATTACTGAC
>DAONFX010000052.1:8796-13611 GCA_035403825.1 Anaerolineaceae bacterium
CGCGATGACGAACAGGAATAGATGCTTACAAAGTTCACTTCGTGCCGCTGCGCTCAAGGATGACAAACAAAACCCTTATACGTCCCGAAAACGCTACTCCCAACCCAGAGCTATCCCGCGCTTCCCGAGAATCAGGTCGTCAAAAATCACCTCACCGGATTTTCCTGCCAAGCCGGCGCACACCAGCAGCGGCATCAAATGCTCCTCGCGCGGGTGGCAGTAGCGCGCGTAAGGGGCGCTTTCCCAGTTCCGCAGGGCTGCCCTTGTCACGGCGTAATCCGCCTGGCGAGAGCAGGTTTCGATCAGCCATTCCTGGAAGGCATCGTTGGCAGGGTCGGGCGCGGTCCCCGGGTTCCACGAGAAAGCCTGCAAATTATGGAAAGAGAAACCCGAGCCGATGAACAGCACTTTTCCGTCATCCAGGCCGCGCAAAGCCTCTCCGAGCCGCAAATGCTGCTCCGGGTCCAGACCGCGAACTAGTGAAAGCTGGATGGCCGGGATATCCGCCTGCGGGTACATCAGGCTGAGGGGGATGAACAAACCGTGGTCAAAGCCGCGCGTGGGGTTGATGGCCGCCGGAATACTTGCCTCTGCCAGAACCTCACGGACGCGGGCGGCAAGCTCTGGGCTGCCCGGCGCAGGGTAGCGGATGCGGTAAGCCTCTTCCGGGAAACCGTAGTAATCGTAGAACATCGGCGGATTTTCCGCGCCGAGCAACGTCGGCTGCTTTTCCTCCCAATGCGCGCTGATGACAAGAATCGCTTCAGGTTTGATGAGCCTGGGGGCCAGCGCGGACATGAACCTGACCATCGCGAAGTGACCCGGATCGCCCAAAATGGGCAGCGGACCGCCGCCGTGGCTGAAATAAACGGTGTGAAAGGGCTGCTGAGATATCATCGAATCCTCTTTCTGGTTTGGTTTTGCGGCGTGTAATTGCCTAAGATTATAGTAGTTAAAACAGCCCTCTGCCGCGCTGTAGGACCTTCCTTTCCAGTGCCCGGGTCATGAAAAAACCAAGAACAGCGGGCCTTGCTCATATTTGAAATTGCGGCTGCTGGCGCAGCGGAAAATCCATGCCGACTGCCCCGCCTTCCTGTAGTAGAATCCGACCAACGGCGCGGAGGAAAAATGAACGGGACATTCAAGGTTATCTTTCATCTGGACGATTATGACAGCGATCGCATTGATATGACATTTGCCAATATTGCGAATCTATTCGATGACATGCAGGATCTGGACCTGGAAGTGGAACTGCTGGTGAACGGGCCTGCGGTGCAAGCCTTCACGAATGACAACACGCATGTTCTCGAGCGCGTGCAGCAGTTGGCGGCGCTGGGTGTGGAGACTCTGCTGTGCAGAAACGCGCTGAGGGTTCACAGCATCCTGCCTAAAGACCTGCCCGGCGAGGTGAAGGTGGTACCCTCGGGGGTCGGGTGGTTGGTGCGCCGGCAGGCGGAAGACTGGAGTTATATCCGGCCGTAAGCGGGATTATTGGTTCTGCCAGGTAAACTGCCGGCGACCCCTCGGATTCGTTGCCTGAGCAATAAATATTGTCCTGCACTTTCTGCTGCTGGCGCGGTAACAGCCAGGGCTGGGCGAGCACCATTTACAAAAATAAGATTTGCCACTACATAAATTCTTGCGGGAAAAGTCGTTAGTTTAAAAACCGCGCGCGATTGCGGGCAATATCGGCAGGGTTCATGGAAATCCGCTTTTCCCAAGTGAAACTAGAGCGACCTCAATTATCCGCATTACAATTTATCCATTATGACTGCCTCAGAAGTTGAATCCACAAACCCTTCTACCGGGCTGACTGCTGCCGAAGCGGCAGAACGATTGATAAAATTTGGCTTAAACACAATCTCTGAAGCCAAACAAAATCAACTCTTGATGTTTTTAAAGAAGTTTTGGGCGCCGGTTCCCTGGATGCTCGAGATTACCATCGTGCTCGAGCTGTACCTTGGAAAGCATACCGAAGCGATCGTGATTGGGGCGTTGCTCGTTTTCAATGCCATTCTCAGCTTTGCGCAAGAAAGCCGCGCCCATAATGCGCTTTCTCTTCTGCGGCAAAAGTTGTCGGTACAGGTTACCACGCGCCGCGACGGACAATGGCGAAGGATCCAGGCTGAGAATCTCGTACCGGGAGATATCGTCCATCTGCGCATGGGTGACATCATTCCCGGCGATGCCATTCTCATTGATGGGTTGGTCGAGATAGACCAGTCGGCCCTGACCGGTGAATCGCTGCCGGTGGAGTGCGGCGCGGGTCAGGCGGTGTACGCAGGCGCGGTTATCAAGCGCGGCGAAACAACTTGCGAGATCACCAGCACAGGAGCAAGCACCAAATTCGGGAAGACCGCCGAATTGGTGCGCGAGGCAAAAACAGTAAGTCATCTTCAGGATATTATTTTTACCATCGTGAAATACCTGGTGATTGCCGACGTCATACTCGTCGCGTTGGTGATCGCTTATGCCCTGTATGCTCACATCGCCCTGCAGATGGTGCTGCCCTTTGCGCTCATCATTCTGGTTGCGTCCGTGCCGGTAGCGCTGCCCGCCACGTTCACCCTTGCCACCGCCCTCGGCGCGGCAAACCTGGCAAAGCAGGGCGTGCTTGTCGCTCGCCTTTCCGCCATCGAAGAAGCCGCAGCGATGACCATACTAGCCAGCGATAAGACAGGTACCATCACCGAGAACCGCCTCAAACTGAGCGCTGTTCATGCCTACCCCCCTTTTCACGTGGAAGATGTTATTCGGTTTGGAGCCCAGGCTTCCAGGGCTGCCACACAAGATCCGCTTGACCTTGCTATCATCGAAGGGGCGCATGACCGTCAAATTGGGCTGGTCGGTGAACGACTCGACTACACCCCGTTCGATCCCGCGACGAAAAGATCTGAGGCGTTGATCGCGAAGCCGGACGGGAACACACTAAGGATCTTGAAGGGTGCTCCGCTGACGATTGCCGCCCTCGCGGGCGGATCGGACATTAACGCAGACGTTGCGGAACTTGCCCTTTCTGGGAATCGCGTCCTGGCAGTCGCGGCGGGCCCTGATACCGGCCCCTTCCAACTGGTCGGCCTGCTTGGATTGCAGGATACCCCTCGCCCGGATTCAAAAAGCCTGATCCATGAGCTTAATAACCTGGGCGTTCGAGTGGTAATGGTGACCGGTGACGATGCGCTCACCGCTAAAGCGGTGGCCACGCAAGTGGGGATCCCCGGGGAGCCGTGCCCCGTGGAAAAGCTGCTCGGCATTCACCAGGAAGGCGCTCCGGATTGCAATATTTTTGCTGGGGTGTTTCCGGAAGACAAATTCCGCCTCGTGCAGGGATTGCAGAAGTCTGGTCAAATCGTGGGTATGACCGGCGATGGTGTGAACGACGCGCCAGCGCTGAAACAAGCGGAAGTGGGCATCGCGGTCGCGAGCGCCACCGATGTGGCCAAAGCCGCCGCGAGCATAGTGCTGACCAAAGATGGATTAAGTAATATCCTGGACGCAATCGAGGCCAGCCGCCGGATTTACCAGCGCATGTTGACCTACACCCTTAACAAAATTATTAAGACATTCCAGATTTCACTATTCCTGAGCCTCGGATTTGTCCTGGCCCGCGAATTCGTAGTCACCCCCATACTGATTATCCTGCTGCTGTTTGCGAATGATTTTGTCACCATGTCTCTTGCCACTGACAACGTCAATTATTCTCTCAAACCGGATCGCTGGAAAATCCTACCCCTGGTTGCAGCTTCATTCGGGCTTGCGCTGCCGGTGTTACTGTTATCATTCGGATTCTTTTATGTCGCCAACTACGTCCTGCGCCTCCCACTCAATCAACTGCAAACCCTGATGTTCGTGATGCTGGTCTTCACCGGGCAGGCCAATGTCTACCTTGTGCGGGAACGTCATCACTTCTGGAATTCCCGACCCAGCCGTTGGATGCTGCTTGGCACGCTGGCTGACATTATTCTTGTGCTCATTTTTGCCTCCCAGGGTATTCTGATGGCGGCTATCCCATTATCCTATGTCGTCATCAGTTTGCTGGTAGTGGCTGCCTATATTCCATGTGCGGATTGGATTAAGCTTTTGGTCTTCAAGCTCACCAAAATTGATTAATGCCATTTGGACCTATATTCTTGCGTAGCCCTTTGATTTCAATGCGCGTTTAGGTTAAATTTATGGGGTCAATCTCCACGCGGCGCATTGAGAGATTCATTAGCTTTTGCGGCTAAGGGTGATAGAGGGATTTTATTCCTTTTCGGCATGCGTAATCAGACCCTTGGTATTGCCCAATGCGAGCACAACTAATGCCGTTTACCCGCTTTCGGTATCCTAAGCAAAAATTCCAACAGGCCCACCCTTTTTTTGAGTAAATTGTCGGGTCAGGGCCAGTCGTTTTGCTTTTTACGCTGTTGAAGGATTTCGCGATCAGTTGGGCTGGCAAGCTGATGAGTTTACCTCCGCAATAAAGCGTGTTATCCAAAAAAGGATGCTGCTCCGGCTTTTGGTATCATTCCTTGCCGGCTCTGCTGGCACTATGCTCGATGGTATACCATCCCAGGGAGTTCTGATATTTCGTCGAGGTTTTTCCAGTGGCGGTTTTAGGTGCTCTCTTATGGTTCTATTTGAGCGCAAGAACATGAATCGATGAGCATACATTCTTTCCTATGTGATAGCGCCTAATCACTAAATCAAATTCACAGGTGCTGCAGAGCTCACATCGGGCTTGACTTTTAGTCTCATAACCCCTATAATGTTGGTTCCATTGCGGGGTAGAGCAGTGGCAGCTCGTCGGGCTCATAACCCGGAGGTCAGTGGTTC
>DAONFX010000053.1:0-13376 GCA_035403825.1 Anaerolineaceae bacterium
CCGTACTGGTCTACCTCCAATCCGCCCAAAAAGCCCACATCCACGCGCCCTTTATGCAGCACTGCGCCGAGGATATCCACAAAACTGCTGAGCACCTTGGCGCGATACCAGACGCGCGGGTCAGCCAAACCAACACCGCTTTCCACGGGTTCCGGGTCCACAACCCCCAACTCAAACAGGATGGTCATGTTGGGGGCGTGCGTTTGTTTTGCCAGAAACGACGCCACGACTGGCAGGCCCAGACCAACCGCCACAATCTGGCCGTCCTTAAGTTCGCGGGAACCGGCTACAGCCATTAATTCTGAGGGAGAGTAATCGTTTACCATCTTAGTAACCTCGCAGTGGGTCCGCGGCGATTTTCTTGAGGAGCTCATCCCCACCAACTTTGGCTAGATACGCCGTGTGGTCTGGTACACCGGTGACGTAGGCGTCCAGATAGGCGCGTATACCCTCCGGGCTTTGCGCGGCTTCCGCGTAGAGGCGGATGTGGTCCGCGTCGTAATCGTAGGCCTGGAAAAGCGAACAGGGGTGCGCCGCGTATGGAACGTGCACAACATGCGAGACCAGGAAACCAGGGATAACATTGCGTTCGGGATTTTTGCGAATTTCTTCGGTAGAGATAATGTTCTGCGCCAGCACAATGGTGCGCTTGCTGGCCCGGGCTTGTTCAAGATTATCCCAGCGGGGGCCGTCAATTTGCGCGTTGCCTTCCTCATCGGCGGCGGAAACAATCGCAACGGCAACGTCCGGCAGCAGCGGCTTCAGCGCCAGCCATTCTTTGCCTGTGAAGGGATCCGTCACAGTAGCGACGTCTTCCGGGTGCTGCTCTCTCAGGTTCACCAGCAGGTCAGAACCCTGAAGCGAGCGAATTGGAATGAATGGGAGGCCCAAAGACCCAGCCAAATAGCGGAAAGTGACCGAGAGGCTGCTGTATTCCTCAGCGGCCAGCGTGCCCGTTTCGATACCGCGATTAATGCCGCTAAGCCTGCCAAAGCGGTCCAGCGAACCACCGCCATAAATGAGGCGGTCGGCCATGCCGGCGCCAGCCAACAAGTCGGCGTCCATGGCGCCCACGCATTGCGAGAGCGTCAGATGATTAATCCCCTGGCGGATAACCTCGTGCGCGAATGCCATCCCGCAGCGCGCGATGGCAAAGCCCGGCAGCGCGACGTGCGCACCAGGCTGGATAGACGCGACGGCATCGTGTAAGCTGCAGAGCTTGTTCATCTTACACAACCGCGGCAGGACGGTCGAAAACAACCAGCAGAAGCTGGCAGACGCCGTTCTCGCATTTGATTTCCGCGAGCTCCACCTGACGGTTCAGTTTGTCTTCAATGCCCATGATGATCAGGTTGGCGGGTACGCAGGTGAAGGGTTCGATACCTTTTTCCAGCATGCGGTCTTCCACCGGCAAATGCAGGCAGCCCTGTACCGAAACGATCAGGGTAGGATCTTCCTGCGCGCAGTTAACGCTGCCAACAATACCCTTTTCAATCAGGACTTCCTGTACAGCGCTTACAATCGCTGGAATTTCAGCGCTCTGGATGCGGGTTTTGCAATCGGACTCGTAGATTTCGCGCCCGACTTCCATCATGCGGAAGCGGCAGCCGCGTCCGCGCTCATCCCAAAATGCTTTTTCCAGGTCAAAAACAAGACCATTCAAGTACGCGTGGGAGATGGCTTTTTCGCTCATGCTTCCTCCTTATAATAGGGATTGCCGAAAGCTTCTTCGAAGACAATATCTTTCAGTGCCATGCGGGGGCGGGGGCGGTGCGGGCGGGTGGGATGCCCGATAGAAATCAGGCTGACGGCTTTGTACTCCTCCGGGATGTTCAGCAGCTTGCGCAGCCGGATTTCATCGCGGACGTCGATACACGGGGCGATGACCCAACAGGCGCCCAAGCCAAGCGCGGTTACCATCAAGAGGATGTTTTCAATTGCCGCGGAAGTATCATAAGGCAGGTCCCACACATCCTTACGGCCAATGACGATGATGTTCACAGGCGCGGCGGCAGCAAACATCGAAACCGCGCCGGAAGTCAGCTTCTCATACGCGGCTTTCTTCTTTGCCTCGTCTTCCAGGGTGGCAAAGCGCTGCTGCATCTTTTTGGTCATGAATTCCGCGGTAAACCTTCTGCCGCTGCCGCCGCCAGAGATGTCTCCTAATTTCTTGCGGGTGGCTTCGTCTTTGACCACGATGAAACGCCAGGGTTGGGCGTTTTCACCGGACGGAGCCTGACGCGCGGCTTCCAGAATCAAGTTCAGGTCTTCATCCGAAACCGGTTCCGCGGAATACTCACGGATACTGCGCCGGTCCTGGATGGCTTTTAGGGTGGCTTCTGCCAGATTGAAGGTTTCAGACATTTGCTCTCCTTTGTGTGAAATTAGACTGACTGGGTGAGTTTGAGTGTCGCATTTCGATCGTACCAAATTCAGTTGCTAAAGGATGAGAACAGTCTCATCTAATAAAACAGTATTTTATAGAATGACACTATTATCACACGTTTACAGCACTCTGTCAATAGAAAGCGGCAGAAAGTGGCAAGCGCGAAAAGGCAAGTTTGGGGGGATGGTCTTGACACCACATTGGTTTCATGTTAATATCCAAGCAATGAAACCCAGTTTTACAGAATGGTACAAGTTTCGTTTCCCTGAATAACGCATAAAGGAGATAGGTATGGCCGGCTTACCGTTTGTCAAAGCATCTGATGTGGAAGGGGAGTATCGGGAACCACCGCGAAGGTCGAAGCTGCTCTTGGCCCCCAAATTCGGAGGTGTTATTAATGTTTCTATGGGGATGAACATCACGGAAGTTGGCAGTATGATTCCGGATCATGTCCACACCGAATCAGAGGAAGTTCTCTTTCTGATCAGCGGTCGGGCCAAACTCGTCATCGAAGGAGAAGGCGAGTGGGAAATTGGGCCGGAGACCGCTTTTTATTCGCCTGTCGGCAAAAAGCACCGCGTTGAAAACATCGGCGATGAACCGCTGAAGTTAGTCTGGGTATATTGCCCGCCGCTTCCAAGTCACATGCAATAATCTGTAATCAAGAAATGGAGATAACAAGATGTTTGAAGAAACCCGCAAGTATGTAAAGACCCTTGGTCTGCCTGAAGGCGACTTGTTCGATATGCCTTCTTCCACCCTGCGTTTCCCTGACGGCGCAGCCTTCCGTATCGAAGTTCCGACCGTGAACACGGCCGAATCCGTGCAGGCGCTGTTGGAGACCGCTACCAAAAATGGTATCACGATCAACCGCGTGACCGAAACCTATGGTATGTTCCGCCATACCAAGGAAGAAATTAAGGAATACTGCCGCCTGTGCCATGATTACGGCTGCGAGCTGCTGCTCTCCGTAGGCCCCCGCGCGACTTATGATACCGGCGCCACCGTCCTGTCCCCCCAGGGCATCCGCATTAGCTACCGCCTGCGCGGTATGGAACAGGTGCTGCGCGCTGTGGAAGATATCAAGCGCGGATACGAATACGGCTGCCGCGGCTTCCTTATCTATGATGAGGGCATGCTTTGGCTCGTCAACCAGATGCGTCGCGACGGCGCTCTGCCCAAGGACATCAAATTCAAGTGCTCTGCCCATCTCGGCCAATGCAACCCCTGCTCATTCAAACTGCTGGAAAGCCTGGGCGCTGATTCCATCAACCCGGTGCGCGACCTCCAGATTCCGATGATTGCCGCGCTGCGCGCTGCTGTCCAGGTTCCGTTGGATGTTCATACCGATAATCCCCCTGCTTCTGGCGGCTTCATCCGCGTGTACGAAGCGCCGGAAATCGTTCGCGTTGCGGCTCCTGTGCATTGCAAGACCGGCAACTCTGTTGTTGCAGCGCACGGCTCGCTCACTTCCGCCTCTGACGGTAAGAAGATGGCAGACCAGGCTTCCATCGTCGTTGAAATGATGACCAGGTACTATCCCGAACTGACCCAATCCGGTAAGAACACTCCTGACCTGTGCATCCCTGCAGTCTAAGAAAGGACTCTATCATGGGAGAATGGGTTTTTCCACCGGACGGTGGCAGAATGGAAAAAGCTGAAGGTCTCTATCTGCAGACCATGAACATGACGCAGATCAGAGAACGGCAAAAGACGAATGACTTGATCATCATTCCTGTTGGCAGTACGGAATGCCATGGAGCTGGTCAACCCCTGGGTGAGGATACCTTCCTGGTGACTCGCATGGCGGAACAAGTCGCCTTGAAAACAGGCTGTACCATTGCGGAACCTGTCTGGTACGGATCCCATCCTTTCAATCACCTGGGCATGCCCGGCACGGTCGTGGTGCCGGAAGATGCCTTCCTCGCAAACCTGCGGGCGATTATCGCCGGTTTATGGAATATGGGTTTTCGCAAACAAATCTTCCTGAATGGTCATGGGCAGGAGGAAGTTATTCCGCTTGCCCTGCAGCAATTCGGGAAGAAGTATCAGGTGCCTGCGGTCCTGATTTCTTTACATTGGCCGACTGTAATTCATGATTATCTCAAGGACAAAGCGCACGGCGGACCTTTTGAGACGCCTTTCCAGCACGCTGACGAGGCAGAAGGTTCCTACTCCCTGGCGCTCTTCCCGGAATTCATGGATATGAGCCTGGTTGTGGATACCAAACCGGAAGGCTTTTTGCCGCCCGGGCACGTGGACAAAGGCGGAGAAGTGTATCACGCCCCAATTAAGGGGCATGAACACGTTGGTTTGGGCGGCGCGGAAGTGCTCGTCTATCCCGAAGGCGTTATCGGACGGCCTACGCTGGCGGATCCAGAAAAAGCCAAACCAGGCCTGAACGCGCTTCTGGACTACATGGTGCGTCTAATCGGGGACATCATGACCAAATTTCCGCCCGGCGTCTTACCGCCAACCGAAAAGGTCACCATGCGCCCGAAGGAGCAAATCGACGCGCTCCTCAAAGGTCCGCTGAACGGTGGTACGCACATTTACACTGTGGCGTATCCCCCGTAAATCGACGAAATCTGCTTTGGAGTTTAATGCAGGTGCTGAATGTAAGTTCTAATGCGTTGCAGGTTCGCTCTGAGCCTGCAACGCTGCCTTTTGAACGGTTCCCCATCTCGCGCGCATTCCAAACCGCCGCTCAAGGAGTGATTTGGGATTGGCGGGGAAATGGAGTGTATTGCTGGGATATATCTTTCTCAGGGAGCAGCGTGCGAACTTGCATGCCTACCTTCAATTTTTCCACAGAATTTCGCAACGACAGGATGCTTCTCACCGCAGGATTCCAAATTTACCCCAGAATCGCCAGGTCAAGGAGACAAACCCGAATGTAGCATAATCATGAAAACAAGCCGCCCACCACTGAAAGTAGATGGCATACAAAAAGGAGAGTTATGCTATTACAAGTCGAGAAGCTGAATAAAGCTTTTGGGGGTTTAAAAGCAGTAAATAATGTAGATTTTTCAATACAAAGCGGCGAAATCGTCGGTCTGATCGGGCCGAATGGTTCCGGAAAAACAACGACGCTGAATCTGCTCACCGGTTTCTTGAGGCCGGACAGCGGGTCAATTGTGTTCGACGGCAAAGAAATCGCCGGGTCACCGCGCAGCAGTATGTGCAGCAACGGCATCGCGCGCACATTCCAACTTATCAAGCCTTTCCTGAACCTTACCGCGGTACAAAATGTGATGATTGGGCGCGCCTTTGGCAAGGAAGCCACTTCCAATCTTAGAATTGCGGAAGAGGACTCGCTGTTGATGCTGGAGAAGGTCGGCCTGCGCGCCAAAGCCTATATGCTGGCAAATGATTTGACACTGATGCAGCGTAAACGCCTGGAATTAGCGCGCGCTCTGGCTGCCAAGCCCAAACTGCTGCTGCTGGACGAATTGATGGCAGGTCTTAATCACGCCGAAGCCGAAGACGCAATGAATACCATCCGGGAAATCCGGGATTCAGGCGTTACGATCCTCATTGTTGAGCATATTGTTAAAGCGATTATGGGGCTTTCCGACCGCATCGTCGTCCTGAATATGGGCGAAAAAGTCGCCGAGGGGACCGCCCAGCAAATCATGTACGATCCGCGCGTTATTGATGTTTACCTGGGGAAGAGCCATGCTTAAACTCACAGATATCGACACCTATTATGGCGACCTGCAAGCCTTATGGGGGATTTCCCTGGATGTGAACGAAGGGGAAATGGTTTCCCTCATCGGTCCTAACGGTGCAGGCAAAACGACTACCTTACTTTCCATCACCGGGCTGCTCAGGCCTGCTCGCGGCGGCATCACCTTTGACGGGCACGACCTCCTGAAGGTCCCGCCGGATAAGATTGTGGACCTGGGGGTATCCATGGTGATGGAAGGGGGCAGGGTTTTTGCCAGCATGACCGTAATGGAGAACCTGGAATTGGGAGCGTACGGAACCCGGGCGCGTAAGGAGCGCGCGGAAACAATCGAAGAGGTCTTCAAAACTTTTCCACGCCTGAAGGAACGCCTGACGCAGCGAGCCGGCACCCTGAGCGGTGGCGAACGGCAGATGCTGGCAATCGGCCGCGCAATGATGTCTAAACCGAAGCTGTTGATGCTGGATGAGCCTTCGTTTGGCCTGGCGCCCATCCTTGTCGACTCGATTTTTGAGATGATCAAGGGCATCAATCAGCAAGGGGTCACCATCCTGCTGGTGGAGCAAAACGTGCGCGCGGCGTTGGAATTGGCAGACCGGGCTTATGTCATTGAAAACGGCAGAATTGTCGGGGAAGGCTCGGGCGAAGCCCTACTCTCCTTTGAATCCGTGCGCAGCGCTTACCTGGGCTAACGAGAGGATATCATGCTTCAACCACTGGTACAGAACATTGTTTACGGGATACTGATCGGGGCGCTCTATGGCTTGGCGGCGGTTGGGCTTTCCCTTGTTTTCGGAGTTTCAAAATTCTTGAACGTTTCTCACGGCGAATTGCTCATGCTTGGCGGTTACGCCAGTTTCTGGATCTTCAAATTGCTGAAAGTGGATCCCTTTGTCTCGATACCGCTGACGATAATCTTTCTTCTGCTGATAGGATTTATCCTTTACCGCCTGATTTTCTCCAGGCTCATTAAACTGGAAGTGGAAAAAAAGATTCAAAATTCGCTTCTGGTGGGCTTTGGCCTCTCTACAATTCTGCAAAACATCGCCCTGCGGCTGTGGACCGCGGATGACCGTTCTATTACAACCGCCTATTCAGGTCTATCCTTTGAGCTGGCGGGGATCCGCTTCCCCGCGGTCAGGTTAATCAGTCTCGGCATTGCGATTGTGGCCTTGATCAGTCTGCAAATCTTCCTCAAGAAAACCTTCACGGGCAAAGCTATCCGCGCAACCGTGGAAGACTGGCAGTCTGCCTCTCTGATGGGTATCAATATTCACCAGGTTTACTTGCTGGCCTTCATGCTCGGCTGTGCGATGGCGGGGGTGGCAGGAACGCTGGTCAGCATCTGTTATTCCATCGACCCCTCGATGGGTCTGAACTGGACGCTGAAGAGCATGGTGGTTATGGTGCTGGGAGGGCTCGGCAGCATGGTAGGCACCTTCGTAGGCGGCATCATCCTGGGCGTGACAGAATCCGCGACCGCGTTTTTCATTGGTGGGAACTACCGCCTCATCGCGGGCCTGCTGCTTTTCCTGATTATTCTGATCTTCCGTCCGCAGGGTTTGTTCGGCACGAAGGAAGGTGACAAATGAAAAAGAATCAAACACTGCTTATCGCTTTCATCTTTGTCATCGTGCTGGCAGTGATTCCGCTCTTTATCAAGAAAGACAACCTGCTCACTTACCTATGCATGATCCTGCTCTACATCTCACTGGCGTCCTCCTGGAATATTTTGGGCGGTTACACCGGGCAGGTCAGTCTGGGTCATTCAGCCTTTTTTGGGCTTGGAGCGCTCGGGACCCGTTTGTTGTGGTTTGCCGGTTGGAACGTCATTCTGGCGATGCTTGTGGGCGGAATCATTGCGATTGTCTTTGCGCTGCTGATTGGTTCGCCAGCCTTCAAACTGCGCGGTGCGTATTTCACGATTGGTACGCTTGCCCTCGGGCAAATATTGTTTGCGACGGTCGGCAACATTTTCCCGCAGATTTCTTCATTGCCGGTTCAGGACTTACAGTCCTACACTCTGGTTTCCCGGTATTATCTCTTCCTCGCCATTGCCCTTCTCACCGTTTTGGTGGCTTACCTGATTGCGAACTCCCGCTTGGGTCTGGGTATGATGGCAGTACGCGAACAGGAAGACGCGGCCGAATCGCTGGGGGTTAACGCCTTCCGGCACAAACTTACCGCCCTGGTGATCAGCGCTTTTTTGGCAGGGCTGGCGGGCGGCGCTTTTGCCTTTTTCCAGATAGGCTATTACCCGCAGTATCCTTTCAGCCCGGTATGGACATTGGACTCGACCATGATGGCGTATATCGGCGGCACCGGTACGATTCTCGGCCCCATTATCGGTGCGATTTTCTTCGTCGTGCTCAAGGAAGTGCTCTCCTTGAACCTGGCAGAATTTCATCCGACCGTGTTTGGGATTCTCTTTATCCTTGTCGTTCTCTTTCTGCCCGGTGGTTTTATGGGGTTCTGGAAACGAATACGAGCAAAACAAAACAAGAAACGGGAGAGTGCGGCTGAATTATCTCACCCTTAGCTGTTTTTCCCGCTGAAAGGAGAATGCCTATGAATTGATTCGCAAATTTGGACATCACATCTGAAACAGTTGCAAGAGTTAAAAAGGAGGTTCAGAATGAAAACGAAATTTGGAGTTGCCCTCGTGATTATGCTCCTGGTGAGCTTAATGGCAACCAGTTGTGCACCACAGGCTGTCGAGACGGAAACCCCCGTGGTAACAGAAGCACCGGCGACTGAAGCACCCGCCGCCGAGACCGAGGCTCCTGCTACTGAGGAGGCCACCTATCCGCCTGCGCCTGAATTTATCGATGTAGGTTCGTCCATCAGCCTGACTGGTAACTTTGGCTCGCTGGGTAACCTGATTCTGCCTGGCTATCAAATCGCGATAGAACATATCAATGCCGACGGCGGCGTGTTCGTGAAAGAATATAATAAGAAAATCCCGCTGCGGCTGACTTACTACGACGATGAGTCAGACCCGACCAAAGCCGTCACCAAGATGGAAACCTTATTCTCGGAACATGAACTGACAGCATACTTAGGCGGCGGCGGAAGCTCCATGCACGCGGCCTCCATCCCGATTGCTGAAAAGAATAAGGTGCCGTATCTGGGCATTTCCTTCGCCCTGTATAAAATCCATCAGCAGGGTTACAAGTACTTGTTCTCCCCGTTCCCGAAATCCCCCAACCAGACCGAGGACGTTTTCAAAATCCTGAATGAAGCGATTCCGGAAGGTGAACGCCCGACCAAGGTTGCAGTATTTGCTTACAATGATGACTGGGGCAAAGAATGGGGCGACCTGGTCAAGCTGCGCGCTCCTGAATACGGTTATGAAATCGTGGTGTATGAAGAGAACCCGGTCGGCGTAAACGATTGGACGGCAGCCATTCAGAAGGCAAAAGCTGCCGGCGCGGATATGCTGCTCACCCTGCCTGTCTTCCCGGACGGCAGCGGGATGTTTAAGACTATGGCCGAACTCGGATGGACCCCGAAATTCTCGCTGGTTATCCGCGCGCCGGAAGGCGTGAACTGGGGTGAATCGCTGGGCAAGATTGGGGATTACGTCACAATCTTCCCTGGATGGCACTATGGCGCCAAATTCGAAGGCGTGGACAAACTCAATGCCCGCTATGAAGAATTGTACGGCCGCCCGGCAGATCTGCTGACCGGTCCTGCCTACGCTTGCGTGCAGATTTTGGCCCAGGCGATCGAGAAGGCCGGAACGCTGGACCGCGACGTCATTCGCGACACAATCGCCGCGGGTGAGTTCGACACTGTTATCGGTCCTGTGACCTTTAACCCGGACGGCACTGGCAACGTGCTGGATCCCTTAATCCAGTGGCAAAACGGTAAGATGGAACTGGTTTGGCCGGCTGAACATGCCACGGCTCCGCTGATCTACCCGGCGCCCGCTTTTGAGGATCGCTAAGCTGATTTGCCTTGGAACGCGTTTTTCTGGCGCTGGTCATTCAGACCTGAAAAGCTGTAAGTTCTAACGCGCTCTGAGCGCCATGATAAATACAACGGTGGTCCTACCCTGAAAGTTAATCAGGGGAAGACCACCGTTGTTCCTGACCTGCGTCCTCTGCCGAGCTTGAAGCGAGGATTCATGCGATGGTGTTAGGTTAGATTCAAGAGCAAACTTCCTGCTAAAGCAGCCTTTCCTGGCTGAGAGGGTTATTTTGCAGTGAGTGTTGACTAAGTTTGAATGTAACGGAGGAAAAAGAGCATGAGCGAGCCTGTCAAACTTCCTAAAGATGATCTTCCGCTTGGGGGAGGATTACCACGGCCGCCTCTTTCAGAGGCAGACCCGGGCGTTCCACCTCCGATGCTCGACACCAGCTTCGTCAAACGCCAATGGCTGGATATCCCTTATGGACACCAATCCGAGAGCCAAAAGCTGGACGTCTTCCTGCCTGATGAAGGCGATGGACCCTTTCCGGTTATTTTTGTAATCCACGGTGGGGCGTGGAAGATTTGCGATAAGCGGGACGAGCAATTGATGCCGATGCTGAAGGGTATTTATCGCGGCTACGCGGTTGTGAGCATCAATTACCGCTTGAGCCAGGAAGCGATTTTCCCGGCGCAGATATTCGACTGCAAATCCGCGCTGCGCTTTGTAAAAGCGCATGCCGGGGAATATAAACTGGACAAGGAGCGCATCGGACTGTGGGGTGGATCCGCGGGCGGGCACCTGGCGGCGCTGCTGGCCACTTCTGAGGGCGTAGCGGATCTGGAAGATTTTTCGACGGGTAATGCCGAAGAAAACACCCGGGTGCGTGCGGTTGTGGTTTGGTATGGCCCGACATACAGCTTTTTGGAAATGGACGCGATGCTGGCGGAAACCGGAAACGGACCCAGCGACCATTCCCTGCCGGAATCGCCGGAATCCTGCCTGTTGGGCGCGCAGATTACGCAGGTTCCCGAATTGGTCTGGAAAGCCAGCCCTGCGGCGTATATAACATCCGCCGCGCCGTACTTTCTGCTGCAGCATGGATACCACGACCCGGTCGTTCCGGTCCAGCAGTCGATAAAATTTGCCGCGGCCATTGAAAAGACCGCCGGAAAGGGTAAGGTGCACCTGGATGTGTTTGAAAACCATGTCATGCACGCCGACCCATATTTTGAGAGCGACGAGAATCTAGAAATTGTTTACGCATTCCTGGATAAACACCTGAAAGTTTGATGCGACACTCCATGGGTTATTTTGACCATCGACAAGGATTGTGTGTGGTATATTTCATAGAATGAAACTCGGCAGGAAACGGTGGAAGCAATGGATTATCTGAACAACCAGGAAGAAAACGGGAACGACAGCAGCAACTCCGTGAGGGCAGTGGACAGAGCATTGGATGTGCTATTGTGTTTCAACGCACAGACCCCAGCACTAAATATGACCCAGATATCGGAACGGATTGGGATTCATAAGAGCACCGTCCACCGTTTGTTGGCAACCCTGGAGCGGCGCAATTTTGTTCGTCGGGATCCCGAGACGGGCGTTTACCGGTTGGGCTACCGCCTGCTGCAAATGGCTTACCTGAGCCAGGAAAACATCGGCATTCGCCAGATTGCGCTGCCGTATATGCGCATGCTGAACGAAAAATATCGTGAGACGATTGACCTTGCTATCCTGGATAATGGAGAGGCCTTGTTCCTGGATGTCATTCAAAGCCCACAGCGGGTTAAACTGGCGTCATCGATGGGGCAGCATTTGCCGGCCTTTAGCACGGCATCCGGGAAAGCTATCTTGGCCTGGCTGCCGGAAGAAGAGGCCCTGGCTGTTCTGCAAAACACGAACATCAGCTTCACGCCAAATATCGTTCCCACCCGTGAGGCTTTCCTGGAAGATATGCGCGAGACGCGGAAACGCGGGTATTCCTTGGACTGCGAAGGGCTAGAAACCGGCATCCACGCCGTGGGAGTGCCTTTGTTCCGGAGTGACGGCACACCGATAGCTTCGTTGGCCATCGCGGGTCCTGCTTTCCGAATGGAGTGCTCGAAAATTCAGACATTCGGAGAAGAGCTGCTCGTGGTAGGTAACGAACTGAATGAACTGCTCAAGTTAGTCCCAAATTTATAGAGAATCGACTTTTAATATTTTCGTGGTACTGCGCGTAGGATTGGAGTATGCGCGGCACAGCAACAAAAAAAAACCCGCATGCACGCGGGTTTTGTTTAACAGGATACTCCTGAGGCAGCCCTCAGCCCAGTCTAGTTTCCTGGTGTTGGGAAGCTTAGATATCGCGAGTTAAGGCTCGGTGTCAGCTTGTATAAATATTCAGGAGCTCTTGTACCACCGGCTCCAGGATTTGTTTCAGTTTTTGCTCTTCAATGCCGCGGACTTTGGCGGTGATTTCAACAGTGGACAAGGATTCGCCAGTGAATGTGCCGATGGCGATAATATCACCGCCAGCTTCGTAGATAGACTGGGTAAGCTTGGCGATGGCACCGGGCTCATTGCGGAGAATTGCGGAAATTCTTACCCCATATTCACGCGCGCCAAGCAGTTCAAGGAAGAGACGGAAAAGGTCGGTTTCAGTGATGATGCCCACCACCTCGTCGCCGCGCAGCACGGGAAGCGAACTGATTTTGTTATCTGCCATCAGCCGGGCGGCTTCTTCCACAGGCATATCTTCCGTGGCAGTGATCACATCTTTCACCATGACGTCCGAAACCTTGATGCGGTCAATCAGATAGTTCAGCTCCCAAACGCTGAGCGTGGTGGCTTTGGAGGAAAGGGCGTTTTCCAGGTCATTTTGGGTAACCAGCCCGACCATTTTGTTCTTTTCCGCGACGATCATGTGGCGGATTTTTTCTTTCTTCATCAGGGTAACCGCGTCATTAAGCGGCATGCTTGGTGGAACTGTGATAATGGGGGATGACATTCTTTTGCCGACGATCATATTTTGGCTCCTTCGCTCAGTGATTAAAGATAACAGGTAAGATTCAAGTGATAGTCTCGGGTATAAAAAAGGTACTGCACAAAAATCATTTTGAAACAATGTTTTATAAATTTGTCTTTGCAAATAGATTATATAACAATGCATTCAAATATGTTAAGGATTGTAGATTGTTGTATGCGTTTCAAAGGTCCGTAGTCAAGAAAAAAAAGAGGAAGTTCCTATACAATTAGTTTGGCTTAAAAACAAAAGAAAGGAACTTCCAATGACCATAACAGTCAAGCTAAGTATACCTGAAGAGCTCGAAAATGGGGAAAGAAAAAGTGTAGAAAAAGTGTTGACAAAAGAAAAAGTGTTGATAAAAGAAAAAGTGTTCAAGGAT
>DAONFX010000054.1:0-13231 GCA_035403825.1 Anaerolineaceae bacterium
GTCGGGTTGCGCTGCCGCTCCACCCGACCTACGACTACGTTCTGTCGGGTTGCGCCTCCGCCCCACCCGACCTGCGATCATGTTCTGTCGGGTTGCGCTGCCGCTCCACCGGACCTGCGACTACGACTATGTCCTGTCGGGTTCGCTGACAAGGCAAGCCCGCGCGCGCGGACAGCCAGCGGAAACAATGTATAATAAGCTTCCGGCGAGTACTTCACCCGGTAAAAAACACAAAACAGGTGCCTCTTGACCCAGCCCCGCTGTTCCATCATCATCCGCTCTTACAACGAAGAAAAGCATATCGCCCGCCTGCTGGAAGGCATCGCCCGCCAAAGCGTGCAAGACGCCGAAATTATCCTGGTCGACTCTGGCTCCAGCGACCGGACCGTGGAAATCGCGCAAGGCTTCTCCGCCAAACTCGTCCACATCGCCCCTGAGGAATTCACTTTCGGGCGCTCGCTCAACCGCGGTATTCAGGCCGCCAACGGGGAGTTCCTGGTCTTCGCCAGCGCACATGTCTACCCCGTCTACCCGGACTGGCTGGAAAAGCTGCTGGCGCCTTTCGCCGACCCCGCTATCGCGCTGGTCTACGGCAAGCAGCGCGGCGGCGAGACCACCAAATACTCCGAGGAGCAGATTTTTGCCAGCTGGTTCCCGGATACGACCCAACCCTATCAGGACAGCGCCTTCTGCAACAACGCCAACGCCGCCGTGCGCCGCGCGCTCGCGCTCGAGCACCCCTACAACGAAACTCTGCCCGGTCTGGAAGACCTGGATTGGGCGAATCGCATCCTGCAGGCCGGCTACAAAATCCACTATGCCCCCGAGGCGGTCATCGTGCACGTGCACAACGAAACCCCGCGCGGCGTGTACAACCGCTACCGGCGCGAAGCGATTGCCTTCCGCTACATCTACACGCATGAACGCTTCGGCTTTGTGGACTTTGTGCGCCTCAGTTCGCGCAATATCCTGCGGGACATGCAAAACGCCTCCCGCCAAAAAGTCCTGGGCAGACACTTCTTCAGCATTCTCTGGTTCCGGGTCTGCCAGTTTTGGGGTACCTACCAGGGCTACCGCCACCACGGCCCGCTCACCTGGCAGCTGCGCCAGCGCTTCTACTACCCGAACGGCAAGCTGGAAGAAAAATCCGGCCAGGGGCGCGAGGTGGAACCAATCCCTTACGAAACGCTGAAGTAAAGCTGCTGTTTCCGATTGACTCAAACCCAAAACACGCCCCGCCCCCTCTGGTTGACGGAAAGCACGCCTCACCTTAGAATAGGCGTATCACCCTTAGGAAAGGAAGCTCCTGATGAAAGTCCTCACCCATAAGCAGGAGATATGCACAGGCTGCCGCGCGTGCGAGCTGGCCTGTTCCCAGGCATATTTCAGGACTGACGACCGCCTCAAATCCGCCATCCGCATCAACAACAACTTCAACACCTTCCACGCGATTATGTGCACTCAATGCGGCGAATGCATCAATATGTGCACCGCCGACGCCATCCACCGCGATAAGAACGGCGTGGTGCGCATTGACAGGAAGAAGTGCGTTGGCTGCCTGGGCTGCGTCGGTTTCTGCTCCGAGCTCTCCATGTTCTACAGCGACGACCTGCTGGTGCCCTTCAAGTGCATCGCTTGCAATATCTGCGTGAAGGCCTGCCCCGAAGGCGCGTTGGAAATCCTGGTAAGTCAGAGCAAAGGGGACTGAAAAATGGGCAAAATTCTCAAGCAAATCCACTATACCCCCGCCAAAATTGAGCGCGGCTATTCCAATAAATCCCTCTACATCAACGTGGGCGACCTGCGCATCGAGGAAAAAGAAGTCACCGGGTTCATGAAAGAGAAGTTCGTGGGCGGCAAAGGCTTTGACCTGTGGTACCTCTGGAACGCCGTCACGCCCGACACCCGCTGGGACTCGCCGGAGAACGAAATCGTGATGAGCGTCGGCCCGTTGGGCGGCATCACACAGTATTCCGGCACAGGCAAGACCCTGGTATGCGCCATCTCCCCGCTCACCGGCATCCCGATTGACAGCAACGCCGGCGGCTACTTCGGGCCGCTGCTCAAGTTTGCCGGTTGGGATGCGCTGGAACTGCAGGGCAAGGCCGAAAAGGACCTGATTATCTTCATCGACGGCAATGAAGGCGTTATCTCCATCGAGGAAGGCGAGGAGTACCCCGAGGACTCGCATTTGCTGGCGGAGGAATTGACCACCCGTTTTGCCGGCAGCGAGGAAGACAAGGTACACGTCTCGGTCGTTTCCTCCGGCAGCGCGGCCAAGCACGTCCTGATGGGCATGCTCAACTTTAGCTTCTACGACCCGCGCCGCAAGACCGTGCGCTTCAAGCAGGCCGCGCGCGGCGGCCTGGGCACCATCCTGCGCGACAAGCACATCAAAGCGCTGGTGGTCAAGTTCAAGGGCATCAAACCGAACCTGAACAACCCTGCCGATATCGCCGCGCTCAACCGCATCGGCGTCAAGTACCACAAAGAAATGCACGACCTGGACGAAAAACAGAACGGCATGCGCAAAATCGGCACCGCCAACACCATCCTGGTGATGAACAAGTACGACCTGCTGCCCACGCGCAACTTCCAGACCGGCGGAGACCCGGAGGCGGTGAAAATCTCGCCCGAGGTGTTCATCACCCAATACCTGACCCAGGGCCTGCACGACGGCTGCTGGTACGGCTGCACCATGTCTTGCGCCAAAGCCGCCGACCACTTCAAGCTGCTGACCGGCCCTTACGCCGGGCAGTGCGTGACCGTGGACGGGCCGGAATATGAATGCGCTGCTGGGCTGGGCGCTAACCTGGGTATCTTTGACCCCCAGGCCATCCTGGAACAGAACTTCTACTGCGACACCTACGGCATCGACCTGATTTCCTACGCCACGACGGTCGCTTTCATCATGGAATGCTATGAGCGTGAGCAAATCGGCCCGGAGCATACCGGCGGGCTGGATTTGCGCTTCGGAAACGCAGCTGCCTCGCTGGAACTCCTGCACCAGATGTCTCGCGGGGAAGGCTTTGGCCTCCTGGCAGGTTTAGGTATCCGCCGCCTGAAACAGGTTTTTGTGGAGCGCTTTGGCGCAGACCCCAAGCTGCTGGAAGATATCGGCATGGAAAACAAAGGTCTGGAATACTCCGAATACCTGCACAAAGAGAGCCTGGCGCAGCAGGGCGGCTTCGCGCTCACCAACAAAGGCCCCCAGCACGACGAAGCCTGGCTGATTTTCATGGACATGGTCAACAACCAAATCCCAACCTTCGAAGATAAAGCCTACGCCCTGTTCTACTACCCCATGTTCCGCACCTGGTTTGGCTTGTGCGGCCTGTGCAAACTGCCCTGGAACGACATTGTGCCGGCGGATAACTACAAAACCGACACGCCCGCCAAGGTCCCCGAGCACGTCCAGAATTACGTGGATATCTTCAACGCGGTGACCGGCAAGAAAATTGATAACGACGAACTCATCCGCCAGTCCGAACGGGTTTACAACTTCCAGCGCGTGTTCAACCTGCGCATGGGCAGCGGCCTGCGAAAGCACGACAAGGCGCCCTACCGCTCGCTCGGGCCGGTAACCGCGGAGGAGTACCTCTCCCGGCAGGAACGCTACGACAAGCAGCTGCGCGAACTGCAAGGTCTGGACCCCGAAACGCTGAGCCTGGAAGAAAAAATCGCCGCCACGCGCACCTGGCGCGAAAAGCAGTTCGAACTGCTCACCGACGCGGTCTACAAACGCCGCGGCTGGACGAACGACGGCGTGCCCAAGCCCGAACACCTGAAGGAAATCGGGATGGACCTGCCGATGCTGCTGGAGGTCGTGGAAAAGCACCTATGATTAGCGTAAACACCCGTGAGCAGCCCTGGCGCGACGGCCTGAACGTGCAAGCCCTGCTGGATGAGATGGGCTACGTCTTCCGGCATATCATCGTGCGCGTCAACGGCGAGTACGTGCCGGAAGAAGCCTACGCCCGGCGCCTGATCGCGGATGGGGATGACGTGCAGGTGCTGCACCTCATTGCGGGGGGATAAGCAATGCAGCCCGGTCGCTACCTGCGCAACATGCTCGCCATCAGCCCCGGGGAACAGGAGCGCCTGGCGGGGTGCCGCGCGCTCTTGGCCGGCTGCGGAGGGCTGGGCGGCTTTGTGCTGGAGTACCTCGGCCGGCTGGGCGTGGGCAATTTGCGCGCGGTGGACCCGGACAGCTTCAGCGAGGGCAACCTCAACCGCCAACTGCTCAGCTCCAGTATGAATTTGGGCAGGCCCAAGGCGCTGGCGGCGGTGCAGCGCATGCAGGCGGTCAACCCCCTGGCGCGGGTGGAGGGCGTGCAAGCGCTCCTGACTGAGGAGAACGCCGCGCAGCTGCTGGAAGGCTGCCAGGTGGCGCTGGACTGCCTGGACAGCATTCCGGCGCGCAGAACGCTGCAGAAGGCTTGCGCGCGGGCGGGGGTGCCCTTGGTGCACGGCGCGATTGGGGGATGGCTGGGGCAAGTGTGCGTGGTTTTACCTGGCGAGAACCTGCTGGACCAGGTCTACCCGGACGCGGACGCGGAGCACGGCGAGGAATACGAACAGGGCGCGCTTGCCTTTACGGCTGGGATGACGGCGGCGGTGCAGGCGGCCGAGGCGGTCAAGCTTTTGTTGGGCAAGCCCGGCCTGCGCGGGGAGCTTTTGGTGCTGGATTTGCTGAACGGGTCTTTCGAGCGGCTGCGGCTGGCGAAGGGGTAGAGCTTCCCGGGCAAACTCTGTTTTCTTCTCTTGTATCTATTTGTATCAAGTCGTAGGGCAGCTTGATCGCTCTGGTGTTTATTATCCCCGAAGCGAAGCGGAGTGAAACCGCACCGAGCGCGGAGTTTGACCGTCAGGTCTCCATCTTTCGTTCTCCAAACCGCCAATTAGTCAGGTTGTAATGCGCAACCCGACCTACGAAAAGCACTCCGCGCAAGCTTCGGACCCCCCGCTCTACACTCCGCCAGCCGATGAGTCCATCTATGATACAATCACCAAAACAATCTCATATTCCCGGAGGATTCTGACCTATGACGGAAGCGACGTCCTTCAAACTCACCTACAGCACGATGTTCAATCCCCCAGAAGAACTGCATACGCGCTTCGCGCAGGGACTCGAAAAAGTCAAAACCGGGCTCGGGCGCGAATACCCGATGCTCATTAACGGGCAGGAGCGCTTCTCGGCGGATAAGCACTACGCCCACTCCCCCATCAACACCGAAATGCATCTGGCCACCTTCCAAAAAGGCACAGCCCAGGATGCCGCCGACGCGGTTGCGGCCGCCAAAGCCGCCTTCCCCGCCTGGAGCCGCATGAACTGGGAAGAGCGCGTGTACCTGCTGCGTAAGGCCGCTGAAAATATCGACGCGCGCATCTACGAAATTTCCGCGGCAATGGCGCTGGAGGTGGGCAAAAACCGCATGGAATCGCTGGGAGAGGTCGCCGAAGCGGCAGACCTCATCCGCTATGCCTGCGCGCAGATGGAGGCGAACGGCGGCTTTATCCGCCAGATGAACAGCGACCCGCTCTCGGGTTTCGTCTCCACCAACCAATCGGTCCTGCGCCCCTACGGCGTGTGGTTGGTAATCAGCCCCTTCAATTTTCCGGCCTCCCTGACCTGTGGGCCTGCCGGCGCGGCATTGGTATCAGGCAATACCGTCGTGATGAAACCTGCCAGCGATACCAGCTGGTCGCCTGCGCTGCTCGTGGACTGCATGCGCCAGGCGGGCATTCCCGACGGCGTGTTCAATTTCGTCACTGGTCCCGGCTCCACGCTGGGCGAAGCGCTGATTAACAATCCGGACGTGGCCGGCATCACCTTCACTGGCTCGTACGAGGTCGGGATGAATATCTACTGCAACTTCGGGCACGCGCGCTACGTGCGCCCGACCATCCTGGAGCTGGGCGGCAAGAACCCCGTGCTTGTTTCCCGCCTCGCAGATGTGGAAGATGCCGCCCTGGGCAGTGTGCGCTCCGCCTTCGGGCTGCAGGGGCAGAAGTGTTCAGCCTGTTCGCGCGTCTTTATCGAAGAGCCGCTCTACGAGGCTGTGACCAAACGCATGGTGGAACTCACCGAAAAGCTCTCTATCGGGGATCCGACCGAGCTGCAGACGTATATGGGTCCGGTCATCAACAAGAAGAGCTACACCGACTACCAGCGCTTTATGGAAGACCTGAGCGCGGCAGGCAAAGTGCTCGTCGGGGGCAAAACCCTGACGGAAGGCGCGCTTGCCAAAGGCTACTTCTGCGCCCCCACCATTGTGGCAGACGTGCCGCTCTCGCATCCACTTTGGAAGCAGGAAATGTTCGTGCCAATTGTGATGGTCAGCCCGGTCAAAGACCTGCAGGAAGGCATCGCGCTGGCCAATGACGTCCAGTACGGGCTCACCGCCGGCTTCTACGGCAGCCCATCCGAGTCCGAATGGTTCTTTGACCATATCGAAGCCGGCGTAGTCTATACCAACCGCCCCCAGGGCGGCACCACCGGCGCCTGGCCCGGCTTCCAGCCCTTCGGCGGCTGGAAAGGCTCGGGCTCCAGCGGCAAGAACAGCGGCGGGCTGTATTACGTACCGCTTTACATGCGCGAGCAAATCCGCAACCGCGTACGCCGCCTGTAAACCCAATCCGACCCGCGGGCGCGCATGAAAACCCTTCTCCGCAGCTTTGGACGCATCCTGACCCTGGTCGGGCTGGCAAACCTTGCCTGGCTGCTGGTGAACTGGTGGACCGGCAAAGCCATCGGTCAGCTCCAAATTCTGGGGCTGCTGGTGTTGGCTTTGGGGCTCACCCTGCTGCGCGTCCACCCGCAGGAAAAGCCTGCCAAAGCGGCTCTTTCCCCCTCCCAACGCGAGGAGGAAAAGCACAAACACAAATCCTGGATTGAAAGCGGGAAAAATTAGCATGTCCAAACTGACCAGTCTGAGCGAAGCCGTCCGACAGCACGTGCACGACGGGGACCTTGTGTATGCCGCCGGCTTTACGCACCTCATCCCTTTTGCCGCCGGGCACGAAATCATTCGCCAGGGAAGGAAAAACCTCGTCCTGGCGCGTGCCACCCCTGACCTGATTTACGACCAGATGGTGGCCGCGGGCTGCGCCCGCAAGGTCATCTTTTCGTACTCCGGCAACCCGGGCGTGGGCTCGCTCAAGTGGCTGCGCGACGGCATGCAAAACGGCAGCCTGGAATGGGAGGAATACTCCCATTTCGGGATGATCAGCCGCCTGCAGGCGGGCGCCAGCGGGCTGCCCTTCATGCCCATGCGTCAGACCGGCGCTCTGGACCTTGAGAAAGCCAATCCGCTCTACCGCCGCGTTCAGGACCCCTACGGCGGTGAAGATGTGGTGGTAGTGCCGGCGCTTTGCCCGGACGTCGCCATCGTGCATGTGCAGCGCGCGGACAGCGAAGGCAACGCGCACATCTGGGGCATCCTGGGCGAACAGCGCGAGGCTGCCTTCGCCGCCAGGCGCGTCATCCTGACCGCGGAAGAGATCGTGGACGCGGACGTCATCCGCTCCGACCCTAACCGCACGCTGATCCCCTCATTGGTAGTCAGCGCGGTCTGCCATGTGCCCTGGTGCGCGCACCCCTCTTACACCCAAGGCTACTACGACCGTGATAACGACCTGTACCTGCGCTGGGAGGAAATCAGCAAGGATGAGACCGGTATGCAAGCCTACCTGGATGAATGGGTTTACGGCGTGAAGGACCGGGTGGAATACCTTTCAAAGCTGGGCGAGGAAACGCGCGAACGCCTGAAGCCGGGCCTGCGCCTGAGCGCGCCGGTCAATTACGGGAGCTACTGAGATGCCGGAATCGTCATACAACGCCGCCGAACTGATGATTATCAACGCCGCCCGCCTGCTCAAGGACGGCGACCAGGTCTTTGTCGGCGTCGGCATCCCGAACCTGGCCTGCAACCTTGCCCGCCGCACGCACGCCCCCAACCTGCAGATGATTTACGAGGCCGGGGTCATCGGCGCCAGGCCAAACCGCCTGCCCCTTTCCATCGGCGACCCGACCCTGGTGAGCGGTGCGCTATCGGTCTGTTCGATGTTCGAAGTGTTTTCGCTCTATCTGCAGCGCGGTAATATCGACGTGGGCTTTTTGGGCGGCGCGCAGATTGACCAGTTCGGCAACATCAACGCCACGGTCATCGGGGATTACCAGCACCCCAAAGTGCGGCTGCCGGGCTCCGGCGGTTCAATGGAAATCGCCGCCTGGGCCAATCGCTGCTACATCATCACCCCGCATCAACTCCGGCGCTTCCCCGCCCGGGTGGATTTTCACACCTCGGCTGGTTTTCTGGAAGGCGGGGACGCCCGTGCGAAAACGGGCGTGCGCGGCGCTGGTCCGCAGGCGGTTGTTACGAACCTGGGCATCCTCAAGCCCGACGCGAACGGCGAACTGGTTTTGGCGGCCCTGCATCCGGGCTGCAACTTTGAACAGGCGCAGGCCAACACCGGCTGGGCGTTGAAGCAAGCGGAAACCATTGAAATTACCCCCGCGCCCGCGGAGGAAGAACTGCGCATTTTACGGGAAGAACTGGACCCGCAAAGGATATATATTTGATGGATGAGAACAAAACACTGGAAATTTTAAGCACCGTGCCCCTCACGGAAGCCCAACAAGCCCGCATCAAAGCGCTGGGTAAACACATTCACCTGACCGTCAGCGCCGGGAAATCTTTCGCGGATCTGCCCAAAGAAGCCTGGGAAAAAGCCGAGGTGCTCTTCGCGGATGGCAAACAGCTGCCCGCGCGCGAACAGGTGCCCGCGCTTAAATGGATCCAAATCTCACTGGCCGGGGTAGACCGGGCGCTGAAGCAGTCGCTGGCTGCCGACCCGGGCATCGTGCTCACCTCTGCCAGCGGGGTCATGATCAGCCAGATGGGCGAATATGTGCTCATGGCGCTGCTGATGCTGGGGCACAAGCTGCCCGAAGCTATCGCCCTGCAAAAGGAGCATAAATGGGGCAACAACGCCTCCAGGTCCCTGCAGCCGCTGGAGCTGCGCGGCAGCACAGTCGGCATCGTGGGTTACGGGTCTATCGGCAGGGAGGTGGCGCGTCTGTTATACCCCCTGGGCGTGAACGTTTTGGCAGCCAAACGCGACCTGATGAAGCTGGAAGACAGCGGCTACACGCCGGTCGGCCTGGGAGATCCGATGGGGCACTATTTTAAGCGTCTTTACCCGATTGAGGGGCTGAAGGGCATGCTGAAAGACTGCGATTTCGTGGTGCTTACCCTGCCGCTGACGCCAGAGACCAAGCACCTGTTCTCCACCGAGATGTTCGACGCCATGAAACCGGGCGCGTATCTCGTGAACGTTTCCCGCGGGGATTTGATTGATGAAAACGCCCTGGCGCAGGCCGTCCGGGCGGGTAAAGTGGGCGGCGCGGTGTTGGATGTGTTCTCGTCGGAACCGCTGCCCGCGGAAAGCCCCCTGTGGAGCTTACCCGAGGTCATCATTACCCCGCACATTTCCGGAGCCTCCACCCACCTGGTAGATGATGTTGTGGATCTGTTCGTAGAGAACCTGAAGCGCTACCAGGAGAATCAGCCGCTTTACAACGTCGTGGATACCGGCAGCGGATATTGACCATCATTCAAGGCGATGCACAGGCCCGCGCCGGGTTCGCGCGGGCTTTTTTTATTTGAGGCGGTAACTCAGGGACGGGTTTACGGCAGGATTAACCAGTTCCCCGACGCCTGCCCCAGGGTCAATCCCGGACTTCGTCCCAGCGTACAGCTGCGGGCTGCAGGAACTGCCTACTTCATCAGGATTGGCAGCCAATGCCGGAAGCAGCCGAGCGCCGGCAGCGAAAACTCGCTGGAATTCCCGGGTCCGTCCACCGCCACAGCCGTCAAGTGCGGCCCGGTAAAACTGCTGGAGAGCGAGAAAACGCCAAAGCTGTTTGCGACTGCGACTCCCTCCAACACGCGGCCTTCGTCATAATCATCCGAAAAAACCTGCACCCAGCAGCCCGGACAGGCTATACCTAAAACATTTTTACAACTGGCGCTGGTGATGACGGGAGCGGCTATCCCGTTGTTCGCGCCGCCAACCAACTGGATACCTTTGCCGTGATTGTTGCGGATGCTGTTATCCCAGATAAGATTGATATCCGCCGCGCCTTCGGTGCCGCTGCTGTTTTCAATGCGCACGCCCGCGCAATCCCCAATGCCGCCGTTACCGGCGATGGTATTCGCGACAAGCGCGTTGCTTACGCTGTTGTTGATGTGGATGCCGTAGAATTCCTGGTTATAGATAAAATTGTTCCCGATAACATTGCTGCCCAGAGCAGAATCCACCACAGCAACCCCGCTCCAACCGTTGTAGAGGATGAGATTATTGAGATCTCCATCCGACCCGCTGCCGATGGTGTTGTCATGCGCACCGTTGTAAAGCCCAATCCCGTGCTGGGCATTGGGGATAGGGCCAGAATAACTTGCACCGATGGAATTGCGTTGGAGAATGTTCCCGGCCGCGTTCGCGCCCGTCAGGCGGATGCCGTCCTTGTCGTTGCCCGAAATCCAGGTTTCATCCACCAGATTGCCGGCGCTCTGTTCCAACAGAATGCCGTAGCCGCCGTTGCCCAGCTCGCTTGTCCGGGACAGATTCAGGCCGATGGTGTTCTGGAGGATTTGGTTTTCATCGGATTCCGACAAAAGCAGCCCGTCCAGCGTGTTATTGCTGATCAGATTTCCACTGATGGTGTTGCTGTCGCTCTGGATCAGGCTGATGCCATTCCCGAGATTCCTCCCGACGCTGGGAAGGTAAAGCGGCTGCTCCCCGACCGAATTGTTGTTTATCACGTTGTGGTGCGCGGACTGCAGGCGGATGCCGTCCAGGGCGTGCCCGCAAATCTTATTGCCATCAATGCTATTTTCTTCGGCGCCCGCGAGCAAATGGACCCCGTAGCCTGCGGAGGCAAAGATTTGGTTGTGCATGAGCACGTTCTGATCCCCATCGATAATGACGCCGTCGCCGCGGCCGTTAAAAAAGCCCAGGTATTTTATAGTGTTATCTTGCGAGATAATCTTGAGCAGGCTGACCCCTACCGGGACGGCGGTGGTATGCTCGATGATAATCCCGGGTAGATCGGGGCTGCTGCCGGGTTGGGTCGACCCGTCAATCACCACGCCGGCTGGGTCCTCCAGCATCGGAAGAACAAAGCTCAGGCGGAGGAACCAGACACCCAGCGCCGAGGAATATCCGGGGTCGCTGGTCGGGATGGCAAAGCCGATAATATCCTGACCGGCATGATTGTTCGCGTCCAGGATAGCCTGGCGTAAAGACCCCGCCCCGGAGCTGCTGGAATTGGTAACGGTGTACGTGTCTGCCCTGGCAGGTTGCGCGGGAGCAGCCGCGAGCAAACCCGCGCAGAGCAGGATGCTGATGAACATCAGGGAGGAGAAACGTCTTGGCATGAGATACCTCCTGATTGGTTGTGAAAGTATTCTGGAAGAAGCACGACCTTATCTACAGTATAGGGAATTTTCGGAATATTTCCAAAGGAATCCGCCCAAGTGCCGGTTCACGGAACAAAAATAGAATACTTGCCAGCCCTTGCCTGTTCCTGCGTGGGACAAGGCTCTGCCGGCTTCAGAAAACCTTGTTTTTCTGGCAGCTTCCCCATGAACCCTAGAACATAATAGCTATGATAGAATCATCCCATGGACCTTTTTGACTACTCCCTCGCCGACCAGCTTTCCCAGCAGGCGCCCCTGGCTGCTCGCATGCGCCCCAAAACGCTCGACGACATCATCGGGCAGGACCACATCATCGGGCCCGGCACGCTCCTGCGCCGCGCGATTGAGGCTGACCGCCTGTTTTCGTCCATCATCTTCTACGGCCCGCCCGGCACCGGCAAGACAACCATCGCGCAGGTCATCTCCCTGCTCACCCAGGCAGAGTTCGTCAGCCTGAGCGCGGTGTTGGCCGGCGTGGCAGACCTGCGGGAGGTCATCAAGGACGCCGCGGAGCGCCGCCGGCTGTACCGCAAGCGCACCATCCTGTTTGTGGATGAGGTTCACCGCTGGAACAAAGCTCAGCAAGACGCCCTCCTCCCGCACGTGGAATCCGGCCTGCTGACCCTAATTGGCGCGACCACGCAGAACCCCTACTTCGACGTCATCAAAGCGCTGGTCAGCCGCTCGCGCATCTTTGAACTGAAGCCCCTGACGGAAGCGGACGTCCTGACCTTGCTGCGGCGCGCGCTGGCGGATCCCATCAACGGCTACGGCGGACGCAAGATCCGCGCTGACGAAGATGCCCTGCTGCACCTGGCGCGCACCGCCGGAGGAGACGCGCGCAGCGCACTGAACGCGCTCGAACTGGCAGTGGAGACCACCCCGCTGCAAGACGCTGAGCTGCGCATCACCCTGGACGTCGCCCAGGAATCCATCCAGAAGCGTGCGGTGATTTACGACAAGACCGACGACGCGCACTACGATACCATCTCCGCCTTCATCAAGTCCGTGCGCGGCTCCGACCCGGACGCAGCGCTGTATTGGCTGGCGAAGATGCTGCACGCCGGCGAGGACCCGCGCTTCATCCTGCGGCGGCTCATCATCCTGGCCAGCGAGGATATCGGCCTGGCGGACCCGCGCGCCATCCTGGTTGCCAGCGCCGCCGCGCAGAACTTTGAGTACATCGGGCTGCCCGAGGGCGTGTACCCGATCGTGGAAGCCACGCTCTACCTGGCCACTGCGCCCAAATCCAACTCCGCCGGCGCGTATTTTAAGGCGCTGGAAGAGATTGAGAAGAACGGCGCCGGTCCGGTGCCCATCCACCTGATGGACCCCAGCCGGGACGCGAAAGGCTTTGGGCACGGCGCGGGCTACGATTATCCGCACAACCACCCCGGGCACTGGACCCCGCAGCAGTACCTGCCGGACAGCGTGAAAGGCACGCGTTTTTACGAACCATCAGAAGAGGGGTACGAACAGGAAGTGGCGGAGCGGGTGCGCAAGTGGCGCGAGGCGCAGGCCAGGGCGCTGGGGGGAGAGGGGAATGGAGGGCCAGAAGCTTCCTCATGCTGTTGAAAACTAAAGAAGGCTTCTCCAGAATTTTGTTGTTTCGCAACGAAAGACGAGGACGCGGGCAGACCGCGTCCTCGTCTGGTATTCAAAGAGGTTACTCCTCCCGGTAGCCTTCCAACGCGGCCTCAATCCGCGCCATGACCTCATCGGTCAGCAGCGGCACCACATCGGCA